>CALFNB010000564.1 GCA_937902425.1 uncultured Acetobacteraceae bacterium | reverse complement strand
CGGCTCGCGGTGTTCCATCCCCAGGCGGTGCGGCAGAGCAATCAGACCGGATCGGGTCTGGTATTCGATACCGCGTTCAGCCGCGATCCACGCGCCGACAGCGCGGGTCGTGCGGGGCAGGGTTTCAGCGATCCAGGCTTTCAGCTTGTCCTGTTGCTCCGCCGTTAGCCGGCAACTGCCGCCTTCATGGTTGAAGCTTGTCAGACCCTCGATCCCGTCGTCCGGATATCGATGGTACCAGCTCCGGACCGTGTCGTCGTCGAGCAACAGCACCTTGGCGACCGCTTCACAACTCATCCCATCGTCCAACAACACCAGCACGGCGCCGTGCCTGTTCCTTGAGAAGGAAAAGCTCTTACCGCGTCATCCGCCGCGGCGTCACGGCGAGCACCGCCGCCACGCGTGGATCCATCATCTCACCAAAGCGCTGCCATTGTTTCAGCGCCTCCCGGCGCACCGTCAAATCGCATGATCGCCGGATTTACACGGTTTCAGGGCGCCATCGACGGTACACAAGCATTCGTGCGAATCCAACCTGAACGACCCTAACTCTTTACCGGAATGGAGTCATGCGCGAACTTCCTCGTTTAGTGTGTTTTCGTAAACCCGGATGATCGAACAAGAGTCACTACCACCGAGCCCCATACCGCGCGCGACCCGCATCAGGTTCATTACCTGAGGAGCGATGAAGCCCGGAACACCAAGCTCATCTGCCATATCGAGAGCAAGGCGCAAGTCCTTATGGGCAAGGTCCAGCGCGAACGTTGCTTCGAATTCCCCCTTGAAGGCTTTGTTCGCCATGTTCGCGTATCAGGATGACATACCGCTCGCGTTTCGCATTACCGAGTCCAACTTATGCAGATCAATGCCCGCGCGTTTCCCGATCATGAGCGCCTCGGCGGCGGAGGCGGCGGCCGAGTTACAGAATGCCAGCATATTATTAATAAGCTTGGCTGTCGAACCCACTCCGATGGCGCCAACGTGAACGACTTCGCCGCTAAAAAGTTTCAGCAGGGGCAATTGCTGTTCGAATGTTTCCAGGTCGCCACCAACCATGATGACGATGGTTCCGTCCTTTGCTCGCGACGTACCCCCGGAGACGAGGGCTTCCAGCATCGGGATACCCTTGGACCTCATACCTTCGCTCACTCGTTTCGCTGTCGCGGGGGAGTTCGTCGAGAGATCGATGAAGACCCACCCCCGGGTTGGCGTATTCTACGATGCCGCCTTTGCCCAATGCTACCTCCTCGACAGTCCGTGGAATTGGCAGCGAAGTAATCACAACGTCGCATCGGCCGGAAAGGTCAGCGACGGAGGAGGCGGCGGAAGCACCAAGGTTGGTGCACTCAGTCATAGCGGCGGCACTGATATCGAACACGACCACCTCGTGGTTCGTATTTCGGAGGATGGTCCGGCACATGGGCCCACCCAAGGTTTCCAACCCCAATGAATCCAACTCTCATGCCAATTGTCTCCTTGCCTGCCGCCGGGCCGCCCGGGGGGTTATCGCTGAACATGCCGCAAACGGTCATGTCTGTCAGGTATCCGACCCGGAAACAGCGTCAATTGGACGTCGGACCACAACCATGCTACCTCGCCGCCATGCCAGATGCCCATTCCCGTCCGTTGATCGCGCTCCTGAACGGATTGAATAGCGGAACGCCGGAGCTGCACCCGCCGCGTCAACTCGCTGAGGCGACGTCAGCCCACCTGCGGCACTTCGTCGCTGGGCCTGCCGAAGAGTTCGATTTTGCTCTCGACGTAATCAGAACGAACCACGAGCGAGATCCGTTGTCACTGGGTAAGATCGCCCGTGGACGTCGCCCTGGAATCAAATCAATCCGCACCTCAGGACAACCACAACAGTCGTATTGCTGGACACTCTGATGGTGGTCGACGCACGGATGATCGAGTTGCCAAATATATATGGCACCCACAAACGCGGGGAATTTGGTCATCGTTCCCGCATCTTGCGGAATGTGAGTGGCATGATCCGCGGCTTTGACGTCCGTGTCCATGCTTTGGTACTAAGTGAGATGGCAGATCTTCTGGAGGAACGTGCGTGACAAGAATTCCGACCGATCCCGAACAGATTCGTCAGCTGGCCGCTGTCATGGCCGAAAATGGGCTGACTGAGGTCGAACTTGCCGACAAGGATACCAGAATACGGGTCGTACGAGGCAGTATACCCTCAGGTACGACGACGCAGTTGTCCGCGCAGCCACCGGTTACGCTGCCGGAAGCTGCGTCACGCCATGCGGCGACGCCAGGTGCTGACGCCGGCGCGAGCCATCCAGGCTCAGTGACGAGCCCGATGGTAGGTGTCGCGTTCCTGGCTCCCGAACCAGGCGCACCCAATTTTGTGTCTACCGGCCAGCAAGTCTCGGTTGGACAAACTTTGTTGCTCATTGAAGCGATGAAGACGTTCAACCAGATCAAGGCTACACGGGCGGGAACCGTGACGAAAATCGTCGTTCAGAATAGCACACCCGTCGAATATGGCGAACTTCTGATGATTGTGGACTAAGGCAGCAAATTGTTTCAGAAAATCCTGATCGCGAACCGCGGCGAAATCGCGTTGCGAATCCAACGTGCATGTCGCGAGCTAGGGATACCAACAGTCGCGGTGCATTCCACCGCTGATGCTGATGCGATGCATGTCCGCCTTGCCGACGAAAGCGTTTGTATCGGCCCCCCCTCGGCACGTGATTCTTATTTGAACGTTGCCGCGATTCTTTCGGCTGCCTCAATCACTGGCGCGGACGCAATCCATCCAGGCTACGGTTTCCTGTCAGAGAACGCTGGATTCGCCGAGATGGTAGAGGCGCATGGCGTTACATTCATTGGCCCCTCGCCAGCGCATATCAGAATGATGGGGGACAAAATCGCCGCGAAGGCTGCGATGGCGTCACTTGGCGTTCCCCTGGTACCCGGCTCCGATGGCGCGGTTCCGGACCTTGATACCGCACAAATGATCGCAGCCCGTATCGGGTACCCGGTGATGATCAAGGCCGCCGCGGGCGGTGGCGGTCGCGGCATGAAAGTGGCACATGACGCAGCCAACCTGGCGGAGGCGTTTCGTGCCGCCCGCGCGGAAGCCCTGGCAGCATTTGGAAGCGACGCCGTCTACATCGAAAAATACCTTGATCGACCACGCCACATCGAAATGCAGATTCTGGCGGATTCGCATGGTGGTGTTGTGCACTTCGGGGAACGCGATTGCAGCTTGCAACGGCGTCATCAAAAGCTTCTTGAGGAAGCCGGCTCGCCAGCGATTTCGCCCGAAACACGCAACGCTCTGGGCAAGATCGCAACCGAGGCGTTGCAAGTACTGGGATACCGAAATGTCGGTACTTTGGAGTTCCTCTATCAGGACGGTCAGTTTGCATTCATTGAGATGAACACACGCCTTCAAGTTGAACATCCGGTTACTGAGATGATCTGCGGTGTCGACCTTGTTCGGGAACAAATCCGCATCGCGACCGGTGCGGCGCTCGGTTACGATCAGTCTGAAATCACATTTTCGGGGCACGCGATCGAATGCCGGGTAACAGCTGAAGATCCCGATACGTTTATTCCAACGCCAGGGCGGGTAACGGCCTTTCACGCACCCGGCGGTCTTGGTGTTCGAGTTGACTCCGCTCTGTACGCTGGGTACTTTGTCCCGCCTTTTTACGACAGCTTGGTTGCTAAACTGATTGTGCATGCGCCGACTCGGACTGATGCGATAAATCGGCTAAGACGGGCACTGGATGAATTTGCAATCATGGGTATTAAGACCACGATTCCCTTGCACCGTCGCATCGTGGATGACAAAGGTTTCCAGGCGGGGGATTATACGATCCATTGGCTGGAGCGTTTCGTGGCAAGGTAATGTGACGCACATGGATGCGAACCCGACGTCCAGGTATCATTTCAAACATACCCTCGACGCGGTCCTGAGCTACGGTTCCGCCAATGCATCCGATCGCCCACGGCTATCATCCAATTTTTATGTTTCGTTACCAGCCCGTGTGCGAAGGGTGATCGCTGGTCCTATGGGTAACCCAAACGTACGACAGTGCGGCGCACCCGTCGGAAAGCGTGACATCATCTACGACGCGCTGATTACCAAGTCGGAAATTCCCTCCCGTAAAACTTCGACCCGACGGTCACAGACGCTATAACCATTTTGGCAATGTGGATCAGGACTGGCAATCAGCGATGCGGCGCACCGACAGGTTAGCTAATACCGAAACCAGACGTATCGGGCGAAGATTTCATGCGGTGACGAGGCTCG
>CALFNB010000563.1 GCA_937902425.1 uncultured Acetobacteraceae bacterium | reverse complement strand
AGGCCGTTCGCGCGCAACCGGGCGCACACCGCGTGGCCATCGCCGTCCGGCAGCGCGGCGTCCATGATCACCGCCGCGAACCACGCGCCCGGACCAAACAGCCCCGGACCAAACAGCCAGGTCTCCGCCTCCTGGGCGCTGGCGGCCTCGACCACCACGAAATCGTCGCGAGTCAGTTGCTCGCGCAACGTCTCACGCATCGCGGGATCACCGTCGACGATCAGTATCGTCCGCACACACGGCATCGTGGGTTGCCCCCTCGGATGAACGAACCGGAAGCCGGCCTCGCCACACGCACCGGGCTATAGATGAAACGTGACGAAATTCAGACGGGATTGTTCCAAATTGGTTCAGTCCCCACTATCAGGAGGCAATGACCGCGTCCCCTCTCGCCGCCACCGGTGCTGAAACCCTGACCCGAACGCTCCGGCGCGTGCATCGGGCCGTGTCGGACCTGCGCCGAGGCGTGCCTGTGCTGCTGGAGGGAGACCACCCGCTGCTGGTGCTGGCGGCCGAAACCGCCGGGGCGGAGAGCCTCGCGGAGTTCGCATCGCTCGGTGCCGAGCGGCTGGTCATCCTGTTCGCGCCGGTACGGGGCGCCGCGGTATTGCGCCGGCCCGCCGACGGCGACGCCGCGGTGGTCGCGGCGATCCTGCCGAAGGCGCTCGTCCATCCTGACGCCTTGCGCGGGCTCGCCGATCCCACCGCGAAACAGCCGGTCACGACCGGGATGACACAGGTCAGCGCGCCGCCCGCCGCCGCCGCCGCCATCGCCCTCGCCAAACTGGGCCGCTTGTTGCCGGCCGTGCTCGCCGTGACACCGGCCTCGGTCATCGGGCTCGCGGACCGGGCGCTGATCAGCGTTTCGCCGGACGATGTCCTCGGCTACCCGGCGATGGAGGGGGCCGGCCTGCGCGTCGTCGCCTCGGCCCAGGTGCCGCTGAAGGACGCGCCACATTCGCGGGTGGTGGCGTTCCGGGCAGAAGGTTCGGCGATCGAGCATCTGGCCATCGTCATCGGCCAGCCGGAGACCGCCGAGGCCCCGCTGGTGCGCATTCACTCCGAATGTTTCACCGGCGATCTTCTCGGCTCGATGCGCTGCGATTGCGGCGAACAGTTGCGCGGGGCCATCCACCGCATCGCCGAACACGGCGATGGTATCGTGCTGTATCTGGCGCAGGAGGGTCGCGGCATCGGCCTCGTCAACAAGCTGCGCGCCTACACGCTGCAGGATCAGGGCCTCGACACGATGGATGCCAACCGCGTGTTGGGCTGGGGCGCCGATGAGCGGAACTTCCTCGTCGGCGCCAACATGCTGCTCGCCCTGGGCATCGCCAAGGTCCGCCTGCTGACCAACAATCCGGACAAGATCGCCGGGCTGACCGCGTGCGGGGTCGAGGTCGTCGGCCGGGAGGCGCATGCCTTCGCCCCCAACGAGGTGAACGACGCTTACCTGGCGACCAAGGCCGTCCGGTTCGGCCACATGCTGGACTGATGCATGGAGGCGATTGTTCATCCCAGCGGCCGGCTGATCTGGCGCGGCCAGGCAATGCGGTGCGCCCTTGGCCAAAGCGGCGTGCGAGTCGACAAGGAGGAAGGCGACGCCGCCACCCCCGCCGGTCTCCTGCCGTTGCGGCGGATCCTGTACCGGGCCGACCGCGTGCCGCCGCCGCGCTGCGCCATGCCGGTCGAGCCGATCGCTCCCTCTGACGGCTGGTGCGACGATCCCACGCATCGCGATTACAACCGCTTCGTTCACCTGCCGCATGACGCGCGGCATGAGGAACTGTGGCGCCGCGATGAGCTGTACGACGTCATCGCGGTGCTTGGCTGGAACGATCAGCCGGTGGCGAAGCGGCGCGGGTCCGCGATCTTCCTGCACGTCGCACGGGCGGATTACGCGCCGACCAAAGGGTGCGTGGCGCTGGCCTTGCCAGACCTTTCGCGGCTGTTGGCCGAGGGCGTGACGGCGTTGCGCGTGCTCGCCGATTAACCGGTTCACGCTCTGTTTCCATGATCGCCGCCAGGACTGTCTCAGAACGCCCGTCGGGGCTACGGAGCGCACCCGATTGCGAACCTGACCTGTCTTCAGGCAAACAGCGGATTGCATGAACAGAATCCATGTCATTGGCGCGGGTCTCGCCGGCCTCTCGGCAGCCATCACGGCGACCGGAGCCGGCCGCGCGGTGACCTTGTATGAGGCGACCGCGGCTGGCGGCGGGCGCTGCCGCTCGTATTTCGACACCGAGCTCGGGATTCGCCTGGACAACGGCAATCATCTGCTGCTGACCGGAAACAAGTCGGCTTTCGCCTATATCGACGCGATTGGCGCGCGGGATCGCTTTACTGGCCCCCGCAACCCGGTCTTTCCCTTTATCGACCTGAAAACCGGGCGAGAATGGACCTTGCGTCCCAATCGCGGCCGAATTCCGTGGTGGCTGCTGTTCGCCGACCGGCGGGTTCCCAAGGCGACCGCGGGCGAGCACTTACAGATCCGCAAGCTCGGCCGCGAGTGGGACGATACCGTCATGACGGAGACGATGCGGCACAGTTCGCTGTACTGGCTGCTGCTCGAACCGTTATCGGTCGCGGCGCTCAACACGCGGCCGCACGAGGCCCTGGCCTGCCTGTTCGGCGCGGTGCTGAGGGAGACGCTGCTGAAGGGCGGCAAAGCCTGTTTGCCGCGCGTGCCGAAGGAAGGATTGTCCGAGGCCCTGGTCGATCCCGCCATCGACACGCTGCGTAAGCGCGGCGCCGATATCCAGTTCAATCGCCGGATCGTTGGACTCGATTTCAGCCAGGGACGCGTCACCGCCCTGAGAACCACCGAGGGATCGGTGACCCTCGACGCCGGTGATCAGGTCGTGCTCGCCGTGCCGCCCTGGGTGGCCGGGGAACTGTTGCCGGATATCACGGTGCCGAACGCATTCGAGTCGGTCCTCAACGTGCATTACAGGACCGCGGTAAAACCCAATCGCGATGTCGCCAAGGCCGGGTTCATCGGACTGGTGAACGGCACGGCGGAATGGATATTCATCCGGCCCGACCACATCTCGGTCACCGTCAGCGCGGCGAACAAAATGATGGACCGGCCGGCGGACGACCTCGCCTTCGCGGTCTGGCGCAATGTCGCGAAGGCGCTCGGTCTTAAAGGTGCGGCGGCGACAGGGGTCCCGCCATTTCGGGTCATCAAGGAGCGGCGGGCGACCGTTGTCGCCAATATCGCGCAGGAAGAGCGCCGCCCAGGGGCTCGGACGGATATCGAGAATCTGGTGCTGGCCGGCGATTGGACCGATACGCGCCTGCCCGGAACGATCGAGGGCGCGATCCGCTCGGGGGTGACCGCGGCGAAACTGCTGCTCAATCCACCGAAAGCAACGGTTCAACGCCGCGACAAGAAGCGACCGGCCGCCGATGTCGACTGATCCCAATCGCCAATGGCATCACTTCATCTTACGCGTCCGGCCAGACCGGACCACGAGGGCATGTTGAGCGCGAGCCTTCAAGCGCACCGTCACGCGGACGATACCGCGCTGAGCGGTCTGGATGATGCGATCTCAGCCGCGGCCGCGGCGCTGACAAGGCGGCGACACGACGATGGACATTGGGTGTTCGAGCTGGAGGCCGATGCCACGATCCCGGCCGAGTACGTCCTGCTGGAACATTTTCTGGATCGGATCGATCCGCCGCTGCAGGCGAAAATCGGCGTCTACCTGCGCGCCATTCAAGGCGAGCATGGCGGCTGGCCGCTGTTTCATGATGGTGCATTCGACATCTCCGCGAGCGTCAAAGCATACTTCGCGCTGAAAGCCATCGGCGACGACCCGGCCGCACCGCATATGCGCCGTGCGCGGGAGGCCATTCTGGCCGCCGGCGGCGCGGAGCGGACCAACGTGTTCACGCGCGCCCAACTGGCATTGTTCGGGCAGGTGCCGTGGCGCGCGGTTCCGGTGATGCCGTTGGAGATCATGCTGCTGCCCGAATGGTTTCCGTTTCATTTATCGAAGATTTCGTATTGGTCGCGCACTGTCGTCGTACCGCTGCTGGTGCTGATGGCGAAACAGCCAATCGCGCGCAATCCGCGCGGCGTTCAGATCCAGGAGTTGTTTCGCACCCCGCCGGATCAGGTTCGCGACTGGATCAGAGGGCCGTACCGCTCGGGTTGGGGGCGGTTTTTCAAGCAGTTCGACGGCATTTTGCGCGCTATGCAACCGCTGTTTCCCCGCTCTGGGCAGCGGCGGGCGACTCGCGAAGCCATCGATTTCGTGACCGAACGGCTGAACGGCGATGATGGTCTGGGCGGCATTTACCCCGCCATCGCCAACAGCGTCATGATGTTCGACACTCTGGGTTTCGCGCCGGAGCACCCAGGCGCCGCCATCGCCTGGCGAGCGGTGCGGAAGCTGCTGGTCGAATTCGATGACCGAGCATACTGCCAGCCCTGTTTGTCACCAGTCTGGGACACCGGCCTCGCGGGCCACGCGATGCTGGAGGCCGGCGTCGCGGTTGACGAACCCTGCCGTTGGCTACTGGAGAAACAAATTCTCGATGTCGCCGGCGACTGGGTTGTTCGACGCCCAGGATTGCGTCCGGGAGGATGGGCGTTTCAGTATGAAAACCCGCATTACCCGGATGTGGATGATACCGCCGTCGTGGGGATGTTGCTGGCACGGAACGGTGATCCGGCATACGAGGACTCCATCGCCCGCGCGCGCGAGTGGATCATCGGCATGCAGTCGACAGGCGGCGGCCGGTTCGACGGCGGCTGGGGCGCGTTCGAGCCGGAGAACATCCATCTCCACCTCAATCACATTCCATTCGCGGATCATGGCGCGCTGCTCGATCCGCCGACCAGTGACGTGACCGCGCGCTGCGTTTCGTTTCTCGCGCAGATCGGTATGACGGCGGACGATCCGGTGATGGCGCGCGCGCTGGCGTTTCTGCGGCGGGAGCAGGAGGCGGACGGCAGTTGGTTCGGCCGCTGGGGCACCAACTACATTTACGGCACCTGGTCGGTGCTGTGCGCGCTGAACGCGGTTGGCCTCGGTCACGACGACCCCGCGATACGTCGAGCCGCCGACTGGCTGGTCGCCGTGCAACGCGACGACGGCGGCTGGGGCGAAGACGAGGAAACTTATCGGCATGCCCCACCCGGCCGCTACAAAGAATCCACGCCCAGCCAAACCGCCTGGGCCGTCCTCGGCCTGATGGCGGCGGGCCAGACCGAGCATCCCGCGGTCGCACGCGGCATCGCGTATCTGGTACGAACCCGGCGCCCGGATGGCGAGTGGACCGAACTGCCGTACAACGCCGTCGGATTTCCCCGCGTCTTCTACCTGCGCTACCATGGCTACCGTCTGTATTTCCCGTTGCTCGCGCTGGCCCGGTATCGCAACCTGCGAAACGCGAACACGCAACGGGTGATGTTCGGGTTCTGAAACAGGAGACGTCCGATGCCGCTGCTCGCGTTCCCCGCCGTGTTCATGCGAGGCGGCACCAGCCGCGCCATCATGTTCCACGCCAAAGACCTGCCGCCTCGCGCCGAATGGGACCCGATCTTCCTGGCGGCGATGGGCAGCCCGGACCCGAACGGACGGCAACTGAATGGCATGGGCGGCGGCATTTCCTCGCTGTCGAAAGTCTGCGTATTGGCACCATCGGAACGAGACGATGCCGACATCGACTACACCTTCGCTCAGGTGCAAATTCGCGAGGCGGCGGTGGATTATCGCAGCAACTGCGGCAACATGAGCTCCGCCGTCGGACCATTCGCGGTGGATGAGGGATTACTGCGCCCCAACGGCGATCAGGCGGTGGTGCGGATTTTCAACACCAATACGCGGAAGATCATCCGCTCGACGTTTCCGCTGGCCGAGGGGCGCGCGGCGACCGATGGCGCGATGGTGATCCCTGGTGTGGCCGGCACGGGTGCGCCGGTGCGGCTCGACTTCCTGTCGCCGGGAGGGGCCACCACCGGCGAATTGCTGCCGACCGGCAATCCGGTTGATGCGCTGATGGTGCCGGGTATTGGCATCATCGCGGCGTCCCTGATCGATGCCGCCAATGCCTGCGTGTTCGTGCTGGCGCGCGATCTCGGCCTGACCGGCCGCGAACTGCCGGAGGCGCTCGATCAGGACGCGGCGCTGCTGGACAAACTGCAGCGCATCCGCCGCACCGCCTCGGTCGCGATGGGGATCGCGCGCGACGATGAGGAGGCGCGCTCGATCAACGGTGTGCCGATCATCGGGTTCGTGGCGCCGCCGATGGATGCGCCGACATTGTCGGGTGAGCCGATCGCGGCGGATCAGGTGGATCTGACGGCACGGTTCCTGTCGAACGGGCAGCCGCATCGGGCGTTGCCATTGACCGCCTCGTTGTGCACCGGCGTCGCGGCGCGGATCAGCGGCACGCTGGTCAATCAGGTGCTCGGCCCGAACGCGAGCGCGTCGGTGCGGATCGGCATGCCGTCGGGAATTCTGACGGTGGATGCGGAGGTGAGCCAGGATCGCGACGGCATTTGGACGGCGCACAGCGGCGCGTTCTACCGCACCGCGCGGCGGTTGTTCGATGGGCGGGTATATGTGCCGGTGGGCGCGAACTGAACCGAGGCCGGCCAGGTGGTTTCACCATTCTCGCGATCGGTCGCGCACGCGCTGCGTTCGGTGCTGGGACTGAACGGCCTCAACGGTCGTCTCGATCGGATCGAGACGCAATTGGCGCGCCTGTCCGAGACGCTGTCCACGATGGACCGGACGAAATGGACCGTCGAGCAAGAGCCGCCGAAGGCCCCGGCGGTCGCCTGGATCACCACGTCGTTGCCGAACGGGACGAGCTATGAACTGAGCGTTGATGCATCGGGCCACGACCCATACCACCACGCCATCGCCATGGGGGCACCACAGGACGCGACCTGGCGGTTCGCGATGCAATGGCTGCGGCCCGGCGAGGTATTCTTCGACCTTGGCGCCAACATCGGCACTTTCAGCATTCCCGCGGGCATGCTCGGCGCGCGAGTCCATGCGTTCGAAATGCTCGCGGAAAATATCGTGCATCTGGAACGATCGATTAACAAAAACGGGCTTGGCGATCTTGTCGTCATCCAGGCCGCGGTTGGCGATCACCGAGGGTTCGCCGGTGCCGCGGGTGACAGCGCCTGGGGCAGAGCTGTCTCCGACGCCGTCGTGCAGGTTCCGACCATCTCGATCGATGATTACGCGCACGCACGCGGCATTCACCAGGTCGAAGTGATGAAGATCGACGTCGAGGGATCGGAGCAGCGTGCCCTGGCGGGTTCCACGGACCTGATCGCCCGCTGCAAACCAGACGTGATCATGGAGTCCAATACCTTCGCCTGCGGACTCCACGGCTATTCCTATCAGGAAATTCTTCGGCAGCTGACTGATGCGGGCTACCGGCTTTACCGAATATATCAGGATCGTCTGTGTCCGTGGGAGGCCGGAATGGTCCAGGAGATCGCGGTGGCGGATTACTTCGCCTCGGTGAAAAGCCATGCGGAGATCACCGAACGATCCGGCCGGATGATCTCACCGCTGAGCGACGAAGAGAAAATCCGGAACATCGTTGCTACCGATCATGAGACCGATACGCACCGCAAACACGTTCTCGCCGTTTCCGGGCGTCTGCCGCCAACGATCGCCGGCGATGCGCGCGTGCGGGCGCTGCTTGATCGATGGGCGCTGCTGGCGAACGGCAGCCGGTTCGAAATCATGCGCATCGGCACGGCCTGATCCGTTTGGAGGCGATTTCATCATGGCGGATGTGATTCACTGGAGAGAGGGCGAGCCGTGCCGGTGAGCCGGGTCCTAGGAAATCGGTAGCCGGTCCTTGAGCGGGGGGTAAGTACTGGGCTGCTTATGCGCGGAGATCAGATGCCATATTCTCCGCATATCATGCGGAGAATATGCTTGCCGCCGCGGAGAACAGTGCCCATAATTTCCGCGGGAGATGCGAAGATCATGGCGACAAAATATATCCATGGCGGAAGGACTGGCCGAAATTCCATTGGAGTCAGGAAAGCCTGGCTGAACAGCTCGCGGCCGTGCGTCATCGTCAGGGGCGGCTAATCGGGCGGATGGAATCGCTCGGGTTCACGCTGCGCGCTGAAGCCATGCTCGAAACCCTCACCGAAGACGTGATGAAGTCCAGTGAAATCGAGGGCGAAATACTCGACAAGGAGCAGGTGCGCTCATCGATCGCGCGTCGCCTCGGCATGGATGTTGGGGCTCTCATGCATGCCGACCGCAACGTCGAAGGCGTCGTCGAAATGATGCTCGACGCCACGCAAAAGTTTAGCGCGCCTCTCACAGCCGAGCGGCTGTTCGACTGGCAGGCGGCGCTGTTTCCGACCGGACGCAGTGGCATGATCCATATCCGTACGGGCGCGTGGCGAGACGGCAAGTCAGGGCCCATGCAAGTAGTGTCCGGGCCGATCGGCCGGGAGAAGGTTCACTACGAAGCGCCGACCGCGGCTCGTCTCAATCTCGAGATGCGCGCCTTTCTAAAATGGTTCAACGGCAAGGCATCTAATGATGCCGTATTGAAAGCGGGCATCGCGCACCTGTGGTTCGTCACCATCCACCCATTCGACGATGGCAACGGCCGAATCGCCCGCGCGATCGCCGACATGGCGTTTGCGCGCTCGGAAAACAGCCCACAACGCTTTTACAGCATGTCTGGACAAATCCGTGTCGAGCGGAAGGCCTATTACGACGTTTTGGAAGCGACCCAGAAAGGCAGCCTCGACATCACGGCGTGGCTTGAATGGTTCTTGAGCTGCCTTGGCCGCGCGATTGACGGCGCGGAGAATATATTGGCTGTTGTTCTTAAGAAAGCACGCTTCTGGGAAACCTGTGCCGGCGAACAATTCAATGAGCGGCAGAGAAAGATACTCAATCGTCTGCTGGATGGATTCGAAGGTAAGCTGACCTCCTCGAAATGGGCCGTGTTGGTCAAATGCTCGCAGGACACCGCCTCACGTGACATCGATGACCTTCTGAAGCGCGGCGTACTGATCAAGGATGTGGCGGGTGGGCGCAGTACGAGCTATTCTCTGGTGAAAGTTCCGTAAGGTCCAGGTCGATCCGGGCAGATGATCGGCCAGAATCGTTCAGTATGTTGGCAAAGCGCATGAAGTCGAACGGGTCACATCTGCCGTCTGCCGCCGACCGCCCATACGATCTTCCTCTTCAGACGGGAACCGATAAGGAAGTAACCGACCGGGGACGCGACCAAAATAACCAGAGCCGCCATCGGCGACACGAGAAGGACCATTAACACCACCAAGGGGCCGACAACGAAGCAAACGGCCAGGAGGCTACCCTTCCACGTATCCAGCCCCTGCCATCCTGTCGTCTCGAAGGCGCCGCATCCGGTGCCAGCCGTCGCACCGGGATTCGGTGTGCCTCCCGCGGGGCTGCGATTTTATACCGTAAGGAGCCGATCTCGGCCTGAATCGAGGCTTCGTTACGGTATTAGCCAATTTATGGCGCATTAACATGGCGTGCAACGCGGAATGCACGCCATGTTCCGGATTGGTGCACCATATCGCACGCCATGAACAGGTCTCTGTCTCGGAGGTCAACATGGCGTGCAATACGCTCAGCCGATGTAATGGAAAGCCCCTTCAGGTCGCTTCGGACCCTTCCTGGCCGTTCCCCTGGCTATCGGTCGGAGCCCGCGGTGTGCCGCCCGCAACGCCACCTCCTGGGGATCAACCTGGCGTGCATTACGCTACCGTATAAAATCGCAGCGCCGCGGGAGGCACACCGGATCGTGCCGCCGTTGGCCACCCACAACACCACGGCCCGGTTGATGGCGGCGATCGAGGCGACGGCCAGCCGGGCGGCCGTGGCGGCGGTGATCTGGCGATCGGTGACACCGAGTCGCTGGTGACCTGGAACATGAACCTGACTGAGGGAGGCGCCCGGCAAATGCGGTTCGGCCGCCTGTAACTGCCCGCGCAGCCGCTCGGCCGCGTCGATCTCCCGGAGCGTGACCGTGCCGGCGCGGTGCAATGCGGCCAGGGGATCGGATTGCC
>CALFNB010000562.1 GCA_937902425.1 uncultured Acetobacteraceae bacterium | reverse complement strand
TTGTAGATGACCTGAAAGATCGGTGACAGTTCGCGGCCGCCGAAGCGTTTTTGCCAGGTGATGCCGGCGAACCCGGCGTCGGTCTTATTCGCCTGCCAGGCTTTGCAGCGTTTCACTTCCTCGGCGGTCATGCCGCCGAGGCGCAGTGTCGGACGGCCGGATGCTTTCGGTTCGGCGTTGACGTTGAGGAACGCGCGGGCCTCGGCGCGGAAGGCGGCTTCTTCGAGGCTGTCGTTGAAGTCCATGTTCGGGTTTCCTTCAGGCCGCGTTACGGGTTTCGATCAGGTCCACGAGGCGATTTTTCCAGAATGGCGCGCCACCCAGACGAAGTCCGAGTTGTTTGGATCGCCGGTAATACAGATGGCAGTCAAACGCCCAGGTGAAACCGACGCCACCGTGGGTCTGGATGTTTTCTTTGGAGGCGATGTGGAAGGCGTCGGTGGCGGACACGCGTGCCGTGGCGGCGGCGAGCGGCAACTCGGCGGCGTCGGCGGTCAGCGCCCATGCACCGTAGTAAGCGTTGGATCGGGCGAGTTCGAGAGCGACGTAGACGTCGGTCAACTTGTGTTTGATCGCCTGGAACGAGCCGATCGGGCGGCCGAACGCGAACCGTTCCATCGCGTAATCGCACGCCATGTGCAGCGCGGCGTCGGCGCCGCCGACCTGTTCGAAAGCGAACAGAATGGCGGCGCGATCCAGCAGTCGCAGCACGGTTGCCCAACCGGTGGCGGCCGGCAGTTTTTCCGCCGGCGTGTCGTTGAAGTCGAAACGAGCCTGATCGCGGGTTGGATCGACCGTGCGCAGTGTCTTGCGCGCGATCGATTTCGTTTCGACGAGAAACAACGCGATCTCGTCGGTTGCATCGCGTGCGACGACGATGGCGAAGTCGGCGATCCCTCCGTCGGCGACCGGCCATTTGGTGCCGGTCATCTGACCTCTCGTGACATGGGCGCGAACGGCATCGGGAGTTGGATTGCCGTTGCCCTCCGCCAGAGCGAAGCAGCCGATGAGCGAACCATCAGCGAGTCGCGGCAAATATTCGCGCTTTTGCGCCTCGGTGCCGGCGAGCAGGATTGCCTCGGCGGCGAGGTAGGCGCAGGAGGCAAACGGCACGGGAGCGACGGCGCGGCCGATTTCCTCGGCCAGCACGCAGAGCCCTTCATAACCCAGACCGGCGCCGCCGTACTGCTCCGGGATCGCGGCACCGATCCAGCCCATATTGGCGATCTCTTTCCACAACGGCGCGGCATACGCATCCTCCCCGTCGAGCGAGCGCCGTACCAGCGCGGGCGGACACTGTTCGGCCAGGAAGCGGCGAGCCTGGTCGCGCAGTTGTTTCAGGTCGTCGGAAAAATCGAAATTCATGGAAGGACGCCTCGTTCTGGATCAGCCATTGTGGGCGGGCAGGCCCTGGGGAAACAAATTCGCCACCAGCAATCCACCGTCGACATCCAGCGTCGTGCCGTTGACGTAGGATGCGAGGTCGGACAGCAGGAACAGCGCGGCCTTGCCAATATCGTCCGTTGTGCCACGGCGGCGGACCGGCACCAGACTGTTCGCGTAACCCTCCGCGCGGCGTGGCGTGTCGAACAGCCGCGGCGTGACGATGTGACCGGGCGCGATGGCGTTGACGCTTATGTTATGCGGCGCCCACTCGACGGCCATGGTTTGAACGACGCTGATCAGGCCGGCTTTCGCGGCACCGTACGCGCCGCGCATCGGGCTCGCGCGCTGCCCGTCGACCGAGGCGATACCGACGATCCGCCCGCCAGTGCCGCGGCGGATCATGACGTTGGCGACTGCTTTCGCGATCAGAAAGAAGTAGCGGAGGTTGAGGTGCATCTGCTGGTCCCAGATTGCTCCGGATGTTTCCAGCAGCGAGCCCCAGGTGGCGGCGCCAACGATGGAGATCATGCGGTCGAGACCGCCAAGCTTCTCCTCGGCCTCGGCGACGATGCGCGGGATTTGCGCGTCATCGAGCACGTCGCCGATCACGGTCGCACCCTTGGTGCCGAGCCCGGTCACCATACCGGCGACGTGCTCAGCCCGTTCCGGTACCAGATCGACCAACGCGACATCGCAGCCGGCCCGTGCCAGGAAGCCGGCGGAGGCCTCGCCCATGCCCTGGCCGCCGCCAATGATCAGCGCCTTCTTGCCCGTGAGGCCGAACAGCGAGGCTTCTTTGGTCATTCGTTTCCTCCGTCGTTTGGGTGACCGTAGCGCGGTTTGGGGTCGTGCGAGAAGGCGCGAGGGCGCTGCCCTCGGACCCGCCAGAGGGCGTTGCCCCTGGACCCCAGCTAAGGGCGAGGCCCTTAGCGATCTGTCCGGTATTATGTAGCAGCGAGCACCTGCCGCGTCCTGACCAAAACGTGTCAGTCGCACCATCTGAGCGGAGGATAGTTTGATAAGGGAGGCGCGCTGTGCGCGTCGGGGCGATGGCGTTCGCGCTAATCTTCATATTCATCATCGGGATTGTCGGTGAGGTGAAAGCGACCGGTTGGAGGATCAAGACGGCGCACGAATCCAGTTCGCCGTACATTTCCGCCGCCGTCAAAATACGCAATTACACCACAGAAAAGGAGACGGGAGTTGCCCTTCATGACGGACGCCGTGATCCGTTCGTTAAAGGATTGGGGGGACTCGAAATTGCTTACATGGTCCATACCACTACTGAGAGACGCGCCGAGCGATTGAGTAACGGTGGTGACTGCCTCCAGACCAAATATATTTTGAGAAGGATTAAGGACGATCACGCCCATTCTCCACTCAACCCTGGCTGCGTCGGTTTGGCCTTTGTTAACAATCGCAAACTGAATGGCAACCTCTTGATCGGCAACCATTTGTCTCAGGTTGATATTTCGTATGATCAATCGAGGTCTGTGAGTGGAAACGAATTCCTTTTGAGCCAGTTCAGTGGATGCTTTTGCGGCTGTCGCGGCATTCCTGGTTTCAGTGACATATTCGCCCATCTTCGCGATTTGTTCGTCTGCAATTATTCGTTGCAGTTTCAACGATTTCTGGAATTCGGCAAGTTCGTTTTCGGCCGATTGCCAGAGTCGGTTGGTGGCCCTCCAGAGGGTAGCGGTGAATCCGGCAATCAAAAGAGTGGCCAAAAGAGTGAGTGGCCCTTCATTTTGGTGAGCGGTTTCAGCGGTGCAGGCGAGATGCAACCGGAGTCTGGTGGCGGCTCTGACAACTTCGACGCCGACAGTTATGGGACCTTTTTCATAAAGTTGCCAGTATACGCGGTGCTTCTTTTGGGTGTGCTCGCAATCTTGAAACGATTCTGACAATCCGATCGCAACGCCGGCCAAAACGCTCAATGATACCCAAAGCGTTACCCGGTTCCATCGCTTTGCCAGCATCAGTCACCTCGCTTTGCAACGATCCTGACCTATAGCGCCGCGAGAGTCAGCCCCTCCAATTCCAGAACCGCCAGCACCGCCATCAGGAATGTGGCCGAGAACGTCCCTCGGACCAGCTTACTGTTGACCGACGCCTCGGTCTCGCCTTCCAGGCCATGCTCATTCAACCGTTGGGCCAGTTCGGCATAGGTCACCCCGGCCCGTTTCAGTTCGGCTTTGATGAACCGGCGCATCTTGTCGGCCCATTCCTTTTCCCGCTCGGTCATACTCGACTCCGATCAAAATCGACCTGATAAGATCATATACGATCTTTTTGTGTGACAAGGTGCTCTGATCAGACCGTATTCGCTTTGTTCAAAGCGAATACGGTCTCATGTCCCAACACTTCCTCCTCTCTGCCAAGGCCCGGACCCTCTCCCTGGCAATGGTTCTCCGGATGACGGACCTGGAAGCCGAACAGACTTCATGGGCCTTCGCTGGCACGCCACGGACGGCAGGCCGGTTTGCCCGCATTGCGAGTGCGCGATCGTAGGGGATTGCCGCACGGCCAACGGTGCACCACGCTGGCGCTGCAAGGCATGCCGCGAGGATTTCAGCACCACGTCCGGCACGCTGTTCGCGTTCCACAAGATGCCGCTCCGGAACTACGTCGCGGCCATCGCGATCTTCTGCAATGAGGTCAAGGGCAAGTCCGCGCTGGCACT
>CALFNB010000561.1 GCA_937902425.1 uncultured Acetobacteraceae bacterium | reverse complement strand
ACGCGGACCACTGGATCGACCGCGACCCGGAACTGAAGTGCTACTTGCCGGGCACTCCGCGCGCGATGTACATGCCCTATCCGTTCCAGATCACGCAAAGCACGAACAAGATTCACATTGCCTACGAATTCTCGAATTCGGCGCGCACCATCCATTTGGACAAGGTCGCAGGCCCGCCCGATGATACCTGGATGGGCCACTCGGTCGGACGATGGGACGGAGACACGCTGGTCGTCGACGTGACGAATTTCAACGATCGGACCTGGCTCGACCGCGCCGGCGATTTTCACAGCGACGCGCTGCACCTGGTCGAGCGCTTCTCACCGATGTCACCTGACATCATTCAGTACGACGTGACGATCGAAGACCCCAAGGTGTTCACGCGGCCGTGGCGCATCGCCATGCCGCTTTATCGCCGCGTGGAACCGAACATGCAGCTGCTCGAGTTTCGCTGCAACGAATTCGTCGAGGAGTTCATGTACGGAAATCTTCGCAAGCAGCCGTTGGTCAAGCACTGGGAAGGCGATACAATGACGATCGATATCACTCGCAAGGTGCCGCCCGGTGACAGCTTCTATCAATGGTACCGGTAAGGGATTCGGCCAGGGCACCTATCTTGGTTCTATGCGCAACGGGAGGAATCGATGCGAACGAAGCTTGCCATAGTGGTCTCCATCATGGGTCTCGCGATCTCGGGATGGGCGTCTTCGGCGTCGGCACATCACGCTTTTGCGGCGGAGTTCGACGCAAACAAGCCGGTTAATTTCAAGGGGACGATCACCAAGATGGAATGGGTCAATCCCCATTCCTGGCTGCATGTCGACGTGAAGCAGCCCGACGGCACGCTGGTAAACTGGGCCATCGAAGCGGGCACGCCGAATGTCCTGTTCCGGCGGGGGTTCACCAAGGAGACCCTGCTGCCCGGCACCGAGGTCGTGATCGATGGTTACCAGTCAAAAGACGGGTCGCATCGCGCCAACGGCCGGGATCTGACCTTGCCCGACGGGCGCCAATTGTTTCTCGGTTCTTCCGGAACCGGTGCTCCCTACGAGCTGGCGCCCGGGACCCAGTAGACAAAACAACCAGAGCATTTTCAGGAAAAGGCTCGCCCTCGCCAACGGGTCCGGCCGAAGGCCGGGCCGATGATAAACTCCGGCGGGGGTGAAAGCCGGTTTCGTCCCGAAAATGCGATAACGCAAAATGCCGGAGCGGTACCTGTTTCCAGTCTATGTGAACTCGCAGTCTATGTGAACCGCTCTGGATCGCGCTTCATCCTACCCGCTCGCGCCCGGGATCCTATTTCGACGGGGTCGGAATGTCTCCTCTGGCTTTCTTCGGATGGCTGGCAGATACGTCGTGGAGCGCCGGTCTCCACGAATCGCAATATGCTTATTCCATCATCGAGTCGATTCACGTGTGGACGATGGCGGTATTTTTCGGCTCGGTGGTGATGTTCGACCTGCGCCTGCTTGGTTTGACCATGCGGAAGGTGCCGGCATCCGAAGTCCTCGACCGCCTGCTGCCGTTGACCATCGCGGCGTTCGTCATCATGGTCATCAGCGGCACACTCCTGTTTTACGCCATACCGCTGCGGTCCTATCAGAATATCTTCTTCAGGGGCAAGATGCTGCTGCTGCTCCTGGCCGGGTTGAACGTGTGGATCTTTCACTCACGCATTTATCCGAAGGTCGTGGGCTGGGACGTCGAGCGGGTATCGCCCAGGGCGGCCAGGATTGCCGGCGCGCTTTCCCTCGTCCTGTGGATCGCCGTCGTCATCTCGGGAAGAATGATTGCCTATAACTGGTTCGACTGCGACCGGCAGCCGCAACCGGACATCATCAATTTTCTCACCAGTTGCGTAGCCACCGAATAGGGGCCCTGATGTCTTTGCTGCCGTTCTTTCAGTGGTGCTACCAAACGCCAGTCGGCGAAACGATACGGGATTCGACCTGGCTGTTCCCGGTGATCGAGGCCTGCCACCTTCTGGGTCTTGGACTGACGGCGGGAGCCGTGCTGATGGTGGACCTGCGCCTTTTGGGCGTGGGCTTGAACAAACAGCCGGTCGCGCTGCTCTCGGCAGGCGCGCAACCGTGGCTGCTCGGCAGCCTGACCTTGATGTTCGCGTCGGGCTTTCCGTTGTTCCTTTCGGAAGCGATCAAGTGTTATTACAGCTTTCCCTTCTGGGTGAAGATGACGTCACTGTTCCTGGCGCTCGTTTTTACGTTCACGGTTCGCCGCCGCGTGACGCGAACCGGCCTGGCCACCGATCGCCCGCTGGTGGGCCGATTTACCGCGCTCATATCGTTGTGTCTGTGGTTCGGCGTAGCGTGGGGCGGACGCTGGATCGGGTTTTCTTGAGGCGGCTGTCCTTGCTCAAAAACGTATTTGGCGTGAGAATCGAGCGCCAGATGATCGTGGCTGAAAATTATTGATGCGCCGATCAGTACATTGGGGCATCTGCAACTGGTGCGAAATGCGTTGAAATCTCTGGGCACCATCGGGTGTGAGCAAAGAGGGTTGGAAATGGCCGGGTCGCTGACTTCGGAGGTTAGGCGGCGCGACGTTCGTAGCGATGATGTATGCGGCGAGGCTGCGGACAATCCTTGTTGAGCGAGAGATGTGTTCTGGCCCCGTGATGATACTGAAAATAACTCGACAGGACACGGCGCAAGTGACTCTCGTTGAAGATGATT
>CALFNB010000560.1 GCA_937902425.1 uncultured Acetobacteraceae bacterium | reverse complement strand
GCCATTGTTGATGAACGTCTGCGCGTAGCTGCCCGGTTGGGTGAACCAGCCCGCGTTGGCGTCCACCTTGATGGTGCCGCCGCCGGTCACGGTGTTGCCCAGTGAAATCGTGCCCGCCGCGCTCTCGATGGTGCCCTGATTGATGAACGAGCCGATGAGGAAGCTCATGGGCTGTGGCGTGCTCAGGATCAGGCCCTGGTTCACCAGCGCGAAATCCGGACCAAAGACCTGCCCATTGCCTTCCAGCACGCCGCCGGCGGCGATCGTGCTGTCGGCGGTCAGGGTGTATGCACTGAAGGAGATATCGACCGTGCTGCCACTGTTGACGATGATGGTCATGCGACGTGCTCCAATATCCGGTTGTCTGATCGGTTCGCCTGCGGCACCAGGGACCGCGCGGCGAGCCGTTGCCGCGCCCGCGCCACGACGGGACCGGTGACCACGAGCGGCGCGCAACCCATCGTCTCCCAGGTCAGGGTACTGAAGTCCGGGAACAGTTCCACTGAAGGACCACCATTGGCGAATTGAGGCCGATTGCCGGTGTCCAGGTAAGACTCGGCTCCCAGCCCCTCGGCGAACAGGACATCGTGCTCATCCAGTTCAACGTGGAAATATGTCACGGTGTCCGCGTCCACCTGGCAGATCATTTCTCCATCGATCAGACACTTCACCGGGACCAACGCGCCGTCGACAAACAGCGCGTGGCCCGGAGACAGAAACAGGTCGCGGCGCGGCAGGCCCGGACCGAAGGCATCAGCGGCCACGCGAACGGGAAGAATTACCGATGGATCCGGATGGCGGCGGCAATCGATGGTGCGATGGCCGATCCAGACAACGCGCCGCTCGCCCGCGAAATGCGTCAGGACCCGATCACCGGCGGCGAGTTGCTCGACCGGCACGTCTCCGTCCGGTGTCGCGATCCGCGTGCCGGCACGGAAGCAGATCGTGGTGATGATGCCGGAAACGGTAATTGTCGTGACGTTGTTCAACAGGTCTGGCGTCGCGGTGAACGTGGCATTGTTGTAGAGCTGTTGACGAAAGAACCCAAATACCGCCGGAACCAACGTGAATGAGGCAACTGGACTCCCGTTGTTACTGACCGTCAGAATATCCTGGCCGCCTCCCGCCGGAGTAAGGCTTGCCGAATTTCCAATCAGATTTTTCAGAACGATCGTGTCATTATTGTCAAGAGCGTCGATTTTACCGGTGAAGGTCGTGGGCGAGTCGAGAATAAGCTCACCGAAATTCGAGTCGAACTGCACGAGATTGTTCGTCAGTGTAGCGGGCAATTCAATCCCTGACGTCAATGCGGCGTTCGACCCGCCACTGATATCAAACGCACCGGAGCCGCTGATGCCGCCGGCGAATGTGACGATACCTCCTGTATTGGCGTTCGAAATACGCCCATTGTCGACGACGGTCTGTGCGTACGGGGTGCCTGTTTGGAATTGCAGATTTCCAACGGTTTCAATAGTTCCCGACCCGGTGATCGCGGAGGGCAGAGTGCCGGTCATTTGCAAAGTGCCATTCACGGTCAGCGGCGACAAAATGGAAGAACTGGTGCTCAGGAACCCGGTGGGGGATATCGTAATGCCGCCGACCGCGGATATTGTGCTGACGGACACCTCCACGGTACCGTTGTCGACGATCGATCCGGAAGCGGACCAGTTTGGACCATCCAAAGTGAGTGATCCGGCCGTTGCCACCACCGAAAGGGAATTGAGCACGGATTGCATGGTACCGGCTGTGCTATTGAAGTCCTCGAACGATCCCGCCATGAAGATCGTCGCGTTATCGGTTCCGATCAGACCGGTCAAAAGCCGGAGATCGGAATACGACTCCCACGTACCTCCCGACAAAGTGCCATTTGACAGATTGGGAGTATTGACTGACGCCTCGATGTAGACTAACGAATTGAGCGCCCGCACGGTGCCCTGATTGGTGAATGTGCCGGTATTGATATCCAGAATGCCGCTCGGGCTGCCATCTCCCAGGATCGTGCCCTGATTGAGCAGAGTGAAGGGGCCTGTAATCGAGCCGGCCCCATCCAGCACCCCGCCGGCCTGGACCACGAGATCGGAGATCAACGTGAGGCCGTTGGCTTGTGTGACCGTCAGGGTGGACCCCTTGCCAACGAAAGATGTCGTCATGTCGGGACCTCGTCGGAATGAAACCTGGCGCCACTATCAGATAACCCAAGGGAGCAGCGGAGTGTTCACCGGTCGCCGCATTCCAGGAGTCGCCCTGTGCATGGCCGCGAATACGCCCCGCGAACGGGAAGGGCAAGTAAATCCCCGCGAGAACCCGCATCGCGGAATAGCAGCGATGGAATGGCCGATGGGAGGTTGCGACCGCGTTCGCCAAAGCAATCTTTGGCTTCAGAAACGCCGGCCCATGAACGCGACGGGCGCGTGAGCCCGAAGACTCACGCGCTGTTTGTCGCCTACTTCAAGAACCGATGGAAGAACGCCGCCGTCGGATCATGGGAAACGTTGCCGCGTTTCGCCGCGTCATCGACATACAACGTTTCAATGTAGCCTCCCGCCTTGCGGTAATTGAACGAGAACCGCAACGGCTCGTTCAGTTCCAGCGGCGACTCCGGATCGCGATAATCGTGGGTCTGGTCCGGCTGCCCCTGGATCCACAGCGTGGGCGGCGTCAGTACTTTCTCGCCCTTTTCGAGGATCGTCATCGGGTTGCCCTCGATCATCGCCGCCTCGGTCTTCCAGTAGGTGTCATGCCGTTCCGGAACGCCTTTGGGCCAGGCCGGCGGATTGGCGCTGTCGAGCAACCGCCGCGCGTGCCGGTAACGCGAGATCGGGTTGATCACCGGCCACTGCATCACGATCGCCTGGACGGTCGCGTCCACGCCTGCCGGACCCTCGATCGCGGCGTACCGCGGATCGTTCGGGCGCATCGCCGCCAGCATCGCCAGATGCCCGCCGCTGCTGGTGCCCGACAAACCGACGGCATCGGCGCGGCCATTCAGCTTCGCCGCGTTGGATTTCATCCAACGCACCGCGTAGTTGATGTCCTGCAACGACGTTGGATACCCGTCGGGTCCATGCCGGAAATTGATCGCCGCCACAACCAGCCCGCTCGCCGCGAGCACCTGATCGCGCGGGTCGCAATCGGCGAGGTCGCCATTGCACCAGGCGCCACCATGCAAATCGATCACCATCGGGAACGGCCCATCGCCACTGGGCTTGTAAAGTTTCGCCATTAAGGGCGTGGCACCGTGGCGGATATACTCGACTGATTCGGTCGTGAACGCGTATGGCATTGGGACTCTCCCTTGCGAGGTTGCTCTCCGGCAACGTGCCGTCCGGATCGGGCGTCAGACCAGGGCATGGTAGCGCCGTTCCGGCCAGAGGGCCAGAACCCTCAATCTCGCGCGACCGCGCGCAACGCCTCGGTCACTACACGCATACCGCGGTCGATCACTTTCTCCCGCCGCAAAGCCAGGGCCAGATGGCGCGTGAGCCCGGGACGAAGGCGGCGAACAATGGTGTGGGCGACAGGATGGGTGAGTGACATGCGCGGAACGATCGAAGCGCCGAGGCCGCCGCCCACGAGCACTTTGATCGACTCCACGCTGTCCAGTTGCATGGCGGGACCCGGTGTCACACCGGCACGCCGGAACCAACCGTCGATCAGCGCCCGCGTGCTGCCTCCCGGATCGTAAAGGATCAGCGGTAGACTGGCGAGTTGCGCGGCGCCAATCGTTTCACCCGGGTTGGCCATGGCCTCCGGGATCAACGCCACCAGAGGCTCCGACATCAGCCGCGTGACACTCAAGGCCCGGCTGGCCGCGACCGGCAGAGTGACCAGGCCGACATCGAGTTCACCCAGTTCCACCTGACGGATGATGGTGCCGCTGTTGCCGGTGGCGACGGTGACCTCCAGGCCGGGCATGCGCTGTTTCGCGGTCGCCAGAACCGCGGGCAGCAGGTGAATGCAGGCGGTGGCACCGGTGCCAAGCCGCACGCGTCCGGTCTCCCCCGCCCGATGCGCCGTGGCCACCGCCATCGCGTCCTCGATCGCCGCCTGGGCGCGCCGGGCGGGCTCCAGCAGCGCCGCGCCCGCCGCCGTCGGAATGCTGCGTCCGCCGGCACGATCCAACAGCCGGACACGCAGACAACGCTCAAGTTCGCGCAGTTGCTGACTGGCCGCCGGCTGCGTCAGGTTGAGCAACCTGGCCGCCGAAGAAACGCCGCCGGACTCGACAACCGCGAGAAAGGTCCGCATCTGCCGGAAGGTTGGAACAGCCATAACAGTTCCTTATCCTGATACCGCGTATTAGAAGATTTTCCTTCCCCCGACGAGGGTCACGCGGCAGGCTCGCGGTCTCATCACAAGACCGGACCGCATCAATGCGCACCGTTCCTCCCTGCCTTGAAGCCGACATGCCAGCGGTCGCGGCCATCTACGCGCACAACGTGCGGTACGGCACCGCGTCGTTCGAAACGGAACCCCCGACACTGGACGAAATGTGCCGGCGCCGGCACGATATTCTGGCGAAAGGGTTGCCATACCTCGTCGCGGTATCGGCCGACGTTGTCGTTGGCTATACCCATGCTGGCACCTGGCGGCCTCGCCCGGCTTATCGCGATACAGTGGAGGATTCGATTTACGTCCATCCCGAATGCGTCGGCCGCGGTATCGGCAAGCTTCTGCTGCCGGCGTTGGTCGCCGAATGCGAGACTCGCGATTTGCGACAGATGATCGCGGTGGTTGGCGACAGTGCCAATCTGGCCTCGATACGATTGCACGAGCGTTGCGGATTTGAAACGATAGGTATGCTGCGCTCGGTTGGGTACAAACCTGGTCGCTGGCTCGACTCCGTGCTGCTGCAACGATCGCCTGGCCCAGGCGACACCGCACCGCCGGCGCGTCCATGAACCGTCACCGTCTGGGCATTGTGCTTGGCATCAACCAAACTCTGTCCTGGGGGATGACGTTCTATCTTCCCGCCGTGATTGCCGTTCCGGCGGCGCGCGATCTGGACCAATCGACCTTTTCGTTACTTGGCGCATTTTCCGTGTCGTTGCTGATCAGCGGCGTTTGCGCGCCCAGAGTCGGCCGCTGGATCGACCGCAACGGCGGTAAGGGATCCATCGCCGCGAGCATTCTGGTGCTGGCGGTTGGCCAGGCCGTCCTGGCTCTCTCCCCCAATCTGGAAGTCTGGTATCTGGGCTGGGCCGTACTGGGCATCGGAATGGCGATGGGGTTGTACGACGCCGCGTTCGCCACCGTAGGAACGTTACTTGGCCGAGAATCCGGGCCGACCATCACCGGTGTCACCTTGTTCGCCGGCTTCGCGAGCACGGTGTTCTGGTCGCTCGGCTCGGCGGTGATCGGCTTCACGGGCTGGCGCGGATTGATGATGCTGTACATTGGCATCATGCTGTGCGTGAACCTGCCGATGGTGCTCGTGCTGGTGCCGAAGTTGGACCGCGATCTGAAGGCGGCCAATCAGGCGGTGACGGAACGCAAACACGTCAGCCGCCTGATGACAATCTGCCTTGGCGGCTTTTTCACGCTGCGCTGGTTCATCACCTCGGCGATCGCCGTGCACATATTGGCGTTGTTGCAAGGCATCGGGCTGAACGCGGCGGAGGCCGTCGCGGTCGCGTCGTTGATCGGACCGGGACAGGTCGCGGGCCGCGTGCTGGAATGGACGGTCGGCCGCCGATTTGGCTTGCTACCACGCGCCCGGGTGGCGGCGCTGCTGTTTCCGATCGGCGCCGCGCTGCTGCCGCTCGGAGGTCCGGTAACCGCCACCGCGTTCGCACTGTTGTACGGCATGAGCAACGGCATCATGACGATCAACCGCGGCACACTGCCCTTGGCGCTGTTCGGACCGAACGGTTACGCGACCGTATTGGGTTGGCTGGCCGTGCCGGTCCTTGTCGCGCAGGCGGTGGCACCGACGGCGGCGGCGCCTTTGGTGGCGGCATTGCCGGCGCTGTGGGTGCTGTTGATCGCCGGCGGTCTGGGATTGTTCGCCTCGGTATTGCTGCTGCCGTTACGGCTGCCGCGTCAGGATTGAAGCGTCCCCAGGAACGCCTGGATGGCCGCGATGGCGACCTCGGGCGCGTCCTCCTGAATGTAATGACCGGCGCCGGCAACTTCGATCACCGGCCGGTCTGGCCACAAGCCACGAAAGTCCGCCAACGCCAGTACGGGCAAAATCGCGCGATCCAGCATGCCCTCAATCAGGATCGCCGGCTTTGCTTTCAGGGCCGGCACGCCCGCGGCACCTTCCCGGACAAAATCGCGGATACGTCCCAGAGCGAGGTCCAGAGGAAAAGCGATCGCTCCCTTGCACTCGTCCGGCGTGGCGAACGGCGCGGCATAAGCGCGAATGAATGTCGGATCGACCCGATCCAGCCGCTCCAGCCCAACGATCTGCATCACCGACAAAATGGTCGAGCCAAGGTGCGACAGCACCGCCTCGGTCCGCCCCGTTGGCATGCCCTCCAGGATCCATTTGAACCAGGATGACTCGACCGGGCCCGGCAGATCGCGGCGACCCGCGACGCCGTAGCCGCACACGGTATTCATCAGCACCAGACTGTGAATGCGCTCCGGATGACGAACCGCGTAACCGATGCCTATCGGGCCACCCCAGTCCTGCATCACCAACGTGATGTCGCGCAGGTCCAGCGTTTCGATCAGCGCCGTCAGGTTCGCGACATGGGTGGACAACGTGTATTCGCGGTCCGGCGGTGTCTGACTTTTGCCGAACCCCATATGATCCGGAACGATCACCCGGTGAGTCACCGCGATCGGCGCGATGAAGCGGCGATAAATGTAGCCCCAGGTTGGTTGCCCATGCAGCATGATCACCGGGCGGCCGCTGCCCTCGTCGATATAATGCTGCTGAAAGCCCGGCGCCGAGCAAAACCTTGGCGCGTAAGGCCATGTGCCGTCAAACGTCTCGTCCGCCGGGATCATGATGCCTCCGTCTGTCTGGCCGCGCGTCAGGCTACGAGCTTCGGCACCATTTTTCGCTCGCTTTTTTCACGCATTCAGCGAATAGTTCTGGCGCACTCATGTGGCGGCGGCATCGAGCCTCGCCTCGTCGGAGTTTCCGCCACTGGTGGCCTGATCTGAATACAATGACGGCCCAACAGGGCCGCAAAGGGAGTCTACGTCATGAAATCCTCGCGTCCCGTGACGCGCCGCCGCGCATTGACGCTAGCCGCGACAGCCGCCGCCTTGCCACTTGTCCATATCCGTACCGCCGGCGCCGCCGGAAAACTCAATATTGGGGTCTGGGATCATTGGGTTCCCGGCGCCAATGACGTGATGCAAAAGCAAATCAACGTCTGGGCTGAAAAGAACAAGGTCGATGTCTCGGTCGACTTCATCACCTCCAGCGGCAAGAAGATCCTGATCACGGCGGCAGCCGAGTCGCAGGCCGGCAATGGTCACGACTTTATGCAAATGTACAACTGGGATGTGGGAAATTACGCTGGCAAGCTTGAGCCGGTCGATGACGTCGTCAACGAACTGTCCGGACAATACGGCTCTTATGGCGCCATCAGCGAATACCTGGCCAAATCCGAGGGACATTGGTGGGCGGTGCCAAGTAGCACCGGGACACTGAACCTGACGACGTGCGCCCGCATTTCGATGATGAAGAACCTGGCCGGGATCGACGTGTTAAAGATGTATCCCGCCGGACCAGCGGATCCGAAATTATCCGCCGACTGGAATTATGACACGTTTCTCCATGCCGCCGAGGCGTGTCACAAAGCGGGATTTCCGTTTGGGCTCGGCCTGGGATCGACCGACGACTCGACCAACAATACGGGTGTCCTTTATGCCGCTTTTGGCGCGGAACTGGTCAACGCCAAGGGTGAAATCACCGTCGACTCCCCCGCCGTCCGCACAATGCTGGAGTATTGCCAGAAACTCGTGAAATTCTTTCCCGCCGATTGCGTGAGTTACGATGACGCGTCGAATAACCGGGCATTGATTTCCGGGAAAAGCGCGTTGATCATGAATCCGCCGTCGGCATGGGCCGTGGCCAAACGCGATGCTCCTGACGTCGCCGCCGACACCTGGCATTTTCCGTGCCCGGTCGGGCCGAAGGGTCGCTACATTCCGTACAACTATTCGTTCTACGGCACCTGGAACTTTGGCAAGAACAAGACCGCCGCGAAGGAACTGATCCACCATTTGCAATTGCGGGAGCAGGTTGAAGTGCGGTGTATCGCTTCGGAAGGCTATGACATTCCGCCGCTGACCAGCATGTCCGATTTTAAAGTCTGGGAAGAGGTAGCCCCGCCAAAAGGCACCGTTTACAACTATCCCATCCGCCCTTGGCATAATGCCCTGCCGAGCATTACCGCCTATCCGGCGCCTCGGGATATCGCGGTGCAAATGTACACACGTGCCACGCATCCGACGTTACTGGCCAAGCTGTTCAGCGGCCAATCCATCGATGACGCCATCTCCTGGGCAAAGAACGAACTGGAGGGATTTGTGCGCTAACGGTTGCATCGCACGGCCGCGGTTAACCACCGCGGCCGTGCAGCGGGGAACTCCGGACGCGATTACGGACATGGTAACGCGAACCAACAACAAAAGGGAGGCACATCATGGAATCGATTGAACGACGGACCATGCGGAAGGTCTATCTTCGCCTGTTACCGTTCTGCTTTTGCCTGTATCTGATATGCTATCTGGATCGCGCCAATATCGGTTTCGCGGCGCTGACGATGAACAAGGACCTCGGTCTGAGTTCGTACATTTACGGCCTCGGCGCGGGCGCGTTCTTCTGGGGATACTTCCTGCTGGAGGTTCCCTCCAATCTGATATTGGAACGAGTTGGCGCACGAAAATGGATCGCCCGAATCCTGATCAGTTGGGGTATCGTCTCGGGTGCCTTCGCGTTTGTCGAAGGTCCGGTCTCGTTCTTTACCCTGCGGTTTCTTCTCGGCCTGGCCGAGGCGGGCTTTTTCCCCGGCATGATCCTGTATTTCACATACTGGTTCCCGCCTTATCACCGCGCACGAGTCATCGCCGGCTTCATGGCGGCCATCCCGGTGGCGATTGGGATGGGTGCGCCCGCCTCCACCGCATTACTTGGGCTGAACGGATTGCTGGGGCTCGCGGGCTGGAAGTGGCTGTTCATTTGCGAGGCCATCCCCGCGGTCATCCTCGGGTTTTGCACCTGGTTCTTCCTGACCGACAGGCCGGAGAACGCGACATGGCTGAAGCCTGACGAACGCGGATGGCTCAGCGGGGTGATGGCTGAGGAACAAACCCGCGTCCGAACCGGAAAGCACGTCTCGGTCTGGAAAAGCCTGATCGACATTCGGGTCATCGCTCTGGGCGGTGTTCACTTCGCCCAGGCCGGGGTTTCGGTGGGAATGGCGGTTTTCGTTACGCTGATCGTGAAGCAGCTTGGTCATTCGAACATGGAGACTGGCTGGCTGACCGCCATACCCTTCATCTTTGGTACTCTGGGCATCCTGATCTGGGGTCACATTTCCGACCGGATGAACGAGCGGAAATGGAACCTGACAGCATCGTGCACGGTCATGGCGATCGGGCTCGCGATGGCCGGCTATTACAACGGCACCTATACGGCGATCGTTGGGCTTTCGATCGGGATGATTGGGCTATACGCGTCGAACGCGCATCTGTTTCCGATCCCGTCGATGTTCCTGACCGGCGCCGCGGCGGCCAGCGGCATCGCCTGGGTCAATTCACTGGGCATTCTCTCCGGTGGCATTACTTCTCCGGTGATCGGCTACCTCAAGGACACCACGGGAAATTTCGCGAGCGGCTTGTATTTCCTGGCGGCACTTGGATTGTTGGGGGCCGTTATCACGATCGTCGGAGTGCGGGAGACCTCCGCCAAGCTGGC
>CALFNB010000559.1 GCA_937902425.1 uncultured Acetobacteraceae bacterium | reverse complement strand
ACCCCGGATGGCGAGGCATATTGAGCCGAACGTCAACGAGGTGCAGGTTGAGCCGAACGTCAACGAGGTGCAGGTTGCGCCGGTTCGTGCGAAATATGGAAGATGACCCCGGGGGATGACGAGATCCTGATCGCAGGTCTTCCGCCCCAGCTAACAGCGCCCGCTCCGAGGCGCGCCGCGCCCTGCGACAAACCCCTTGGCGACAACCGATGGTGGCCACATGGATGTTGTCCAACTTTCCCGTTTGCAGTTCGGCCTCACGGCCATGTACCACTTCCTGTTCGTGCCGCTCACGCTCGGCCTGTCCGTGCTGCTGGCGATCATGGAGAGCATTTACGTCACCACCGGCCGAACCGTGTGGCGCGACATGGTGCGATTCTGGGGCACGCTGTTCGGCATCAACTTCGCCCTCGGTGTCGCCACCGGCCTCACCATGGAGTTCGAATTCGGCACCAACTGGGCGTACTACGCGCAATACGTCGGAGACATCTTCGGCGCGCCACTGGCGATCGAGGGGCTGATGGCGTTCTTCCTCGAAGCCACCTTCATCGGCCTGTTCTTTTTCGGCTGGAAGCGCCTGACCCAGGTGCAACATCTGTTCGCTACCGTAATGGTGGCGCTGGGCACCAATCTGTCGGCGCTCTGGATCCTCATCGCCAACGGCTGGATGCAAAACCCGGTCGGCGCGCGGTTCAATATCGCCACCATGCGCATGGAGGTCACCGACTTTTACGCCGTGCTGTTCAACCCGGTGGCGCAGCAGAAGTTCGTGCACACCGTCTCCGCCGGCTACGTCACCGGCTCGATGTTCGTGCTTTCGGTCGGCGCGTTTTATTTGTTACGCGGCCGGCATCGCGGGCTGGCCATCCGCTCGATGACCGTGGCGGCGAGCTTCGGGCTCGCTTCCGCGCTGTCCGTCGTCGTGCTCGGCGATGAAAGCGGTTACACGATCGGATTGAACCAAAAAATGAAAATCGCCGCGATCGAGGCGATGTGGCGAACCGAACCGGCACCCGCGTCGTTCACGGTGATCGGAATTCCCGACATTGGCACGCATACGACGATCGGTGCCATCCGCGTGCCCTGGGTGCTCGGGCTGATCGCCACGCGCTCGCTGAACACGGAGGTGGCGGGCATCGACAACCTCGTGTCCGACGCGAAGCAACGGATCAAAGGCGGCATGATCGCCTATGGCGCGATGCAAACGCTGCGTGGGCATCCGGATGATGCGGTGGCCCGCGCGGCATTCGATGCGCACGCGAACGATCTTGGCTACGCGCTGCTGCTGAAACGCTACACGCCGAACGTGACTGACGCCAGCGAGGACCAGATCCTCGCCGCGGCCGAGGACACGATACCCCCCGTGCTGCCGCTGTTCGTCACCTTCCGCGTCATGGTGGTACTGGGCCTTTACTTCATCGCATTGTTCGCCGCGATGTTCGTGCTGGCGTCGCGCCGCCAACTGGAACGCCATCGCTGGCTGTTGCGCGTGTGTCTGTGGTCGCTGCCGCTGCCCTGGGTCGCCGCGGAACTCGGCTGGGTGGTCGCCGAGGTCGGTCGCCAGCCCTGGACGATTGACGGCGTGCTGCCCACGTTCCTCTCGGTTTCCAGCGTGCCGGTCAGCAACGTGTGGATCTCACTCGCCGCTTTCGTGCTGCTCTATTCGGTGCTGGCCGTGGTGGAGGTTTATCTGATGGTGCGCACCATCCGTCATGGCCCGCACGCGCCCGCTCAGCGTGCCGCCTGAGGAGAGCCCGCGATGTCCGAATACGAATTCCTGCGGCTGCTGTGGTGGGCGGTACTGGGTGTGTTGCTGATCGGGTTCGCTGTCACGGACGGCTTCGATCTGGGCTCGGCGATCCTGCTGCCCTTCGTCGGCCGCACCGATATGGAGCGGCGCGTCGTCATCAACACCATCGGCCCGTTCTGGGAAGGCAACCAGGTCTGGTTCATCCTCGGCGGCGGCGCGATTTTCGCCGCGTGGCCGCCGTTGTACGCGGTCGCGTTCTCCGGCTTCTATCTGGCGATGCTGCTACTGTTGTGCGCGTTGATCCTACGGCCGGTGGGTTTTAAGTACCGGAGTAAACTGGACAGCCCGCGCTGGCGCACCACGTGGGATACCGCGTTGTTCCTGGGCGGCCTGGTGCCCGCGCTGGTGTTCGGCGTCGCGTTCGGCAACGTGCTGCGAGGCGTGCCGTTCCGCTTCGACGACACGCTGCGCATGACTTACACCGGCACGCTGTTCGGGCTGTTCAATCCGTTCGCGCTGCTGTGCGGCCTGGTCAGCGTGGCGATGCTGACGATGCACGGCGCCGCCTGGCTCGTCTGCAAGACCGAGGGCGCCATACGCCGCCGTTCGCGACGCGCCGGAGTGTTCGCCGCCCTCGCGCTGGTGGCGCTGTTTCTGGCGGGCGGCATCTGGGCTGCCACACTGGACGGCTACACACTGAAGTCATTCGCCGGCATGGACGCGCCGTCCAATCCGCTGACCAAGCAGGTGATCCGCCAACCAGGTGCGCTGTTGGCCAACTACAGCGCGATGCGATGGACGATGCTGGCGCCCGCTGTTGGTGTTTTCGGCGCCGTGCTGGCGGCATTGCTGAGCATCGCCGGCCGTTTCCGGGTCCTGGCGTTCGTTACCAGCGGCCTGTCGATCACCGGCGTGATCGCTACCGCCGGCCTGAGCCTGTTCCCATTCCTGCTGCCGTCATCACTTGATCCAAATTCGAGCCTGACGGTGTGGGATGCGTCGTCGTCCGCCACCACGCTGCTTGTCATGAGCGTGGTGACGGCGATCCTGCTGCCAATCGTCCTGGTCTACACGGCCTGGGTTTATCGCGTACTGCGCGGTCCGGTCACCGAAGCGGACATCGAGGACGATCCACACACGACGTACTGAGGAGTCGATCACATGTGGTACCTCGCCTGGATTCTCGGTCTGAGTTTCGCCGCCGCGTTCGCCGCGCTGAACGCGATGTGGCTGGAACTGTCCCTTGGGCTGGGGTTGCCCGACTGATATCAAACCGGGTACGTGAAGCATGGCGTCGCGCCGCGACGAGGGCGGCCCTGACGCGCCGTGCCATTCGAGTGGGCCCGACATTACCACGGTCGGTCTTCGCGCCCGTTGTCATTCCAGTACACCAACATATCGGCTGGGCGCCCGCCGAGCGTGTCAATCGACTTGCTCGAGATCGCATGCAAGGCAGCCTGTCTGTTCAAGGGAGCCGGAGAAAACAGTCGCTGTCAGAGACCACCGTGTCATACCAACCTGCCGAAAAGTTGACTCGTGGTATCGTCATCCTCGGACCTGGCTCTGTGGCATGCACACATCGTCGCGCTGAACCGTCATTTTGCTCCAGTGTTGGGATGGTGGCGCCTGAACCTCGGCAAGCAAGTGTTTTTAACATGGAGAAGACAGCGAAAAGGCAGGGATTCTCACGGAAAAGGAAATGTGGCGCTTGGTGCGGACATTCGATAACACACCGCCGGAAGCATCCAAAACTCTTGCCTTTCCGTGAGAATCCGTGCCTTTTCCCCGTCTTTTCCGTGTTAAGGCGTTGCTTTCTTTCGGCCGGCGAACCAACCGATGCACATCAAAGACCGACATCTGAATTCGAGATGAGTGAATCTTGTTGGACCTGGCTCGAGGATCAGCCGGTGTAGCCATCATATTTGGAATGGAGAGCAACGGTGTGGCGGCACGAAATCCTCGGGTTGAGCGCGCGCATGACGTGATCAGGTGAAACCAGCGTGTCGTTCTTTTCGCCGGTTGGTATCAATCGCGACCTGGCGAGTTCGCCCACCCTACCCCTCCACCTCCTCGTACAACATCGCCGCCTCCGCCGGCGGCCCGCGCCGAGCGGCCAGCGCCAGCACCCGCACCACCCGCACCTGCCCCCGCACCGGCACGGTCAGCACATCGCCCAATCGTAGCCGCGCATGAGCCTTATCGGTCGCCTGCCGGTTGATCCGAATACGTCCCCGCGTCACCAGCGCGGCGCAATCCGTCCGCGCCCGCATGAACCGCGCGCACCACAGCCACTTGTCCAGGCGTTGCCAGTCGCGGTCTTCCTGGTCCGCCACGCCGCGCTATCGCTTCAATGCCGCCAATGCCGCGAACGGACCCCGCGCCTCGACCACTCTGGGCTCTGGAGTAGCCACGACGGGCCGCCGCCGCCGGATCGGCGCCAGCATCGCCGGCGCGGGCGGCCCAAACATCTCCGGCGCCAACCCGCCGCCCGGCACAATGCGGAACCCCAATTGCCGCAGGATGATCGGCAACAGCTCGGCCCGCACCGACAGCCGTGACCCGAGGTCGCGTGGCAGCATGATCGCCCCGCGCCGCGTCACGTAGCCGAGTTCCCCCGCGACCCGCTCGGCGACATCCAGCCGCAACTGCACCGGACCGCATTCCACCCAGCCCATGGCGGCGGCGAACCCCGGCGGCCAGTCGTGCCGAACCGCCATCGAGACCACACTCGCGGCCGGCAACCCCGGGACCGGCAGCCCGTGCGCCAAGGCCCACAGCCGGGCCCGCATCGCCGCCGTGCGCGGTTTCAGCATCGCCGGCACGAACAGCGCCAGCCGCCCCGAGCGCACCCCGATCTTGCGCAGCTTCGGGCGAATGGCCGGCGCCAGCGTTTCCTCGTCCACCCCCGGAATGATCCCCAGAGTCTCGCCCAGACGGTGCACCGGCCCGCGCATTTCGGGGTCGGCGGCGGCGGCCTCGGTGGCGGCGAACAGCGGCGCCAGATCGGCGCGGATTTGC
>CALFNB010000558.1 GCA_937902425.1 uncultured Acetobacteraceae bacterium | reverse complement strand
GCCTGTCATGACGGCTGGGAGGTTCGGGTCACGCCCGCATTCGGCGTCCGGTTTCCCGCATCAGGATCTTCGAATGGCCGCCGACCACCGCCGCGTGGTACGCCTGGGCGGATTCGGACATATCCGCATCCGGCCTCTGCTCCAGCTCGAAATTGCCGTAACGATCCACACCGCGCACCAGAGTGGCCCAGTCGTGGGAACCGGCAACCTGCCGCACATAGGTCGGAAGATACCGAATCGCGAATCCGATTCGGCGCTCATCCGACGGATTCGGCTCCGATCCGTGGATCAATCGGACGTGATGCAGCGACATTTCGCCCGCTTTCAGCACCAGTGTATCGGCCTGGGCGTCATCGACCTCGACCATGATTTCCTGGCCGCGGCTGAGAAGGTTCTCCGGACGGAATGTATCCCGATGTGGTACTTGTGCCATAGTGTGTGAGCCAGGCATCACTCGCATCGCACCATTCTCGGTTGTGCTATCCGACAAAGCGATCCATGCGGTGACGATGTCCGCTGGCTCCAGACCCCAATAGGTTGAATCCTGATGCCAGGACACATACGCGGGGTTGTGGGGCTCTTTGATGAAGAACGACGTGCCCCAGCACAGAATGTCCGGTCCGATGATGTCCTCGACCGCATCGAGGATTCGCCGGGCCGATGATGTCCTCGACCGCATCGAGGATTCGATCATGCCGAATAAGGTCGTTCAACCATGTGAAAAGCAGGTGGGATTTCTGCCGGAGCTTGCCGGCGAGAGGCTCGGCATTCGCCTCGAACGCTTCGAGATTCGCTCGGATTCGGGCGGCTTCAGAGGTGGACAGCACCCGAATCGGTGCCAGGTATCCGGTGTCGCGGTATCTCTGAATCGCGTCTTCAGTCAGGGTTTTCATGAAGCATCACTCCCCACGGTAATCCAGGCTCCGCCGCGCGCAGACGGAGCCCGGAAACCGCGGGGGTTCGATGTCAAGGCGACGATTGCCGCCCAGCCATTACATCTTGCGATGTTTCATGTGGCGATGGTGCCTGTGCCAAGCCTTCGAGTGCCTCCTCCAATGATGTGTGACCATCGGAGCCATCGGCGGCGCCGTCGTCACGACAGGCGGCGGCGGCGGCGCCGGCTGCGGCGGCGGTGGAGAGGAGCAGGCAGCCAACGCGAGAGCCGAAATAAGTCCGGCCGCGCTGAGCGACCAGCGAGTCGAGACAAAACGCATGTGAGTCCCCCTAGGGTTGAGTCCGATACCCTGTATCAGCTCGACACCCAGAGCCGCGCCGCACAGGACAATCGTATTATAGCGTCTTCCAGATTGTTTTCTATGGGTAATCTGACAACAAATCACAGGAATGATGACCATCCTGATCTTTGGCGCCGCCGTTCGCCCCGACGGAAAGCCCGGTGTCGCCCTTCGGCGGCGCGTGGAGGCCGCGCTGGCCTGTGCTCAGGGCCACAAGGAGGTCCGATTCATCCCAACCGGCGCCATCGGACGCCACGGGCCCTCCGAAGCCTCCGTGATGGCCGGCCTGCTTATGAAATCCGGTGTGCGCAGCGACAGAATCCGGTTGGAGGAAACCGGATCAGACACCTTGTCCTCGGTTCGCGCGATCGCTCGACTGTTGCGCGAAAGTCGCTCATCAGGTCGCGTGATGGTGGCAACCAGCCCGTACCATCAACCCAGATGTTTAATATTGCTATGCCTGTTCGGCATAGCAGCCCGGCCTTGCCCCTTCCCGCCTCGGCCCTCCTCCGCGTCCTGGGCCAGGCGGTGGTATTGGCGGCTTCGGGAAGTGCCCGCTCTGCCATATGACGCGGCGCTGGCGATCTGGGAACGCCTGCGTCGGCGGATATGATCGGACCAGAGCGTGATCGCCTGAGGCGGAACAGCCGGATGGACGGACTATCGCTACGAACGTGGTGATCGACCCTTTCCCCGGCTGGGCCGCTGGAAGGCCGATCTGGACCGGCTGCTCACGACGAATATTGGCAAGCCGGCGCACGAACGTCTGACGCTGATCCGCTTATTCAAAGAGTTGCGGGCGCTGGATTATGACGGCGGCTACGCTGCGGTGCGCCGGACCTGGACGTTGCCGGTCTGGTGAATTTTGCTTTCGCGGGCCGCCACGTTGGTGGGTTACCGTCCCCGCCTGGGTACCTTGGCTCGCTTGCCAAACCTGTCAGCGCGGGTGTGTCACGTAGACGCCGTGATCCATTCGATGGGATGGGCCGCACAATAGTTGTCGATGCGCGGACAAGGACCGGCTTCGTGGGTCGGTCCGTCCGTTTCCGTCGAGCCATGGCGCGCCCGATCGCGCGGTCAGCACACGAATCCGCGATAGCCGCCCTGACCCAGATCAATGACGACGAGCCTGGCCCTCAATACAGCAGTGTGCACGATCGATGATCAGATAGCGCATCGCGTATCGCGTATACGGGCAGAGCCAGGACTGTTCGATCTCCTTGCGTATGCTGGGATTTGGCGGTTCGCGAATATTTCCAAATGTAAACGGTGACCGCGAGCTGAAACGACGGAGCGCTGGCGACGCCGAAGACCGACAAATACATCCCGTCGAGCGATGTGCCCTCTCATCTCGCGCGCAGCAGCAGGAGAACGAGATGCCAACTCCAAAACTTATTACGTTGGCCAATTTAGGCCCAGAAGGAACCTTCCCGCAGGACGGCCTGGTTGAAGACGCCGCCGGAAACCTGTTCGGCGGAACAGAAGGCGGCGGCATAGGCAACCATGGCATGATCTTCGAGGTCGTCAGGACCGCGGACGGCTATGACAGCACGCCGAACATATTGGTCAATTTCAACGGGGCGGACGGAAGTGCCGTTATGTCCGGTTTGATCATGGACGCCGCCGGGAATCTTTTCGGAACCACCTACGGCGGTGGAGCATACTACAGCTTCGGGGGCGAGTTCGGCGGCACGGTGTTCGAGATCCCCAGGACCGCGGATGGCTACGCCAGCACGCCGACCACGCTGGCCAGCTTCAAAGGAGATGACGGAAGGAATTTGCATGGCGCTTTGATGACCGACGCAAACGGCGATTTGTTCAGCACGACAGAGTACGGTGGCGCCAACAATCTGGGCACGGTGTTCGAGATCGTCAAAGCCGCGGACGGCTATGACAGCACGCCGAAAACGCTGGTCACCTTCAACGGCACCAACGGGGCGAATCCGCAAGGCTATCTGGTCGCCGACGACGCCGGGAACCTCTTCAGTACAACACGATACGGTGGAGCGAACGGCGCGGGCACGGTGTTCGAGATCATGAAGACCGCGGACGGCTACGCCAGCACGCCGATCACACTGCTGAGCTTCAATGGTACCGACGGAGCAAATCCTTACGCGGCGTTGCTGATCGACGCGGCCGGAGATCTGTTCGGGTCGACATTTCTGGGAGGGGCAAACGGCCTGGGAACGGTGTTCGAGATCGCCAAGACCGACGGCGGCTATGACAGCACACCGGCCGTGCTCGGCGACTTCGATTACAACATCGGGTCACCCATTGGTGGTCTGATCGCTGATGCCGCTGGAAACCTCTTCGGCGCGAGCTTTGCCGTTTACGAGATCCCCAGGAACGCGGACGGCAGCTTCGGCGCGCTGACGACGGTGGTCAACCTGGACGCCTGGTCGTTTGGCGATCTGACCGCCGACGCCGCCGGGAACCTCTTCGGCACGGATCATCAGGCGAGCACCGTATTCGAAGTGACCAACTCCGGATTTCAGGTCTCCTGCTTCCTCAACGGAACGCGCATAGCGACCGAATTCGGCGAAGCGCGGGTTGAGGAACTGCGCGCCGGCGATCGGGTCCGCTGCCAGATGCGAGGCGTGGCACCAATCGTCTGGGTCGGCTGGCGCCAACTCGACGTCCGCCGACACGCCGATCCGACCCGCGTCTGGCCGGTGCGAGTGCGTAACGGCGCGTTTGCCGCTGGCATGCCAGGCCGCGACCTGTTTCTGTCACCGGATCACGCCGTATTCCTGGATGGCGTGCTGATCCCGATCCGATGCCTGATCAACGGCGGCACGATCGCGCAAGTGCCGATGGACGCGGTGAGTTATTACCATATCGAGCTGGCCGAGCACGACGTGCTGTCGGCGGACGGACTGCCGGTCGAGTCTTATCTCGATACTGGCGATCGGGCGAATTTCGCCAACGGCGGCGGCGCGATGACGTTGCACCCGGATTTCACGGCGCGCATGTGGGAGGCGAAGGCCTGTGCGCCGCTGGTCGTCATCGGGCGCGAAGTGGCGGCGGCGCGGCTGAGATTGGCGGAGCATGCGCATGGTCTGCCGGACGACACGCGCGGTCCCGCGGCGTATGACCGCTTCGCGAGATCGTTGCACAAAAGCCGGTGAATAGCGCGTGAGAAGCCCGAACACGGTCAGCCATCGGGCGGGTGTTCTCTGATTTCCGCCCGCGATGACCGCATGGCCCGGGCCGCGGCAGGTTCGTAACCGGACGAGTCAGACATGGCGGACGACGGTCAACCCGCCTTCCTGCCCATCATATTCCGTACGGTGGTCGCGTGCCACTCGCCACCCCGCGCCGTCCGCGTGACGTCGTTCCGATACGGCCTCAACGTGAAACACGCTCTGACTCTGAAATGAAGGGGCGTCAGCGCATGATCGCTGCAACCTGAAGCAATCATGCTCTAAGCCGCGCGGGTCAACGTTATAGCGCGATCGCTGAACAGTCAGAAAGCGTGAATCACGCCCTCGAACAAAGGTCGTCAGAGCATGATCGCTTCAACCTGAAGCGATCATGCTCTGACGGGAATCGGACATTCAGGACGGGCGGCCCATGGCGTCCAGGACAGCCGTGTCGGTCAATATTTGCGGCAAAACCTCAGCAGTGGCGGCGTGCGGCCCGTAATATAGATAAAGCGGCACACCGTCGCGGCCTTGTTCGCGGAGAAACTCGGTGATCGCCGGGTCTTGCCGGGTCCAATCGCCTCGGAGGTAGGCGACATGCTTCGCCGCGAACGCCCGCTGAACCGCGTCGTTACTGATCGCCACCCGCTCATTCACGAGGCAGGTCACGCACCATGCGGCGGTCAGGTTGACGAAAACTGGCCGTCCCTCCGCTCGCAGGCTGGCGAGTCGCGCCGGCGTGAACGTCTCGCTGCCGCCCTCGGCGACCGGCGCGGCCACCGGCGCCGCCGCGATTCCCGCCAGCGCGACCAGCGCAAGCGCGACGGCGACGCCGGCTCCGGCCAAACCGATTCGGCGGCCGCGCGGACCGGACGTCTGAGTGATCCCAAGGCTCCACGCCGCGAAGCCCAACAAAACGAATCCGGTCGCGGTGGCGAGGACACCGGGCGCTCCGGCTTCCTGACTGACCACCCAAAGCAGCCAGACCGCCGCCCCGTACATCGGAAACGCGAGCAACTGCCGAAACACCTCCATCCACGGTCCTGGGCGCGGCATGATCCAGCCCAGAGCGGGGATCGCGCTGAGCGCGAGGTACGGCGACGCAAGGCCCAGTCCCATCACGGCGAAAATCAGCACCGTGACCGGTGGCGGGGCGGCGAGGCCGGACGCGATCGCGACCGCCATGAACGGTGCGGTGCATGGCGTCGCGACCAGCACGGCGAGCGCCCCGGTGAAGAAACTGCCCCAGTGCCCCTCACGCGCGGCCAGACCTCCACCGGCACCCGCGAAGCCGCCGCCTATCTGGAAGACACCGGACAGGTTCAGCCCAACCCCGAACAGCAGCCACGCCATCGCCGTGACGAATATCGGGGAGGCGAACTGAAAACCCCACCCCGCCGCGGTGCCGGCGGAGCGCGCGACGAGCAACGCGATCGCCACGCAAATGAAGGTCGCCACGACGCCAAAGGTATAGGAAACCGCGTGCGCGCGTGCCTTGCCATGCGCCAGGCCCGCCGCGAATCCAACCACCTTCATCGCCAGGATCGGAAACACACAGGGCATCAAATTCAGAATGAGCCCACCCAGAAACGCGAACAGCACCGCCCGCGCCAACGGGATCGCCGGTGTGGGCGCCAGCCCCTCCACCGCGGTCAGCACGACGTCCGCCTGCGACCCGCCGCGGTCGCGCACCGACAGGACGCCGTGCAAACCGGAAGCCGGAGCGAACCCTTTCGCCAGTCGCAACCCAAGCGTGAAGCCACCCCGCCGCACCGTCAGCAACTGCACCGCGTCATCGACGATCTGTCCAGAAGTGTCCGGGATGAACCAGGCGTCGATGACCGTGGCCGGGCGCAACTCCGCCCCGCGCACGAACAGCGTGCCGTCGGCCGCGATCGTCGCGTCCCAGGGCGACGCGCGAGGCACCGCCAGGTCGTGTGCCCTGAACAGCGGCTCCTGTGCCGAGGGAGCACCTGACCCGGTGGCCAGGGCGATCGGGAAGGATGCTTCCTCGGGCACGCAAATGTCTTTGCAAACCAGCCAGTGTGCCGCCACGTCCCCCGACACCGCGCTGACCCCCGGCGCCAGCATCACGGCGATTGGCAGGATGACCTCACCCGAGTAGCCGTAGGTCGTCACCGGCCCTTCCGACATCCGGCCTGGCGTGGGCCACTCGATCGCCCCGGATGTGGCACCAGGAGACAACGACGGCACCAGTTCGACCGGCACGCCAGCCTCGCCCGGGTTACGCCAATATGTGTGCCATCCCTCCGCCAGCCGCAGCCGCAACGCGATCCTCACCCGACCGCCCGGCGCAACGCTGTCGGCGTCGGTGATCAGCGTCGCGACGCTGCGTTGCGTGGCGACCGGCGCGCTTTCAAAGCCGAAAGCCGGCAGACCGCCCAGGAGACCGAGCGTGCAGGCAAGCGCGAGAACGGCGAAAAAACGGATCATGGCGAGGCGTGCGCATCCTTGTTCACCACCATCATAGCAGAGGAAATCGAACCAGGGTACCGCCGGCCTGGACGCTGCTGCCAGGCGGTACCGGCACTGATCGCCGCCGAGCAGACGGCATGGCGCGTCTCGCCGCGCCCCCAGCCCTCGCCGCGCCTGCGGTCCCCGTCCCGCTGCCGGCGGCCGTCACCGATCGTCCAACCGCCGGCGCGCGCACCGAACCGGCGAACCGAGCCGTCGGCGGCGAGGCCACCCCCTGGATACTCCGGCGGGATATCGCGCCGCGAGATGACGTGAAACCACGCCGTTATCCGCGCCAGGCCAGATGTCCACTTTCGCCGGAGTGAGAAGGTTGAGGCAATTGGTATGACCAATTCGACGTGGGGAACGGCGGCCGCGCAGCGGATCAACGCGATCCTCTCCGGTCGCGTCCTCATCGTGACCATGTTTGGTTGCATACTGCTGCTGAACTGGGGCGCGGCGCTCTGGGTGATCCACTACGCGTATCGGCAACGCGAAACCGTCGCGCTGCGAATGGTCGATGACGAGGCGCGGTATTCAGCGCAAAAGGTCGGTGACCTGATCAAAGATGCCGACCGGGCTTTGCTGGAACTGCGGGCACGCCGCTCAAACGATAACAGGCATCTCGATCTGGAGCACTGGATTCACGTCGGGGGCTCGGGCGGGATCGCGTTGGTCGCACCCGACGGCCACGTCGTCACCGCGACCCCGCATGCCAACACGGCGGGCTGGCCGCGTCTGATGACGCGGCTGGCGACTTCGGGCGATGTGCTGGCGATCGGCGATCCGATCCCGGCCAGGAATGGGCTTCTCGGCTTCGTGCCGGTAGCCCGCCAGATCATCGAACCGGACGGATCGTTCGCCGGCATCCTGATGTATTCGTTGGACAGCAACGACCTGTCCCGGCTGTCGCCCCCGTTTCGGTCATTTGACGGCTGCATGACATTCGTCACCGACGACGATGCCATCCTGGCGCGTACTCCTGAAGTGCGCGGCACCGTTGGCATCCGAATGATGCAGTCGGCGCTCGCGGCCGCGATCCACTCCGGGCTGCGAGGCACCGGCCGCAATGTCAGCACGATCGACGGCATCGACAGGATCTTCTCCTACCTGCATTTGCCTGACGTTCCCCTCACCGTGGTGGTTGGGGTCGGCCACGACGCGATTTTCGCCGACTGCGACATGCTGTGGCTCACGATGATCGGCACCAGATCGCTGTCCACCTCGCTGATTCTGCTTGCGTTCTTCTTCTGGTACACACGGCGGCGGCGGGCCAGGATATCGTCCGACGCGTTCTCCGCGATTCTGGCGAGTATTGAACACGGCATCCGGGTGGAAGACCGCGACGGCCGTGTCATCGCGGCCAACGCAGCCGGCGCGACCCTGCATATGCCGCACGGCGCGCGTTCGCCGGCCGAGTTGCAGCGGCCGGACGGCGGCATCATTCAGATGGCGCGCCATGAACTCGCCGATGGCGGAGCGGTCGTCGTGGGCACTGACATCACCGCTCGCCACGCGGCGGAAGCGCGCATCGAGTTTCTGACCAATCACGATAAGCTGACGGGCCTGCCAAATCGGTGGCTCGCGGTGACGCGCATCGCCGAACTGACCGCCCGGAAGTCCGGATCCGCCCGGATGGCCGCCCTTGTTCTGTTCGATCTCGACGGTTTCCAGGACATCAACGATACCATGGGGCACGAAGGAGGCGATCAGGTCCTGACCGAGGTCGCCGACCGGTTGCGCGACCTGGCGTCCGAGCGCGACGTCGCGGCGCGCCTCGGCGGCGACGAGTTCCTGCTGTTCCTGGACGAGCCTGACGACGAAGCGGCGATCATGGACCTCGCGCGTCAGCTGCCGCGCGCGCTCGCGCGTCCAATCACCGTACGCGGCCAACAGGTCCGCCTCGGCGCCACACTGGGCATCGCGCTGTATCCGCGCGATGGCGCCGATGTGACGACATTGTTCCAGCACGCCAACATCGCGCTGAGCCGCGCGAAAATGGCGGGCCGCGGCACGGCGCAAAGCTTCGACCCGGCGATGATGGTGTCGTTCGAAGAGCACCGCATGATGGAAAGCGACCTGCGCCGCGCGCTCGACAGCGACGAGCTGGAGTTGTGCCTGCAACCGCAATTCTCTTGCGAAACACTGGATGTCACCGGATTTGAGGCATTGACCCGCTGGCGTCATCCGACCCGCGGATTGCTGTCGCCCACCATTTTTATTCCGGTAGCGGAACGGTCTGGTCTGATCAATCCGCTTGGCTTATGGGCGATCGAGCAGGCGTGCAAGGCGGCCGCCGGCTGGCGAACCCGGCAGCGCGTCGCCGTCAACCTCTCGCCGTCGCAGTTGCGGTGCGAAACGATCCAGGAAGACATCCGCGGCATTCTACGCCGCACCCAGTACCCGGCGCATTTGCTGGAACTCGAGGTGACCGAAAGCGTGCTGCTGGATGAGGATCAGCGCACACTGGAAACGTTGCACAGGCTGCGGGCGATGGACATCAGGGTCACGCTGGATGATTTCGGCACGGGATACTCCAGCCTGAGCTATCTGCGCCGCTTCCCGTTCGACAAGATCAAGATCGACAAGTCGTTCATTCAGGGTCAGGGCTCGGATCGCGGGACCCGGGTCATCCTGGAGGCGATGATCCGTATGTGCACCGACCTCGGCTTCGACGTGGTCGCCGAGGGCGTCGAAACCGAAGCCCAACTGACCGACTTGCGGCAACTGGGCTGCCGCGAAATACAAGGCTTTCTGTTGGGCGAACCGTTGCTTCCGGAGATGGTGGAGGAGTTCCTGGTCAATCACGCGCGCCGCGCCAGTGCCAGACGCCTGCGAAACGAGGCATGCGCGCCGTGATGGCG
>CALFNB010000557.1 GCA_937902425.1 uncultured Acetobacteraceae bacterium | reverse complement strand
CGCGCTCGTGCGCGTCGAACACCATCTCCTGCGTCTCGCGCGGATAAGCCCGGAAAAACATCATCCGGCTGTGGCACAGACGCATATGAGCGACCGTCACGGTCACCGTCACGCCACTCATGACAACGATCTCGTGGCTCCAATCGAACTGGTAGGCCTCGCCCGGCGCGAATGATAACGGCACGAAAGCCGCGGCTGTCTGGCTCGCGTGCTCCCGGCCCCAGGTCCGCGCATATCGGCGAACCGCATCGTAGCCGCCGTCGTAACCGAGGGTCCGCAGTTCTTCGAACAGCCGGATCAGGGTGAGACGTTCGCGCGCCGTATTGCCGGCGTTCGCTGTCAGCATCCGATCGAGTTCGGCCTTCCACCGACCGAACCTGGGTCGAGGCTGGACCTCTCGCTCGTAGGAAAACGACGTCTCCCCCGAACGCAGGATCTTGCGAACCGTGTTGCGCGAGATCTTCAGGTCGCGGGCGATCTCCTTGATCGACTTGCCCTTGACGAGATGCTCACGTCGTATCCGGCCGATCGTCTCCACGATGAGCATCCCCCGCCACCCGCTTCAGAGCTAAGCGGGCAGACAGCAACCCAGGATTCAGGGGGGTCAATTTTGGACGCCGATCCCCTGGCTCAGGGGGTCAAAATTGCACGCCGAAACACACCCGCATCCGGGCTTCACTTTTGCGGGAGCCGGCCAGCGCTTCGAGCGCCTTACGCTCCTCTTGAGACAGGGCGATCACAGTCGCCGGGGGAATCGATTTCATCCCCACGACGAATCATGACTCGCGCTTCAATGATAGTGGGTACTAGCAGCACCCAAAGCGGCCTTTTGGCATTACGCATCTGAATCACGCCCTCGCCTTCCTATGCCGTGACGACGTCCACCACATTGAGGGGTGGCATATCGGATTTCGCAAATGATCGGAGGCGGCACCTTCTAGTAACCCGTTCAGCACTCCATTCTCAGCAACGACGGCTGGCGCTCGACGAGTTCCGGAGGGGCCGGCGGGCGCTGCCATTCGTGGCGGAACACCTCGACCAGATAGTCGGCTACCGCGCGGACGCGGGGGACCTTCGTGAGATCGGGACGGACGAGGAGCCATAGCTCGCGCTCGAGCAGCGGCGTATCGCAGGCAATCTCGGCAAGCCGCGGATCGTCGTCAGCGAGATAGCGCGGCAACAGTGCGACTCCGAAGCCCGCCCGAGCCGCGGCTGCTTGCGCCGCTTGGCTGTTTCCACGGAAAGCAAACCGGCGCGCGGGAAAGTGCCGTTCCAGCCACTCGGCCTCGGCGATCGAAGTGCCTTCTTTGTCAAAGCCAATGACTGGGAGCCGCGCTGCCGCAGCGGGCTCGTCGCGCAGGTTCAACGCTACATATAGGCCAAAGGAGATCGTGCCGAGCCGCCGGGCGGTGAGTTCGCTGCTCTTGGGGGTGCCAAAGCGCAAGGCGATGTCAGCTTCTCTTCGCATGAGGCTCAAGAGCCGCACATCGCCCACCAGTTCGACATCAATCGCCGGATGGCGCCGATGCAGCCCGTCCAGACGATCGATCAGGAACCCCTCGGCCAAGCTGCGCCCCGCGGTAAGACGCACCAGCCCGCGCAGTTCCGTGCTCACATCGAGGCGGCGCAAGACCGACAACGCCGCTTCGTCCATGGCGATTGCCTCGTCGAGTACAGCTTTGCCATCGGGGGTAAGAGCATAGCCATCAGTGCAGTGATCGAATAAGGGACGCCCGACAAGTGCCTCGAGGCCGGCGACGCGACGCGATACCGTCGCATGGTTTACCCGGAGCGCGCGCGCGGTCGCGGAAAGGGTTCGATGGCGCGCCAGCGCCACGAAGTATCGGACGTCCTCCCAGTCCAGGTGGCTTGTGCGTTTCTTATCAGGCATCGAAGAAACATAGCGAATTGTTGCGGAACCCACCAGTGCCGTAGGCTCCCGTCCAAGGTGGGGAACGGGCTGCCAAATCTTCGGGGCTTGTTCCGTTCCGTACCAGGGAGCATGAAAGCACTCAAGGGAGGTCGAAATGGCATCAGCTACCACGTATCGTACGTTGAGGGGCAGCAAGCACCCGCACCCCGCTCAACATACGAAGCTGCACCCGACGGACGGAGCGGAGCAGTTGACCGTCACTCTGATGCTCCGCCGCGGGCCGGGCCGTTCCAGGCCGAGCCCCGACGCGATCGCCGCAGATCGAGCATCCCGGCCGTCACCTGAGGTCTTCGCCGCCGCGCATGGCGCCGACCCAGGCGAACTTGACGCTGTTATCTCCTTCGCCAGGACGGCGGGCCTCGAGGTCCTGGAAGCCGACGCGGCGAGACGATCGATCATCGTGCGGGGATCCGCCGCCGCGATAAACAAGGCCTTTGATGTGCAACTGCACAATTATCAATACGCGGGCGGAACTTATCGCGGCCACGACGACGAAGTGAAATTGCCCACGCATGTCGCCGATTTCATCGAGGCGGTCGTCGGCCTCACCAACCGAAAAGTCGTCGCGAGACACTTTTCAACGATCTCGGCGCGCCGGACGCAGACGCGCATGGACCCGCCGAACACGCGCCCGCTCACGCCGGCTCAGGTCTCGGCGCTTTACAATTTCCCGGACGGCGACGGCGCCGGCCAGACCATCGCCCTCTATGAGATGGAGACGGCGGATCAGACTGGACGACCGTTTCCGGCCGGCTACGCCCTGGCGGACGTCAAGGCGACGATGGTGGCGCTCGGGGATTTGCCGCTGCCGCGGATCGTGGATGTTCCCATCGATGGGACCACAAACTCGGGAAGTTCCGATGGGGAAACCGGCCTCGATATAACGGTCGCTGGCGCGATCGCGCCGAAGGCGACGATCGCGGTGTATTTCGCAGGCGCTGAAGTCCAGAACATGCTTCACGCGCTGCAAACGATGATCCACCCCAAGGGTGGCGACCCGGTTCCCGGCATCATCTCGATCAGCTACGGCTGGGGGCCGGACGACCGCGGAACGCCGAATTTTTCGGACAATGAGTGGGGGCAGTTCGTTCAACTCTTCGAGGATGCCGCGACCAACAAGATTTCCGTCTTCGTATCGTCGGGCGACACCGGGGCGTTCTCGGAAAGCCAGACTTTGGCCCAGGTCAGCTATCCCGGGAGTGACGTGTGGGTCACGTCCTGTGGAGGAACCACGATCGGAAATATCGCCGGTGCTTCATTCGACGAGTGGGTCTGGAACGATGTCGGTAACGGCGGCGGTCCGCCCGGCGCGACCGGTGGCGGCATAAGCGCGCAGTTTGAAACGCCATCGTATCAGCGAGGCGCCTCGGTGCCTGTGCGCAATGGGACCGGAACAGCCGGCCGGGGCGTCCCCGACATAGCGGGCAATGCCAGCGAAAACAGTGGATACCTACAGGTGATCAATGGCGAGCGGCCGCAACCGGTTGGCGGGACGAGTGCGGTTGCCCCGCTGTATGCCGGCCTTATCGCCCGAATCAACGCCAATAACGGCTTTCTGGCCGGGTACTTGAACCCATTGATGTACAGCCTGCCGGCGTCGGCGTTTCGTGACATCAAAGGAGCACCCGGCCCCGCCAACAATAGTTTCGCCCACGTCGAAGGATACCCTGCCGGGCCCGGCTGGGACGCCTGCACCGGATTGGGCAGTGTGAACGGCAAGGCTTTGCAGGACGCGCTCATTGCGCGGCGGCCTCCTCACTGGACGCGGGTGCCTGATCACTCCGCGGCAAGATGACGGGAAATGCCTCGTACATGACGACCTGATGAAACCGCGATCTATCGTCCTCCGCGCGATTGTCTGTTCGTCCGGTGCGTCCTGGCGGATTCAAGCCGCTGCCGTTCGATGAAGGGTTCATTTCTGGTCCTTCCCGACGCCCACAACGCCTTTGGACTGCGCCGGTGGTCAGATTACGCCCCCCGACGCCGAGCGGAGAATTTCGGAACAATCTGAAGTTTCTCCGTTTTGGCTCGGCTGGATTAAGGTCGGGATCAACTATGGCGCGAACGCCAATCGTACCACGCAACCCCAGTGAGGCCTCAGATGGAAACAGCGGCTCAGACCCAGGAAACTCCGCCAGACGAGCCATTGTTCGACCCGACTCCTTACGGATCTGGCAAAGACGACTCGGTAACGGACACGACCGAACAGTGCGCGACGACGCGGCATGTCCTGACCATCGACGGGACGTCGATCCCGTACACTGCCAGAGCCGGTCATCTCGTCACGGCCGACATGTACAGCGCGCGGCCAGCCGCCAGGATATTCTATGTGGCATTCACCGCGAACGTCGCCACGCCAATCAGCCGCCCCGTGACCTTCTTCTACAATGGTGGCCCGGGCTCGTCGTCAGTGTATTTGCTGTTGGGGTCATTTGGGCCGCGGCGAATCAGGACCAACATGCCGTACTTCACGCCACCCGCCCCTTACGCGTTGGACGATAATCCGGACAGTCTGCTCGATTATTCCGATTTGGTATTCATAAACCCAGTCGGCACCGGCTATTCCGCAGCGGTCGCTCCCGGGAAGAACGGAGATTATTGGGGTGTCGACGAAGACGCTCGCTCCATCAAACAGTTTATCAAGCGCTACCTGACCGTGTTCGGCCGGTGGAACTCTCCCAAATTCCTCTTTGGCGAGTCTTACGGCACTCCGCGAACCTGCGTGCTCACCTGGCTGCTGCATGAGGACGGCGTGGATCTGAACGGGGTTGTGCTGCAGTCGTCCATTCTCGACTATGGGCAGACCAACAATCCGGTTGGGTTGCTGCCGACACTGGCCGCGGATGCCTGGTTTCACAAAAAGGTCTCGAGTTCGCCGACTCCGCCGGATTTACCGGCTTTCCTGACCGAGGTCGAAAAGTTTTCCCGCGGGCCTTATGCCGGCGCGATCGCGGATTTTCCGAAAGTTGATCCGGCGCTCCTGAATTGCATGAGCGGCATGATCGGGATACCCCCGGTCGTATTGAAGTACTGGAAACTCGATCCAACGACGTCGGGCGGCACGGTTTTCCTCAACAGCCTGCTGCAGGATGACGGGCTCGCGGTCGGCTCGTACGATGGCCGCGTGACGGCGGAAGAAACCGGTATCGCGGGGTCGGTGGACCCGGCTTCGGGCAACAATGATCCGACCATGACGGCGGTGACCGGAATTTATACCGCCATGTGGAATGTGTATCTCAATGAGGAATTGAAGTACACCTCGGTCACGCCATTCCTGGATTCGAACGACCAGGCGTTCCAGAACTGGAATTTCGGCCATGTCGACCCCACCGGAGCTCAGAAGGGCGGTCCCTTGAGTCTCTACACCGCCGGCGATCTCGCCGCCGCGATGGCGCTCAACCCCTACCTGAGGGTCTTCTCCGCCAATGGTTACTACGATGCCGTGACGCCGTTCTTTCAGACCGTCCTGAACTTCGAGAACATGCCGCTGAGCGCTCCGCGGCAGCACGGACGCCTGACGATCCGCAATTATCCTTCCGGCCACATGATTTACCTCGACAACGCCTCGAGGACCGCGATGAAGGCCGACCTGGCGAGTTTTTACCGGCCGTCCGTCGTGCACGCCCATGCCGCCGCGATCACCGAATCCACCGATGGCGCGCTGCGGATCAGTCATTCGCGGTATCGCAGGCGGGTGAGCCGCACGCCTTATTGAAGCCGGCCGTGAATCATGCGTGGATGCCGACTGTCTTCGCCCTGAGCGACGTCTGGCCAGCATGCCACCGCCAGCCAACGGCGCTAAGGTTGGCCCGCCATAAGCGATGATATATGACTACGACAAATATTCGGTGTGCGAAGCCGCTGCCTGGCCGCCGATCGCGCCGTGACCGTGACAAATGGGGGAACAGACCATGAGCATATACCGAATTCATCCGGCGGTAGGCATCGCGCGGGTCGGTAACAGCGGCGAATATGTGCTCGCGCCGGAGACCATGGCCGGTGCCCCACCGGCCAGTGGCGCGAAGGTGACGGGCGGTCTGCCGATCCGGGCGGAAACCGAAGCCGAAACGATCCGCAGTTCTGACCTGCGCGACGCGACAGGCGCGCTCAAGCGGCAGGCCGCGCGCTTTCGGATCTTCGCCTATCCCGAGGTCGAATCTGAGAGCTGGCCCCGCGGGGATGGCATCGAGGTTCGCATCGGTAGCAAAATGGGCGATCGGACGGTAAAAGACATCATCTGGACGGTACATGTCGGGAACAAGAAAACGAACTGGTTCATCCTGGCCGAGGCGGACGGCGAACCACAGGGCATCGCCAGCTATGCCGACGGGAACCTCCCGGATATTCGCAATCCAAACCTGGCACATCGCGCCGCGCCGCAACCGGCCGACAAGCTCGCGACGCTCGCTCAGCCGGATCGGATCCGTAAACTGGTGATCGATCCTGGGCCGCGGGTCATCCATGGGCCGGAAGCCTCGCCGGTCCATTTCGATACCGCTACCATGGCGGCGTATTTCGATGCCGCCCGCGGCGCGGTGACAGAGATACCAAATTACCCGAAATCCTTTCCGACGAACGCGGTCGCGCCGCTCGATTGCCCATCCGGACCGATTGACACATTGGGCGAGTTGCGCACCGACGCGTTTGGCCGACTGTTGGTGCTCGGCGGCCGCGGACGTGCCGTCGCGTGGAAAATCGACGGCGAGTCGCCCCTCGTGCAAGACGTCAACAATGACCAGTGGTTCGACGATACGTCGGACGGGCCTGTGAACGCGACCATCGTCTTCGATGACGCAAGCTGCGCCGCCGTGCATGGCGCGTGGGTCGCCACCACCGACCCGTCCTTCGCGCCACAAATCCTGAACGTCGTATCGATGTGGGATGACGTGTACGACGTTTGGGTCCGTGAGCTGGACCTGGCGCCCGACATGTACGACCGCACGGCCAAATCGTTCCGATCCGACTACAAACCGACATTTCAGGATCAGATCGCGCCGATCTTCATTAGCTCCGCGCTGCAACATTGGGTTGCCAACCTCAGTCCGCGCGGCATCTCCGCTCACGCCAGTCTGATGAATATCATCGACACCAGCGATCCGGCCGCCACGCCGCTCGCCGGCATCACGGCGATCTTCCGGAATCCGTTCGAGGACCAGTTCTCCAACACGACCCTCATGCCGCTGCACCTTGGCGACGCGAACGAGTCGATGCTGGCGTTGCGAAAAACGCAGTATTTTTGTTTGCAGCAGTGGAACAAAGGGCTCGATCAGTTTCGTCCCGGCCCAGGCCCGGCGCTGGGCCCGGGAGAGTTTCTCGACAAGGCGTCACTGGTCAATTGTATCGGCGGCAGATTGAGCCCCGGGATCGACCTGACCTTTGTGATGCGGGAGCCGGCGATCTATGAGAGGCCCTGGCAGACCGGCGGGAGCGGGCCGTTCCGCTTACGTGGTAAACCGCTGGCCTACGACCCCGCGCTGCCTGGCACGGTGCCATTCCTGACTGTCGGCTACGTGCCCCGGCACGCGGATGCGGACGGACTGGAACCGGGCGATCTGTCCAAGTTCATGGCTCTGCCCTGGCACACCGATTACAATTCCTGCGCCACTCATCCGCCCGATCCGCCGGCGCCAAACAACCGAACCGTTTTCTGGTCCTGGCCCGCGCAGCGCCCGGTCGCCGTGTACACGTCCGCCGGCGTGAAATGGGAGCAGGCGGGCAACCTCGACGGGTCCGACAAGGGATTCGCCCTCGGCCAACAGGTCTGGTCGGTGCGTGGGTGGGGAACCGACGCGTCCGACGCGGAGAACTGGGGCCGCTATGGCAATCGCAAGGACATGCTGGACAACTGGCACCGCATAGGCACGATCATGCAAAGCCCGGCGATCGAGCCCGCGATTACCCATGAATCCAGCACGCTGCCGGCGGATTGGTATCTTGAGGTAGAGGGCCAGATTCGCGACACCGGCAAGACCCCGGTCGTTCCGTTTCCGAACCCCGCCACTGAAATCCCGCTGGCGGCGGATCTCGTGGCGTACCAGAAGCCGGGCGAGCCGGCGCCGACCCCCGACACCGCCAACCCCGGCGCCGTCCGGGAACTGTTCCACCAGTTGCTTAACATCACCGAATATCCCGACGCCACGCGCAACGCCCGCCGTTACGTGGAGTTCTGGCTGAACTGGGCGGAGGCGTTCTCAAACGACCCGGAGCAGGCGTCCCAGGACCGCCTGTTTTTTCCCTTTTCGCGCCAGGCGCTCGAGGACAGGCTCGATCTGATCTACCAGGAACTGGCCGACGACGCCGACCAGCCGCCGCCGGACATCAGCGACCCCCACACCATCTTCAGGTCGCGCGACGACATGGTGGTCCGGATCAGGCAGTTCACGCCACTCAATCTGCTGGATGGCGCGTGGCTGCGCAACATCGCCAACGCGGGACCCACGGATGACGTCCACGCCTTGTTGTTCTCGATCTGGATGGATGAGGTCGGGGACGGCGAGGTGTCCCGGAACCATTGCAATATCTACCTCGATCTCTGTCACAGCGTCGGCTATTCCCCGGCGCCGCTGGACAGCCGGGAATTCGCCTTCGATCCCGAACTGCTGGACAGTGCTTTCACCGTACCGACATTCGAACTGGCGATTTCCCAGTTCACCGAGGAGTACTTCCCGGAGATCCTCGGCATGACGTTGCAGCTTGAATGGGAGGTCGTCGGGCTTAAGCCGACCCGGGATCTGTTTGAGCGGTTCGGCCTCAACCCGCACTTTTATGTGATGCATATTGGGATCGACAACGCCGTGAACGGTCACGGGCGCCGCGCCTTGGATGCGGTGCTGCTCTATCTGCGCTCGGAGCGGGAACGCGGCGGTGTCGCGGCCGAGCAGCGGGCCTGGCGCCGCGTCTGGAACGGCTATGTCGCGTTCGGCCAGATCGGCAATCTGGGCAACGATCTGCAGAACCTGATCCAGAACAAACCAACTCTGCACGACCGTATGATCGCGCTGATCAGGAGCAAAGCGGAATTCGGCAGCCGCAATCATCAGATCCACGCCCTCGGAGGCACCCGGATCGACGAATTGTTCGCTGTCCCCGAGAAATTCCTGGCGGTCATGGTCAGCGGCGGGTTGCT
>CALFNB010000556.1 GCA_937902425.1 uncultured Acetobacteraceae bacterium | reverse complement strand
GTCTAAAGGGAAGTCATGGTCCCACGGCACCAGGTCACCCGCGGTCCAGCGATGCGTATGCACGAACTCCGGCCGGGTGGCGTGATCCATGAGTTCCTTCAGCGGGATGCGGCCTTCCGGCACCTCCATGCCGTGGATCATCATGGCATGGGACGCGAGATACAATGTCTTCCGCCGTGATCCGGGATGCACGCGGACCATCGGTCGCGGTGCTGAACCGAGGCGTTGTTTCTCTTCCTCGGTGAAGTCGGTAAAGCCCAGGGTGCCGCGGGAGTAAAGTAATGAATGTTCCGCGATCAGACCGTCCAGGCGCTGTTTCATTCGATCGGATAATGCATCGTACGCGGCGCGCATGTCGGCGAACCGGGTCTCACCGCCGTCATCGAGAATCACGTGCGCTGACAGCAGGGAATACATCCCCGGGGTTGGCTTGAACGTATAATCCGTGTGCCACAGCCGGTTGCCGAGCGAATTCATCCGGCGGCGGTCGGTGGCGGACAGCAGCGCGCTGTTTTCGTCGAGGTTCGAAATATCCGCGACGTGTGGATCCAGACGTCCTTTGAAACCTGGCCGGTAGGCCTTGATCGTTGTCTCCAACCGGCCAAACGGGCGGCTGAACGCGACGTGCCGCGCATGCACAAGTGTCCGCCGCCTTGATGGTCGCCCGCATCAACGCGGCGTCGGGCGGGATGCGCATGTCGAGGCCGGTGACCTCGGCGACGAAACCCGGGTGCGATGGGCGAATGGTCAGAGCCATGGAACGCTCCCTTGACGCGAGGCAAGATATGGGAGGGGGCCGCGCCCTGGCAATCGCGGCGCGGCCCGCGCGAGGCGCATGCGGCGGTGCGGCTTTGGGTATGTGTCAGGCGAAGGGACCGGCCGGCGGCGCTTGCGCGACGCGCGATGCACTTCGGATCGTTACCAATCCGTGATACGCGACGTGATGCGGGTTCCTGACTGGCGCATCAAGTAAACGCCAGTTCCGGATCGACCTCTGGCGATGCATTCGGGGCGTCATCGGCGGGAACCTGCAAACCTTCAACAAGGTCGAGGCGGCCAATGGATGTCCAGGCCTCCCGAGCTTCTTCGAGAAACTTTTCGCGCTCGGTCCCAATGGCGATGGTTGCCAGACGGGCATTCGTCGCGCCGATGCCTCGACCGTTTCTCGCCAGATGGAAAAGCGGCAACGCGTCCTGATACGCTAGGCGGGCATTCGCGTAATCCAGACGTTTCAATGCAACGTCCCCAAGTCGCATCATGCACTCCGCCTCGCCGCGCTTGTTGCCGGCCTTGCAGAAAAGCTCGCGCGCTTCCTCATACTCGGTGCGTGCCGCCGCGTATTCCTCGTGGGCCAGGTCGATGTCGCCAAGCCCCTTGATGCAGTTCGCTTGGCCCAGAACTACTCCCGCCTCGCGGTAAATCGCCAGTGCCGCGCTCAATGCGTCCTGAGCCGCCGGGAAGTCCTCGCGCGCCAGCCTGACCTCGGCCAGTCCCAACAAGCAATCGGCGCGACCGCGTGACTGTTGGACGTCCCGATACAAGTCCATCGCCAGTTTGAAGCTGTTTTCCGCCGTGATCAACTCGCCGCGCTCAAGCACCATGTCACCGAGGCCCTTGACACAGTTTGCTTCACCCAGCGGATCGTCGGCCTGCCGATAAAGCTCCAACGCCCGCTCCAGCGCCACGCGTGCCGAGGTGAGATCCGAGCGCCAGAGGCTCATGTTACCGATACGGCGCATGCAATTGGCTTCCGCGGTGAGGTCTGCCTTCTCGCGGCATGCCTCCGCGAGTTGGCTGATCACCATCGATGAACCTCTGCCTGTCGTCACCACGAGCCGATAGAAGCCATCGAGTGCCTCCATCGCGGCGCGCACGTCCCGCGCCGCGATGCAGGCCTCGATAGCGGCCTCGATATTCGCTTGTTCAAAAACCAGTTGTTCCGCGATGCCGACTCCATCTTTGAAGCCGATCTTCGAGGCATCCTCCCGTGCGAGACTGAGGTAGTGTTCGCGCCAGAGGTCGGCATCCGGGCCGAGTGGAGGTTCGTGCCGCCGGGCGAAATCCCGCACCGGCGGCAACAGGTCCAACCGGTCGCCCCGCAGGAACGCCAGGCCGACCGCGAGTAGCTGGGATTCGGCTTCGAACGCGTCGTCGCCCAGTAAGGTTACGCGGTCCACGCGCGCCATCCCGGCCGGCAACTGTCCAAGCAAGCGAAACAACCGGCGTCCCTTATCGTCACACCGGCATGACGCCAGAGAAATACTGCATGATTTATCAAGGGAAGAAACTGGCGAAGGGGGCACCCCTGGCCGGATTGCCAGTGCCACGCCGACGCGCTGCCACTCCTCCCACAATTCGAGGACGCGATTGCGCGCGGCGGCCCTCAATGCGACCAGGGAAACCGCCAGCGGTACGCCGCCCAACACGTCCAGGAGCTCGGGCAAATTCGGATCGTTGTCCGGAATCTTGTGCGCGACATCCAGAAACAGCGCCCGCGCGTCGTCAGCGGCCAGCGGCTCGAGGGTGATCTCCCGAGTCCAGCGCAGGCCGAGCACCGCGTCGTGCCCGCGGAAGGTCGCAAGCAAAGTGAGACCGGGCGTCGCCGCGAGCAACGCAAGCCGTGTCTCGACCTCGACACGGTGGAGTTCCCACGGGGTTTCCAGGTTGTCCAGCACAAGCAGCGCCGGGGCACCGCTGAGCCGGGTAAGCGCGGTTTCGAACCGGTCCCCCCCCAGGTTGAGACCGATCGCCTCAATCACCGCAGCTTCCAACAGGTCCGGCGTGGTCACCGTTTCGAGAGCCACGAACCACTTTCGCGAGCCAAATTTCCGGGTCACCTCGCGGTCGCCCGCCGCCGCCAACGCCAGGGTGGTCTTACCCATACCTGGCCCGCCAAGAATGATAATGTGCGGGTTGCGGTCTGGGCTGACGAGCAGGCCAAGCAACTCCTCTATATCGGCAGTCCGCCCAAGGCACCGCGCGGGCGGGGGAGGAAAAGCACGCACAGGCCTTTGGCGCGAGGGAGGATCAGGGAGATGCGCGGTCGGCGTCCCGGCCCGTCTTGCCTCTTCATAAGCTTCTCGCAAGCGGGCTTTCCACTCCGCGTAATGCTCATGGCCGGCGAATAGCGCACGCTCGATCGCCGTGAGGTCGGCGGGCAAGTTTTTCCCGCGCCTCCAGTTGCGGACGGAGCGCTCGCTGATCTGCCCCACGGCGTCCGCGAACTCCTGATTATCCCAGGCCTTGATGGCACCGGAAAGCCCGGTGTCTGGACGGACGCCCCGACTGAGGAACCCATCGAGAAGTTCCGGGAAGGTACCGCGTTCGGTCGGATCGCTGCTGGCAAAATGTCGCGTCATGGGATCCACCATGCCGATTCGTTCGCTCCTCTTCTGCACCGGCGGTTCCTAAGAGGGAAAACTCTTTCCGTCAAGCGGTGACCATTACCACATCTCATGAGTTACCACCTAATTACCGGAGCCGACCTATTTCCTAGTGACGCCTCCTAATTAGAGAAGTTTTGGAAATTCGAGTTGACGAGGGTAGCATATGGTCATACGATGCTTCCGGTAAAGGGTAGGCATCCGGTAATTGCCGGAAAAATGTAAGGGTGTACCCCATGAGACACGTCAAAGAGGTGTTGAGCGTATTTGCCCTCCCCGCGGCGGTGATAGCCGGAGTACATTCGTACAAAGTCCTCGCGGACATATTCAAAAATGTCAGCAATTTGACGGACATCGGGCGGCAGATCCTCGCGCTGAGCGACGGAGAACTGGGCGCCTTCGTGCTCTATTCCGCGATTGTAATCGGCTCGATCGCCTCGGTAATCCTCGCCGTGGCTGCGTTAGGGTCGTTGATGCGGCGTTCGGTGAGGAAGTCGTGGCGATCACATAAGATTGCTCGTCGCGCCGCGACAACCAAATCTGGGCTTGCAAGCCCGAAGAAATCCACAAAGGACGAAGCACCGCGCGGCCCTCTCAATCGCGACGGTCCAACGGCACCCCCGTCTGGCCAGAGAGGATCGGCATCGGATCACGGCATCGATCCCGAAGGTCTCAGGCCAGCTGAATAGACGCACTCGAAACCGGCATGACGCTACCCAACCCGTTCCAGCAAAGCATTGATCAGCAGCGTCCGCTTTTCCTCCTGATTGCGCTGACCGTTACGCAGCTTCTCCCGCGCGCTCGGCCCAACGATCAGATGGATCCCCAGGACCGGCGGTCCCGACGCGGCCCGCATCTGGGCGCGTTCCGCCGCCGCCTCGATCAGCGCGGCCGCGGAGTTGTCGACCCACTCAATCACCCGGAACCCGGCGGCTTCCAGCATCGACCGCGTTGCCTCCGGCGTGCGGAGGAAACTGATTTCCGGCCGGTCCGCCCACATCACCGGGAAGACCACCGGCCCGCCGGGACCTTGCGCGACATCCTGAATCGCCAGCCGGCCGCCCGGTTTCAGCACGCGGCGCATCTCGGCGTAGTAAAGCGGCCGGTCCTCGATGTTCATCGCCACGTTCTGCGACCAGGCGCGATCGAAACCGGCGTCGGGGAACGGCAACGCCAGCGCCGAGCCTTTCCGGAAATCGACGCGATCCGTCAGTCCGACCCGTTCGGTCAGACCAATGGCGACCGCCACGAACTCCGGCGTCAGGTCCACGCCGCTGACCCGGCAGCCATAGGTCGCCGCCAAATAGCGCGACGGCCCGCCAATCCCCGACCCGACATCGATCACGTGATCCGACGCCAGAGGCACCAGCATCCGCGCCAGTTCCTCGGTGGCGCGGCGGCGGCGCGAGTGGAACTCATCCACCAGCCCCAGGTCGTCGATCGTCAACTTCCCCACATCTTTCCCCGACCGGGCCAGCGCGGCCAGGATGCGGTCGAGCAAACCGTCAGTGCGATAATGCGTGGCGACGTCAGAGGATGTCATTTTGGGGCCTCCGCGGGCGAGAACGATCCGCGGCCGGTTCGCACCGTCATCCCGACCACGTACTGATGAAACCGATGCTGCCAGGCGCTTCGGATGCGGTTGATCACGGTCAGGCTCTCCGGCGCGTCGGGCAGCGCGACGACCAGGATCTTGGTCGCCTCAGAGATGGTCGCGCGGGAACGCGGGTTCGTCCAGGAGCCCAGACCGTCCAGCACGGTATAGCCGTCAGGCAGTGCCGGGGTAATGACCTGCTCGCGGAAGTCGTGCCATTCCTTGTCGCTGACCTCACCCTGGCCGGCCACGGAACGGCCGAAATACAGGTCGAAGATCTGGATGGCCTGACCGGCGGCGGGCGGACACCGCGGCGCGCCGCAGCCGGACAGCAGCACCACCAGGAAGCAAACCCCCTTGCATCGGTAGCCGCCAAAGATTATCATCTGACCAGACTGGTCAGTAAGAGTATTTTAACATGTCCACTGTAGGCAATCCCGATCGAGCAGCACCGGACTCGGCGGTCTGGAAGCTGGAAGACGCCAAAGCAAGGTTCAGTGAAGTGGTCAGACTCGCGGAGCAAGGGGTGCCTCAACGCGTGAGCGTGCGGGGGCGGGAAGCCGTGGTGATCCTGTCGGCACAGACTTACGCGCGGCTGGCACCGGCCGCCAGAGGCAGCCTCGCGGCGTTGTTCGGCGAAGGCCCATTCACCCGGCTGGACGACTTCGACGACGCGCTGGCGCGGGAACGCGCGCCGGTCCGCGATCCGGAGGCGTTCGAGCCGTGATCCTTCCGCCGGCCCGCGGCTGGCTGGTCGATACCAACGTCATCTCGGAACTCCGCAAAGGATCGCGCTGCTCCCCGGCCGTGCGGGCATGGTCGGAGCGGGTGCCGCCGGTCGCCTGTTACATCAGCCGGATCAGCCTCGCCGAAATCCGCTTCGGCATCGACAGCGTGACCGATCCGGGGTTCCGTGCCGAACTCGACGCCTGGGTCCAGGACGGCGTGCTGCCGTGGTTCGGCGCGCGGGTGCTGGAGGTCGACGAACCGGTGCTGCTCCGCTGGCGCCATCTGGTCGCGGACGGGCGCAAATCCAACTACACCTACGCCCAACCCGACGTGCTGCTGGCGGCCACGGCGCTGGTCCATCAACTGGGCGTCGCGACCCGCAACCGGGAGGATTTCGTCCGCTCCGGCGTCAGGATCATCAATCCCTGGGACGCAGCCGCCTAAATCATCACGATCGGCCGCGCGGGAGAACCCGTCGCGCCGCGGAACTTCGTCGCCAGCAGGACGAAGCAGCCGGCATGAACCGCGTCCCGCGCCATTTCCTCCAGCATCAGGTTCTCGATCAGATACACCCCGCACTCCACGAGGCAGAACTGGTGCACCGGCAACATGACGCTTTTGTCGGGGTTCGGCAGCACCTCCACCGCCATGTTGTCGGCGCCGATCGCGGTGATGCCCTGATCGATCAGCCAGCGCGCGGCGGGCAGGTCGATCCCGGGCTCGCCTTCCAGGTATTTCGCGTTGTCGGTGCCGAAGTAACGACCCCAGCCGGTGCGGATCAGCGCGATATCACCTGGCTGGACCGAAAATCCGCCGGTGTCGGCGGCTCGCTTCAGATCGTCGGGCGTCAGGCGGCTCGCTTCAGATCGTCGGGCGTCACCGTCTCCCCCGGATTGAGATGTTGGCCGCCGCGCGCGCCGGCCACATCGAACAACAAACCGCGCGTGACCATCGGCGGCGCGTGCTCGATCCCCAACCGGTCGAGGCCCCAGTCGGTGACCACGTCGGCGGCGCAATTCCCGTTGTAGAGCATGTCGCCCTTGGAGAAATGGCCGAGCGCGTCGATGTGCGTGCCGACATGGGCAGTCATCTCGATACGCTCGAGGTTCGTTCCGGCATCGTTGGTGGCGCCCATCTTACGCCGCCGCTTGATGGTGTCGCGCCAGGAGCCAAAGATCGACATCAGGAACGGCGTCTGGTTGGGCGCCATGTACGGCGCGCCCATGAAGATCTCGTGGCTGACGTCGTAGACACGGCCTTGTTTCACGCTGGCCAGAGCCGCGAGCCGTTTTTCCGCGGTCAGCAGGTTGCCCGCTCCGACCTGATCGGCGGGGCCCCATTTGGCATGGTCGTGGATCATGGCGCGCTCTCCCTCGTTAAATTTTCACCCTGCTCCGAGGCCGGCCGCTCGTCATTATGGCCCAACTCCGATTAAGTCGAGGGTTGACGATTAAGTCGAGGGCTGGCGATTAAGTCGAGGCTGGCCAGGACGCGCGGCAATCGCACCATCATTCCGAAGCGAACCAGGTGTTCATCGGTGAGGAATTCTGGTGTCCGATCGCTCAGCTTCGAAACCTTTCCTGACAGGGCCGCCCGGTTGCATCGCGTGTAAGGGTTACGCCGGAACTGCGGACAACTCGCGGAATGCGGCGTCGACCGCCGGTTTGGGTCTCACCGGTTCAGATCGTCGCACGACACATTCTCGGCCGGCAAGGCGACCCCGCCGGTCGGTTGGTTTGCGAGAACCAGGCGAATTGGCCAGTCTCGTGCCGTGGCCAGGTACACTATGAGGTCCACGCCGGGAAACGGAGCATCCATCGTGACAACGGGGACCACGGAAACGGCCAAGGCGATCGAGCTTCAGGGTCTGACGCGCTGCGGGCCCTGATGCCGCGAGGCGGCGAAAGTGTGTTTGGCATCGCCACCGACTTCGCCGTGCTGATGGTGGGAGTGGCCGTGCTCATTGGCGTGGCGGCCCGGCTGTACGGCCGCATGGGATCCTGATCGATCGCGGCGCGGGTGGTGATTGTCACCCTGGCGCGAGTGGGGGCCGGTTCGGCTTCGCTGACCGGTTTCGGCGTACTCTGATTACTACGCTGTAACAGACGGGAAGCGCGGCCAATGATCGCCGGCCTGATCACCCTCTCCGCTACCATGTTGTAATCAACCGGCGGCGATCATTGGCCGCCACGGTCGCCGGAAACCCATCTGATGCCAATGCTGTTCACGGTCAAATGGCCGCGCCTGGCCTTGTTGGAAGCGGCCATGCTGTTTCCCGTGGCGGTCGCGATGGTCGGTGAGATCGCGGCATCTCACTTAGGCCTCGACGCCGGGTTCATGGCATCCGGAGGCGGACTGTTTTTGGTCGTGCTGACGGCCGTCGTCGCCGTGCCGTATCTTGGGTTGCTGATGGTCGTCGATCGCCTGTTGGTCGTCCGGAAAGGCTTCGCGATTCTGTCCTGTCTCGCGACCGTCGTCTGGGCTGGGTCCGCCGCGTTGTTGTCCGACGGGATGGCGACGTTGCTCGGCATCCAGGGAACATCCTTCCACGGCACCGCGGCACTGACCGCCGGGGCCGTGGCGTTCCTCGCGCACCTCAAATTCCTGTGGATTGGTCTCCGGGACACCGGCTTCGCCGCCATGCAAATGGGCGTGGAGCCGCGGGTGGACGCGGATGAGCGAATGCCGTCTGGCCGGTTCATGACCGTGGAGGAATTGCCCCCCGAAGAAACCGACCGCCGGGATTCGCCGGAGATGGCCCGTAGGCGCAAACGAATGTTCCGGAACCTGTACGACACCGGCGGCCTTTGGCTTCCGCTGGAGACCGGGCTCGCGCTCATCCTGGTCGGTGTCCTGATCTATGCCAGTTATCGCTGGATCTACAGTGCCGGGCACGGCAGCGTCGTTGAGACCAACGATCCCACTCCGGTCGCGGTCAATTCCGGATCGATCCCGGCGAGCCCGGTCATCGATGGCGCCGCGAGCACCGCGCGCGACGGCGGCGGACGCTTCGTCTTCGATGCCACGGTCAACGGGACAGCGATGCGAATGGTCTACGATGACGACATCCCGCTCGTCACGCTTCGCGCGGAAGATGCCCTGCGCATTGGGATCTCGTTCGCAAGACTGGATTTCTCCGACAAGATCAAGACGGATAAGGGGATCATCGAGGTCGCCGGCATAACGATCAGCGCGATGTCGGTTGGCAGCATCACCTATCGGCTGGTGCCCGGCTTCGTCGCCAGACAGGGTGTGCTCGACGTCAGCATCCTGGGGCATTCGTTCCTCGGACGGTTGGCCACCAGCCGCGTCGGCGACAATCGGATCACGTTCACCGGGACGCGGTAGGC
>CALFNB010000555.1 GCA_937902425.1 uncultured Acetobacteraceae bacterium | reverse complement strand
CCAGCCGATAGAGGCGGATCGCCGCCTGCACCGCCAGCGGCGAACTGTCGCAGATCATCTCCGCCATTTCCTCGCACGTCGCGATCAGCTTGTCCCGCGGCACCACTTTATTGACGATGGCCTGGCGATAGCAGTCCTCGGCGCTCAGCCGGCCGTTGCACAACGTCAGATACGCGGCCGTGGTTCTGGGCAGCGCTGTGTAAAGATTATGCGCCGAGCCGAGCCGTCCGACCTTGGTGTGGGTGTCGCCAATCCAGGCGTCGTCCGCCATAACGCGCAACTGGCATTGCAGTGCCAGCGACAGGCCGACGCCCACCGCGAGCCCGTTCATCGCCGCGATCAGCGGCTTCTCCAGATTGACATCGCTCGGCTGTCCGCCGCCGCCCCAATGGAACAGCGGATTGTTCGGATCCTCATGCGGCGTGCGCTTGCCCTCGGCCTGATAGCGCGCCAGGAATTTCACGTCGCGGCCGGCGCAAAACGCGTCGCCGGTTCCCGTGACGATACCACAATAAATATCCGGATCGAGGCCGATATCGTGCCAGCACGAACGCAACTCGGCGTAGGAATAGCTGTGCAGCGCGTTGCGCACTTCCGGCCGGTTGATCGTCACGTAAGCGACATGGCCTTTCTTCTCGTAGATCACGTGCTCGAGATTTTTCGGCGCACTGGCTGGATCGTAAGGCGACTCGTATCGTGGCATCGGACGCTCCTGTCGTTTTGGTTGATTACGCGGTTGTTGGATGGCTCAGGTTCAGCGCTTCCCGCGACACGCTGACGCCCAGTACGGGATCGAGACGAACGACATTGACGGTGCCCGCGAGGTCGGGCGATCCCGAATAGTAAGCGGGTACGCTGCCATCGCCGACAGCGGCGGGGCGGTCCCAGTGGCCAAGCGCGATATAATCCGCGTCGACGCCCGCCAGATCATGGTCGCCGATCCGCCAGGACCGGTGCGCGTTCGCCGCCCATTCCTTGGGCGGAACATAATGCCCATGCGCCATCACCACCCGCCAACGCGCGGTGCGCGAAGCCGGCGAGTATAGCGGCGCCATGTCGCCGAAGCCGCGGTGCGCGCGTCCGGAAATCTCCAGCGCGTGGTCCGCGAACAGGATCGTTTCGGCCCGCGTGACACCCAGCACATGCACGGCGGGATGCACGGAGAGTCCGGACCGCCGGAACAGGCAGTCGGGCAGAACGGGATCGTGATTGCCCGGCAGCAGCACCACCTGAAGCCCCGATTGCGTGATCAGATCGGCCGCCTGTCGCAGCACCGGCGCCGACACGCGATGATTGTCGAACGTATCGCCGGCCAGCAGGACGAAATCCGCCGCCAACGCGCGCGCCCGGTCCAGCACCGCGCGCAACCCGATGAGGCCGGTGTACGCCCACCCGGCATCGTCATCGACGTGGATATCCGAACTGTGCACCAGGACGACCGTCATCGGGGCGTGCCGCCTCCCTAAGCCGGACGGCAGCATGCCCGATGTGGCTTGACTTATCAACTCATGGCCGCCAGGGTCGTGGTAACATCAGGCGGCGAACCGCCACACGCACTGAGGAGGGCAGCAAATCTTCGCGCCGCGGCAGACCGCCAGGCCGGAGCAAACGACGTTCCGCCACCTCCGATCCCGCGCCTCTGAACCGCCCGGATTCGCTCAAAGGGCCGAATAAAGAACGAGAGGAAACGAACCATGACCCAGGCTATCACCCGCCGTGCCGCCGCGTCCGTTCTTGCCTCCGGACTGGCGTCGGGGCGGTTCCCGCTGAACCGGCCGGCGCGCGCCGCCGAGCCGCCGAAAGACCCGCCGGTCTTCCGCATCGGCGCGCTGCTCGGGCTTGGCGACAAGGCGAACTGGAACGCCACCGTCATGCAGCGCGGCATCCTCATGGCGGTCGACGAGATCAACGCCGCCGGCGGCATCGACGGCATCAAGGTCGAAGCCGCGATCGAGGACCATCAGGGCGTGCCGCGCGTCGGCGTCGATGCGTTGCAGAGGTTACGCGCACGTTACGACATCCAGGCGGTGCTGTTGTCCTACTCGGTTGTCGCGCTCGCCACCGCGCCGATCTGCGAGGAACAGAAGATCTTCATGCTGGATGGCGGCTCGGTGACCGACGGCCTCGTCGGCAAGTTCAGCTATCTCTACCACAACCGCTCGGTCGCCTCGGTGCTGGCGCGCGCGGCGCTGACCATCGCCAAAGAAAAGGGCTTCAAGAAGATGGCGGTCATGTGCGCCTCGACCGACGACGGGCAAAGCCTGTTGCGCGTGTCGCAGGCGGACTGGAAAGCCCATGGCGGCGAGATCGTGGCGGTGGAGCAGGCGTTGGCGACCGCCAGCAATGTCGACACGCAGATCGCCAAGTTGCGCACCAGCGACGCCGATTTCCTGGCGATCTGGGAGTTCTCTCCCGGTCCCGGCCTGGTGCTGAAGCGGGCGCGGGAGTTCGGCATGAAGCAGCCGATCATTGGCGTCGAATTCACCGCCGAGATCGCCAAGGTCGCGGGGCAGAACGCCGATGGTTTCCAGTATGCGTCGGACTATTTCAATCCGAACGCCGGCGATCCCTGGCCGAAACGTTTCGCCGATGCCTACCAGAAGAAATACGGCGACCCACCCGAGGTTTACGCCGCGAACTACTACGAGGGCATCTACGTCATCGCCGAACTGATCCGGCGCGCGCGCGAAGCCGGCGGGGATTACTTCAAGGGCGAGCGGTTGCTTGAGGCGGTTCGCGCGAAGCCGCGTGTGCCAAGCGTTTATGGCGGCGACATGGTGTTCCAGCCCGATGGCACCTGTTTGAAGCGGGTCGGCATCTTCAGCGTGAAGGAAGCCAAGGGCAGCTTCGAGCACTTCGCGGAGTTGGCGAAGTAAGCATCGATCTCCAATGGATCTCTTCGCGCAACTGCTGGCCAACGGCCTTGGCAACGGGGCCCATTACGCCCTCCTCGGTCTGGGCTTTGGCCTGATCTTCACCACCACGCGCATCGTGCACTTCGCTTACGGCCCAGTGTTCGCGGTCAGCGCGTTCGCGGTGTGGCTGGCGGTCGCGGTGGGGGGATTGCCGCTGGCCGCCGGCGTCGTGCTGGCGCCGCTGACCGCGGCGGCGGCGGGCGCGCTGGTCTACTGGCTGGCTTACCGCCCGTTCGAGCGGCGCGGCATGTCGTCGCACAGCGTGCTGATCCTGTCGCTAGGACTTTCCATTGTTCTGGAAAGCCTGTTGACGCTGATATTCGGACCAAACATCCACACCGTTCCCGGTTTCGCGCCGCCGATTTTCATTTTGGGACCGGTATTTCTCACCGGCCTGCAGATCGGCGAGGTCATCGCGGTTCTGGGCGTCGCCGGCGCCTTGCTGCTGTTCCTCAGGCAGACCCGCTATGGCCACGCGATCCTGGCGCTCAGCGACGATCGCGACATGGCGCGCATTGTCGGTATCGACACCGATCGCATCTCCCTGATCGTGTTCGCCCTTGGCTCGGCGATCGCCGCCGTGGCCGCGGTGTTCACGCTGCTGAACGAAGGCGCCACGCCGAGCATGGGCTTCAACCCGGTGTTCGTCGCCTTCGTCGTCGCCGTCGTGGGCGGCCTCGGCTCCATTCCCGGTTCCATACTGGGCGGATTCCTGGTCGGCCTGGTTGAAAGTCTCGGATTGTGGAAGATCCCGACGGAATGGCAGAACTCGATCGCCTTCGTGCTGTTGTTCGTGGTGTTGCTGGCGCGGCCGCAAGGCCTGTTCGCCGGTGCGCGGCGATAGGGCGCGGGACATGGAACTCGTCCTGCATATCGGTGTGATGATCTGCATCTACGCGATCCTCGCTACCTCGTTCAATTTGCTGATTGGATTCTCCGGCCTGTTCGCGTTCGGCCATGCGGTATTCTACGCGCTCGGTGCCTACATCACCGCGCTGACCGCGCTGCGGTTGCATTTGCCGTTTCCGTTGCCGCTGATCCTGTCGGTGATCGGCACCGGACTGCTTGGCCTGGCGGTCGCGCTGCCGGCGTTGCGCATCTCGGGGATTTATCTGGTGATCATCACGCTCGCGCTGCAGGTGATCGCGATCGACGTGATCATCAACTGGACCAGCCTGACCGGTGGACCGACCGGCATCTCCGGCATCCCGGCGCTGTCGCTGCTCGGAAAACCGTTGACAGGACCAGCGGTCTTTCTTCCCGCGGCCGTCATCGCCGCAGCCGCGTGTTTCCTGATCGCGCGCCATATCGGCGACTCGCCGTTCGGCCGTTCGCTGCGCGCGATGCGTGAGAACGAGAGCGCCGCGGCATCGGTTGGCAAGAACATCTTTTACATGAAAGTCAGCATATTTGGCGTGTCGGCGGCGCTCGCTTCGGTGGCCGGGTCGCTGTTCGCGTATTACTTGTCCTATGTCGGGGCCGACAGCTTCCAGGTCAGTGAAACCGTTCTGATCCTGTCGATGGTCGTCGTCGGCGGCACCGGAAATCTGGTGGGATCGGTGCTTGGCGCCGCGCTTCTGGTGATCCTGCCGGAGGCGCTGGCCTTCGTGGATCTGCCCGAGGGCATCGCGGCGCAGCTTCGCCTGTTGATTTACGGCTGCGTGCTGATCCTGTTTCTGGTGTTCCGGCCGGAGGGCCTGCTGCGGGAACCGCGGCGCGGGGGCCGGCACGCCGTCGCGGTCAGCGGTAACGCCGCGGCGGAGCTGACCACGGCCGCGCCGGCCGGTGGCGTCGTCCTGGAAGGCACCGGGTTGCGTAAGCGGTTCGGCGGTATCACCGCCATTGATGCGCTCGACATCCAGCTCACCCGCGGCCGCGTCACCGGGCTGGTCGGTCCGAATGGCGCCGGCAAGACAACGGCGTTCAATCTGCTGACGGGGTTCCTGCCCGCCGATCAGGGTGACATTCGCTTCCGGGGTCAATTGCTGCGCCGGCTGCGGCCGCACGAGCTCGTGCGCGCCGGTATCGCGCGCTCCTTTCAGGATCTGCGCCTGTTCGCCGGCATGTCGGTGCTGGAGAACGTACTGGTCGCCCTGCCGCGGCAACGCGGCGATGGGCTGCTCACCCTGTTCCTGCGCCCTCTGTTGGTGCGACGACAGGATGCGGCCAACACCAGCCGCGCGATGGCCATCCTCGACTTCATCGGCCTGGCCGACCGCGCCTTCGACCTGGCCGAGGACCTGTCCTATGCCGAGGAAAAGCTGCTCGTCGTGGCGCGTCTGATCGCCACCGAAGCGGAGGTGCTGCTGTTCGATGAGCCGCTGTCGGGGCTGGATGCCGGCGCGATGCGGAAGATCATCGATCTGCTGCGCCGGCTGGCGGCTGGCGGCAAGGCGATCTGTATCATCGAGCACAATCTGGAGGCGATCCGTTCGGCCTGCGACCAGCTCATTTACCTCGACGAGGGGCGGGCGCTCGCGCAAGGCAACCCGGAAACCCTGATGGCGGACGCCGACCTGGTGCGGCGGTATTTCCGGTGACCGCGCTGCTGGACATCGCCGGTCTCACCGCCGGCTACGGCAAGAAGACAGTGGTGCGGGATGTCGCGTTAACCCTGCGAACCGGAGAGATCGTCGTCGTGCTCGGCCACAACGGCGCCGGCAAGACGACCCTTGTGCGCGCGATCTTCGGGTTGATCAGGGCCAGCTCTGGGCGGGTGTCGTTCGACGGGAGAGACATCACCGGCCGCGGCCCGTCCGCCAACATCGCCGACGGCCTCGCTTTGGTACCGCAGGGCCACGGGATCTTTCGCACCCTCAACGTGCGGCGGAACCTCGAACTGGGCGGTTTCTCGGTCACCAGCCGCGACGTGATCGCCGAACGGATGGAGCGCGTGTTCGCGCTGTTCCCCGTATTGCGGGAGCGGCAGGCGCAGATCGGCGGCACGCTGTCGGGCGGTCAACAGCAGATGCTGGCCATCGGCATGGCGCTGATGCCGGCGCCCCGCCTGTTGATCCTGGATGAGCCGTCGATCGGGCTGGCACCGTTGCTGGTGGAGCGGGTGATGGAGAGTATCCGTGAGATCAACGAGAACTACGGCACGACGATCCTGTTGGTGGAACAGAACCCGCGCCTCGCATTGAAAATCGCCGCGCGTGCCGTGGTGATGAACCGCGGCGCCAAAATCTATGACGGGGCGCCAGAGGTTTTGGCCGACGAGCGCAAGTTGCTGGAATTGTTTTAGAAACTGGGTGGAACCGGCCGCCGGGCGCGGCGGGACACGCGGCGCTCGGCCGCCGGGTCACGACGCCGCCTGGTCACGACGGCGCCTGGTCTGGACAATGACGAATTGGTTCGGAACATGGCTGCCGGGGTCGCCGACTGATGATATGTACACGTGGTGATATCATCGGACCCGGAGAACTGGACGTGGGCGCATCGCAAGCATCGGACGAGCTTAAGTCGATCAACTTCCGCGTTCACACTCTGGCGAGTTCGTTATTCAAGGGCGCGACGCAGTATTACGGGGCGCGTTTTGGCGTGGGCCTTCCCGAAATGCGCGTGTTGAGCAATCTTGGGAGTGAAGGGCCACTCGCCGCGCATCAGATCGTGGCACTGACCGCGATGGACAAAGCTCTTGTCAGCCGTGTCCTGACCATGTTGAACCGCCGTCAATTAGTGAGGTCGTCGGCGCGAAAGTCGGATCCGCGGCGCCGTACCTGGCAGCTCACGCCGGCCGGCCGGGATCTCGTCGATCGTCTGCGGCCGGAATGGCGGCGGCGAGAGGCGATCATTCAGGCCGGGTTGTCCGACGATGAACGGGCCTTGCTGTCGGATTTGCTGGATCGTTTGTTCCTCGCTTCGGAAACGCTGCGCGTGGATGAGGCGGCCGACCTGGAGACGGCAAGCATGCAAACGTTCCGGCAAGGCGCGGCATCAGGCGCGGACACCGACCATGCCACCGCACCAGCCCCGTCGGGCCGGCGGCGGGCAGTGGTCAGCGGCTTGGTGAGAAAACCACCTGAACCCGCGGCAAACCAGCGGGGCCCTGGGGCGGGCCTCCAGGTCAGCAAATGACCGTCAAGGCTGTCAACTCTCGGTGGTTTCCTGTCCTCGAATTAAACCTGCGTTGGAGCAAAGCTACCTCGTTGAATGGCCGGTGGTAGTGGGCGCGTGCAACAGTCGGATGGCGTCCCAC
>CALFNB010000554.1 GCA_937902425.1 uncultured Acetobacteraceae bacterium | reverse complement strand
ACCTCGACGCCCAGGTGAAGGAGGCTGGATATGAGGCGGTCGTGCCGGCGGAACTGGTTCGGCAGAGCAAGCCTTACGGCCATTGGATCGCGCTGCCGATTCAGGCCTATCGCATCAATACATTGTTCGTGTCGAAAAAGGCGGCCGATCAGATCGGCATGACCAAACTCCCCGCGACCTGGGCCGAGTTCAACGTGGTGGCGGAGAAGATGAAGGCGGCCGGGATCACGCCGGTGGCCAATGGCGGTATCAAATGGGACGACTGCATGAAGTGGGACATCTCGCTTTCCGGCATCAGCCCGGGTGCCTATCGCAAGGCGGTGATGGAGCTGGATGAAAAAGCGTTGAAGGGCCCTGAAGTTCTGGCGGCGTTCCGGCAGCTTCGCAAGCTTGGCGAATGGTCGGATCCTGGCGCCTCCGGACAGCACTACAGCACGTTCATTCCGCGCTACATGAAAGGTGAGATCGGCATGCTGCTGATGGGCGGTTGGGCGCAGGGCGTCTTCAAGAAAGCCGGGTTCGCGCTTAGTGATTACATGGCCGGACCGGCTCCGCAGGATGACGGCAAGATCGCCTTCGACCTCAACACCGACGAGTTCATCTTCTGGCAGAAGTCGCAGCCTGAATTCCAGGAAGGCCAGAAATTGCTCGCGAAGATCGTCATGAGCAAGGACTTCGGCCCGATGTACTCGCAGATCACCGGTTCGTTGCCAGTACGCACGGATACCGACATGTCGGGCGAAGGTTTCAGCGATGGACAGCGCGAGGCGGCGCGCGCGATGGTGGATGCGGTGAAGAGCGACCGCGTGGTGTTGAGCCTCGCCCACAACATGGCGCAGACCAACCAGATTACCGCGGCGATGGTGGACGTCATGGCGGAATACGTCCACGACAACAGGATCACCGCCGAAGAAGGCCAGAAGCGGCTGGTTGACGCGGTAAATAACGTTCGCTGAAACGGGGCGCTGAAACGGGGCGTTGAGACGATGGGCGGGGGCGGCTCATCCGGCGGCGCGCGATGGTCGCGGCGATTCGGCCGCCTGGCGCCACATCTGGCGATATGGCCGCCGTTGCTCATCAGTTGTGGCTACGTCATCGTCTTCACCTTCTGGACGATCGGGGTGTCGTTCACTCGTTCGACCCTGCTGCCCGATTACAGTTGGGCAGGCTGGCGCAACTACGGCGCCATTCTGGCCAGCCGCAACTGGCAAATCGCCTACGGCAACCTTTACATCTATAGTGGTTGCTTCGTATTGATGACCACGCTGGTTGGATTGGTGCTGGCGATTCTGATGGACCAGCGCATCCGCGGCGAGACGGTGTTTCGTACCATCTTCCTGTATCCGATCGCCGTGTCGTTCGTCGTAACCGGCACGGTTTGGGGCTGGCTCTTCAACCCCAGCATCGGCGTGCAGAAGCTCATGCATGATCTGGGTTGGAACAGCTTCCACTTTGGATGGGTCATCGACCGCGACATGGCGATATACGCGATCGTGGTGGCCGCGGTCTGGCATGGTTCCGGCTTCGCGATGGCACTGTTCCTCGCCGGACTCCGTTCGGTGGACAATGACCTGATGAAGGCCGCGCAGATCGACGGAGCCGGTGCGTGGCGCACTTACACCCGTGTGGTGCTGCCGAGCATCACTCCGATTTTCGTTTCGGTGCTGGTGATCCTCCTGCAATTCGCCATCAAGACGTACGATCTTGTCGTGGCACTGACGGCTGGCGGACCCGGTCTTGCTTCCCTGTTACCGGCTCTGGTGGTTTACGATTTCATGTTTCAGCGTGGCGAACTCGGTCGCGGCTCGGCCGCCGCGGTGATGCTTCTGGGCTCGCTCGCGGTCGTGCTGTTGCCCTATGCGGCATACGGACTGTGGCGGCGGAGGGCGGCGGCCCGTGCCTGAGCGCTTCAACTGGTCCCGGCTGATGATTTACAGCGTGCTGTCGGTGTTCGCGATGTTCTTCCTGCTGCCGATCGTTGTCGTGGTATTGAATTCGGTACGGAGCACCGAAGATATCAACCACAGTTCAGTCATTGGCATGCCTGGGCCTTGGATGTGGGGTAACTTCAGCCAAACATGGAGCAAGTTCTGCATCGCGGAACATTGCAGCGGGATTCAGCCGTATTTCTGGAATTCCCTGCGCATGGTAATCCCGGCGACCGCGATCTCGACCATGCTCGGCGCCCTGAACGGCTACACGTTGACGCTATGGCGATTCCGCGGCGACCATGTGGTCTTCGGCATCATCACGCTCGGCGTCTTCCTGCCCGAGCAGATGAAGCTTGTGCCGTGGGTCATAGTATTGCGCGATCTTGGGCTGTTCAATACGACCGCGGGTCTCGTGCTAATTCACGTCGTCCAGGGAATGAGTTTCACGACGTTGTTTTGCCGTAACTACTATCTCAGTATTCCGGCGGACCTGCTGAGGGCGGCGCGCATCGACGGTGCCGGGTTTTATCGCATCTTCTGGCGCATCGTACTGCCTCTGTCGCCACCGATCCTGATCGTGACGGTCATCTGGCAGTTCACCGGGATCTGGAACGAGTTCTTGTACGGAGTCACCTTCTCGGCGGGTGAGAATCAACCGATCACCGCGGCGCTGATCGCGCTGTCCGCGCAGATCAGTCAGGCGCCCCAGTATGGTGAGCAGAGCGCGGCCGTGCTGATCGCCGCCGGCCCGACGTTGCTGATTTACTTGTTCGCCGGCCGTTATTTCGTGCGCGGGCTGACTTCAGGAGCAGTGAAATAGATGTCGGCGCTGGTGATCCGGAATGTCATGAAGCGCTACGGCGCGACTCCCGTGCTAAAGAATATCAACCTCGATATCGACAGCGGCGAGTTCACGGTCCTGGTAGGTCCGTCCGGCTGCGGTAAATCGACGTTGCTGAATATTGTCGCCGGGCTTGACCAGGCCAGTGAGGGTATCGTCGAAATCGGCGGAAAGCCCATGAACGGGGTCGCGGCGAGGGACCGGAATATCGCGATGGTGTTCCAGTCTTATGCTCTGTATCCGTCAATGACGGTACGCGGGAACATGACATTCGGCATGGAATGCCGCCAGGTTCCCAAACGGCAGCAGGCGGAGACAGTGGAGCGCGTCGCGCGGCTTCTGCAAATCGAAGAACTGCTCGACCGCAGGCCCTCGCAATTGTCGGGCGGGCAACGGCAGCGTGTCGCGATGGGCCGCGCTCTGGTGCGCGATCCATTCCTGTTCCTGTTCGACGAGCCGCTGTCCAACCTGGACGCCAGACTGCGGATCGAGATGCGGATGGAGATCAAGCGGCTGCATCAGCGGCTCGGTTCGACGATTATCTATGTCACGCATGATCAGGTCGAGGCGATGACACTGGCGACCAGAATCGCGGTGATGCGACTGGGCGAGGTGCAGCAGTTCGCTGATCCCGACACAGTCTATAACCGGCCGGTCAATCTGTTCGTGGCCCGGTTCATGGGCTCTCCACCGATGAACACGCTGCCCGCTCGCATCACGGCTGAGAACGGGCGCCTCACCGCGGCCCTCGGCAACGGCGAGATCAGCATCGCATTGCCCGCCATGGCGCTTGCCGATGAATACCGGGATCGCGACGTGGTTCTCGGGATCCGTCCGGAGTGCATCACGGAGCCAAACCGCCATCATGATGCTGACACGCCGCTCATCGACGCCATGGTCGAGATGACGGAGCCGACGGGAGCGGAGACCATCGTGCTGTTGCGGCTCGCGGGG
>CALFNB010000553.1 GCA_937902425.1 uncultured Acetobacteraceae bacterium | reverse complement strand
TGCCAACCCACGACCTGATCGTCATCGGCGGAGGCCTCGTCGGCGGCGCCATCGCCTGGGGCGCGGCCCGGCAAGGCGCGTCCGTTGCCCTGCTCGACGAGGGCGACATCGCCTTCCGCGCCGCCCGCGGCAATTTCGGCCTCGTCTGGGTGCAGAGCAAAGGTGCCGGCATGCCGCCCTACGCGCACTGGACCCGCCGCTCGTCGGAGTTGTGGCCAACCCTCGCCGCCACGTTGCGACAACGGACCGGCGTCGACGTGGGCCTCCGTCAGCCCGGCGGCTTCATGTTCTGCCTCAGCGATGAGGAACTGGAAAATCGCGCTGCCCTTGTGCACCGCATGCACAACGAAAGCGGCGACATCGGCACCCGGATGCTGGACCGAAAAGAAGTCCACGCCATGGTCCCCGGCCTCGGCGATCGGGTCGTTGGCGCATCGTTCTGTCCGATCGACGGCCACGCCTCACCGCTGTACTTGCTACGCGCGCTGCATGCGGACGCCCAGTCGAATGGGGTCGCGTACAAACCCGGCCGCAAGGTGGACGCGATCGACGCCGCGCCGAACGACTTCACCGTCCGTTCCGGCACCGAACGGTTCGCCGCGCCTCGCGTCGTCATCGCCGCCGGCCTGGGATCGCGGGACCTCGCCCCGATGGTTGGACTTTCCATGCCGGTCACACCGTTACAAGGCCAGATCATCGTCACCGAGCGGTTGCCGCGTTTCCTGGACTACGCCACCCACGTCGTCCGCCAGACCGAGGAAGGCACTGTCATGCTCGGCGACAGCCAGGAGGACGTGGGATTCGACATCTCGACGAAAAACGCAATCCTGAAGGAGATCGCCGCCCGCAACCTCCAGGTCTTCCCGCGCCTCCGCGACGCCAACATCGTCCGCACCTGGGCCGCGCTGCGTGTGATGTCGCCCGACGGTTTCCCGATCTATGAGCAATCGGAACGTTACCCGGGTGCGTTCGCCGCGACCTGCCACAGCGGCGTGACCCTGGCCGGCGCGCACGCGTTCGCCCTGGCGCCGGCGATCCTCAAAGGCGCACTGCCCGAGGAACTCGACACGTTCCGGTCTCAGCGTTTCGGATGATCGTGGTCGAACAGAATCCGGTTGGCGGCGCCATCCAGATCCTCATATTGCCCGGTCCGCAGCGACCACAGGAAAATCGCCAGGCCACACCCGCCGAGGAAAAGTGAAGCCGCGATCAGCAACAGAATGACGTTCACGCGCGCACCCGGAAACTGTTGCTGATGACCAACAGCGACGATCCCGACATCGCCAGCGCCGCCAGCCATGGCGTGACAAACCCCGCCACCGCCAGCGGCACCATCAGCGCATTGTAAACCAGCGACAGGGCGATATTGCCGCGCATCAATCCCTTCGCCCGCCGCGCCGTGACCACCAGTTCGGCGATCGCCCCGAGACCGGCACCCTGAAACACCGCGTCCGCCAGCGTCTGACTGATGTCAGCGGCGGTGGCGGGAGACGCCGATACATGCGCCTCGGCGAGGCACGGCCCATCGTTCAGCCCATCCCCCACCATCAGCACACGCTCGCCCATCTGGCGCAGCAGCGCGACCTTCTCGACTGGGGAACATTCCGCTCGCCAATCGTCGATCCCGACCGCCGCGGCGATCCGCGCGACTGAAGCCTGACGGTCGCCGGACAGCAACCGAACCTTCAATCCGATCGCCCGCAGCCGCACGATCGTTTCGGCCGCGTCATGCCGAGGCCGTTCCGCGAATGTGAAGCGCACCGGTACCTTACCGGGCCGGCTCAGCCAGAGTTCAGGGGCACAAGCCCCATCATCAGGCGGCATTCCGACGAACGCCGCCGATCCCAACCGCATCGCGCCCGCCGCGACGCCAAGCCCTGGGTGTTCCTCGACCTGTTCCGCCATCGGCACGTTGCCGCTGGCGGCCACCAGAGCGCGCGCCAACGGATGCCGGCTGTGCGCGGCCAATGCGGCCGCCTCCCGTAACGCTATCGGATCGACCCCGTCCCGGACCAGCGCCGGCGATGGTTCGGTCAGCGTCCCGGTCTTGTCGAAGACAACGGTGTCGACCTCGGCCAACCGTTCCAGCGCCGTCGCGGACTTCAACAGGATGCCGGATTGGAACAACCGCGCCGTGGCGATCACCTGCACCGCCGGCACCGCCAGCGCCAATGCGCATGGACAGGTAATGATCAGCACCGCGCTCGCCGTCAGCAACGCCTGAGACAGTGGCGCACCACCCCACACATACCATCCCAGAAACGTCGCCAGCGCCGTCAGATGCACCGCCGGGGCGTACCGCCGCGCCACCCGGTCAGCGAGCACCACGAACCGGGACCGCCGCGCCTCCGACGCCTCGATCAGCCGGGCGCATTCCGCCAGCAGCGTCCCGTCCTCGGCCGCCGTGACCCGAACGGTCAGCGGCGCGCAAAGGTTCATCGTGCCGGCGAACACAGCGGAACCGGCAAGCACGGTGACCGGTAAACTCTCGCCGGTGACGAGGCTGGTATCGACCGAGGAACTACCCCGTTCCACCACGCCATCGACGCCAATTCGTTCGCCCATCCCAACCAGCACGCGCTCCCCCGGCATCAGCGACCAGGCTGACCGTCGCGCGGCGGTCCCGTCGTCCGCCAGCACGGTCACGTCGGTGGCGCGTAACGTCAGCAGCAGTTCAACGGTCGCGCGCACGCGGCCTCGCGCGCGGTGATCCAGCACGCGGCCGATCAGCAGGAAGAACAGTAGTGTCACCGCGGAATCGAAATACGCGTCCCGGCCGTGCGACAATGTCTGCGCGAGACTAAGTCCGGTGACCAGCACAACACCCAGGCTGATCGGAACATCCATGTTGGTCCGCCCATGCCGCAGCACCGCGATCGCGGACCGAAAGAACGGCTGACCGGCATAAGCAATCGCCGGCAACGCGATCAGAGCCGAAACGAGATGCAGCAGATCCCGTGTCGCCGGCCCCATGCTGTCCAGGAGGCCCGCGGCATCGCCAGCCCAGATGCCAATCGACATCAGCATCACATTGATCGCGGCGAACCCGGCCACCGCCAACGCCCGGATCAGTGCCCGGTCCGTATCGTCCCGCGCCGCCGCCAACGCCACCGGATCGAATGGCACCAGCCGATACCCCAGCGACTCGATACGGCCGACCAGACGCTCCGCCTCGGAGACGGGACCACGCCAAACGAGTTTCAGCCGCCGGCTGGTCATGTTGACCCGGCCAGTCAGCACGGACGGCTCGCGGCCCAGCACGGACTCGATCAACCAGACACAGGCGCCGCAGCGCAATCCATCGATCGCCAGCACGAGTTCCTTGCCGCCATCGGCGCGGGCGGTGACGAAACGGGTCAGGTCATAACGTTCGGATGGTTCAGGCCGAGGCGGCCGCTCGGCGATGCAACGTTCATAATACGATCCCAACCCCAACGACTGGATCGTATCGAACGCCGCCGCGCATCCTGGGCAGCAAAACCGCCGCCCCGCCAACGCCGGCAGCCCGCAATGCGCGCAAATGTCAGTTGCCGCCTCAATCGCACCCGGATCGAGCGCGAGCGCCGTCACCGAACCACGAGCCGCCGCGTCGTCATGAATTCATGCCCACCCGCGGTCGCCGAGAGCTCCAGATCCCACTGGCCTTTTTCATCCAGGACCGCGGCCCCGAGGTAACGGCCAGGCGATACCTCCGAAAACCGAACGTTCGTGGTGTGCTGATCGCCGAGCGGCCGTTGCGCGGTCGCCTCGATCGCCACGCCCGCCAAAACGTTGCCGGACCGGTCCGCCAGCACGACGACCGGATGACCCGCTTTGTCCACCTCGGCTCGCACGGTCCAACCCAGGGCGGCCTCCCGCTTCATGCGAGCGAGGATGGCATTGTAATTGTTGGACAGATCGAACCCGTCGCCGCCGGCGGTGCCCGGAAACGTACTGAGCGCCGAATACGCCATGAAGGAGTTGACGACGATCACCACGCCCATCGCCGCCGCGATGAACCACGGAAAGAACGGCCACAGATTCCGCGACGGCGGTGCCGCCTTACCATCACGCGCTTGCATCGCCACTACCTCCGCCGAACCGGTCCCATGAAGACCGAGTGATATACTGTCACTTCACCCGTCGCGGTATCCCGCAACGAAAAGTCGATCGGCTGCGATCCGTCGACCAAGGCCGCCGGCTGGCCGGCCACCATGATCCGGAACGTTCCGACACTGTCGCCGGGGACCGGCAAGCCCAGGGTTTCGGCCGGACCGAGTTGCTCGTTCGCCTCGGTCAGCATCGCGCCGTAGAGGCCTTGCGTCGTGATCTCGAACACCGCCTGAGTTGGCGACTTATTGACGATCTTCACGGTATAGCCGTCGCGGATGTCACCGCTCGCCAGGGTCACGAAAAGCGGTGCCCGGTCGTGCTGCACGGACAGGCCAAGCCCAGGCCGTAACGCCAGAGCAATGATCATGACGGCGGCGGCGAGGACGAGCGCGGAGAGGTAGGTGATGGTTCGCGGGCGGATCAATCGCAGCGGGACATGGGTGCCGGCCGCCTTCGCCGCCTGATCCGCGAGGGTGTCCCAGGTGATCAGCCAGCCTGGCCGGCCGGTCCGCTCCATGACATGATTGCAGGCATCGATGCACAGACCGCAGTTGATGCATTCCAGTTGGCTGCCGTCGCGAATATCGATCCCGGTCGGACAGGCGGTGACACAAGCGCCGCAATCGACGCAATCGCCGCCGGCGCCCGGGAGCCGCTTGCCTTGCGCCCGCGGCTCCCCGCGCCACGCCTCATAGGTGACGGTGAAGCTTTGCTCATCCAGCATCGCCGCCTGGAAACGCGGCCAGGGGCACATGTAGGTGCAGACCTGCTCGCGCGCCCAGCCGGCCAGAAGATAGGTCGTTGCGGCGAACAGAGCGGTGAACAGATAGACCGGGGTCGAGGCGGTACCATTCCAGAACTCGACCGTCACGGTCGGCGCGTCGACGTAATACATGATCCAGGCGCCGCCGGTCCAAAACGCGACGGCGAACCACACCGTGTGTTTCAGCCCCTTGCGCCAGATCTTGTCGAAATCCGTTGGACCCGAGTCGCGCTTCATACGTTCGTTGCGGTCGCCCTCGATCTCGCGCTCGACCCACATGAACAGGTCGGTCCACACGGTTTGCGGACAGGTGTAGCCGCACCACAACCGGCCAAACAGACTGGTGACCAGAAACAGCGCGACCGCGCCCATGATCAGCAGGCCGGTCAGGTAGAAGATATCCTGTGGCCAGAACTCGAGATTGAAGAACCAGAAGCGCTCATGGAAAATATCCAGCAGCACCGCCTGATTGGGCCGGCCGATGCCGCGGTTCCAGCGAACCCAGGGCAACACGTAATAGATCGTCAGGCAAACAATCAGCACGGCCCATTTGAACCGGCGCACCGGACCGTGCACTGATTTGGGGTAAACTCTGACCCGGTCGGCGTACAGGATGTCCTGGGGGTCGTCCACCGGCGGTGTGCCTTTACCCATGAATGACATAATGGAAGCTATTCTCCGCCGCCCAATGAGTGAACATACAGCGCCACGCTCTTGATTTTCGCCGCATCGAGACGAGCGTTCCAGTTCGGCATCACGCCCATGCGCGGATTGTTGAGCTGCGCCAGAATCGCGGCGCGATCATCGCCGTGCAGATGGGTTTTCGCCGCCAGTTTCGGAGCACCCACCTCCCGGTTGCCCTGGCCGGCGTCGCCATGACACACCGCGCAGTTCTCGGCGAACACGCGCTTGCCTTCGGCCAGGTTCGTCCCGGTACTGGGCAGGTCGAAGAGGCTCGCCGCGTAATCGGCCACCGCCTGAATTTCAGCCGGCTTCAGAATGGCATCAGCGCCGAAGCGCGGCATCTGGCTGTTACGCGCGTCGTCGAGTCCGCTGCGGATCCCGAACGTGACGGTCTGCTGGATATCCTCAAGCTTGCCGCCCCACAGCCAGTTACCCGCCGCCAATGCCGGAAAACCGAGGTTGCCGCCGCCGCCCGCGCCGTGACAAGGCTGGCAGTTCTCCGCGAAGGTGATGCGGCCAGCCGTCTGCGCCACCGCGAGCAGTTGCGGATCCTTGCGGATATCCGCGAACGACAGCGCCTTGATCCGATCCATCGCGCCGGCGCGCTGTTGCGCGATCGCCGCGACATCGGCATCCACGGCATCGCGCTGATAATAGCCGATGACCCCGTGGAAATAGCCGGTGATGCCCGGAAAGGACGGATACAGCACGAAATACACCATCGACCAGGCCACACAGGCCATGAACACATAGACCCACCATTTCGGCAGCGGACGGTTCAGTTCCTGGAGACCGTCCCACTCATGACCGGTGGTCATCTGGCCGGTGACGTCGTCTTTCTCGATTTTCGTTGGCACGGCGGTGCCTCCTCAGCGATCGTCTTGCAGGGGAATTTGACCGTCACGCTCGAAGCGCGGCCGGCGGCCTGGCCAGAACGTAAGCGCCATCAGCCCCACGAACGTGACCAGCATCAGCACGATCGAGTAATCGCGCAGCCATTGAATGATCCACATGACCGGCCCCTACTGATGCAGTTTTTCGTTGGCGGGGTCCGCGAAGTCGACCATCGTCCCGAGCACCTGCAGATACGCGACCAGCGCATCCATTTCCGTGACGTACTGACCATTGCCCGGCACGGCCACCGCCTTGGGGTAGCGCTTCAGCAAAGCCGCGGTATCGGCCGCCGGATCAGCCTGCGCCCGCAGGTCGGCCCCCGCATTGGCGATCATGTCATCCGTATAGGGCACGCCAACGGTTCGTTGCGCCTTCAGCCGCGCCGTCAGATCGTTTTGCTCCAACGGAGTATGCGCGAGGAACGCGTAATGCGGCATCAGCGATTCCGGCACCACGCTCTGCGCGTTGGTGAGATGCGCGTAGTGCCAGTCGTTGGAGTATTTGCCGCCGACCCGTGCCAGATCGGGACCGATACGCTTCGACCCCCACTGGAACGGATGATCATACATACTCTCGGCGGCGATGGAGTAATGCCCGTAGCGCTCCACTTCATCACGCAGCGCGCGGATCATCTGACTGTGGCAGACATAGCATCCCTCGCGCACATAGATGTCGCGGCCGCGCGCTTCCAGCGGGGAGTACGGCCGCACGCCGGTCACGTGCTCCACCGTCGTTTCGATGGTGAACAGCGGAATGACCTCCACGAGGCCGCCGATGGCGATGACCAGGACGGTGAACACGATGAACAGAAACGCGTTCCGCTCCAGGGTTTCGTGACGGATGAACATCGTCTTATTCTCCCGCCGGGACGGGGACGAATCCCACCGTCGTTTCGGTCGCCGTACCGCGCGCGGTACGGATCAGATTGTAAACCATGATCAGCGCACCGATCAGGAAGCACACGCCGCCGGTCAATCGGATGACATAGAACGGATGCACCGCGCTGACCGACTCGGCGAACGAGTATTGCAGGAAGCCGAACGCGTCATACGCGCGCCACATCAGGCCCTGCATGATCCCCGCCACCCACATCGAGGTGATGTAGAGAACAATGCCGAGTGTCGCGATCCAGTAATGCCAGGACGCCAGCCGGACCGAGTAGAGCCCAGTACGTTTCCACAGCGCCGGCACGAGGTAATAGATGGCGCCGAAGCTGATGAACGCGACCCAGCCAAGCGTGCCCGAATGCACGTGGCCGATGCCCCAGTCGGTGTAGTGCGACAGCGCGTTCACCGGACGGATCGACATGACCGGTCCCTCGAATGTCGACATGCCGTAAAAGCCCACGGCGGTGACGGAGAAGCGCAGGCCCGGATCGGTGCGCAACTTGTCCCATGCGCCGGACAGCGTCATCAGTCCGTTGATCATACCGCCCCACGACGGCATCCACAGCATCACCGAAAACGCCATGCCGAGATTTTGTGTCCAGTCGGGCAGCGCGGTGTAATGCAGGTGGTGCGGCCCAGCCCAGATGTACATGAAGATCAGCGACCAGAAGTGCACGATCGAGAGTCGGTATGAGTAGATCGGCCGGCCCGCCGCTTTCGGAATGAAATAGTACATCATCCCCAGAAAGCCGGCGGTCAGGAAGAAGCCGACCGCGTTATGACCATACCACCACTGGATCATCGCGTTCTGCACGCCCGAGGCGATGTTGTAGCTCTTGGCGGTGAAGAAGCTGACCGGCATCGCGATATTGTTGCCTATGTGCAACACGGCGATGGTCAGGATGAACCCCATGTAGAACCAGTTGGCGACGTAGATATGCGGCTCTTGCCGCTTCACCACCGTGCCGATGAACACCAGCGCGTAGAGCACCCAGATCAGCGTCAGGAACAGGTCCAGATGCCACTCCGGCTCGGCGTATTCCTGGCCCTGGCTGAACCCCATCACATAGGACAGCGCCGCCATGACGATGAAGAACTGGTAGCCCCAGAAAATGAAATTCGCCAGCGTCTCACCGCCGAACAAGCGTGCCCGGCAGGTACGCTGGACGACGTAAAACGATGTCGAGAACAGCGCCGAACCGCCGAACGCGAAGATCGCCGCCGAGGTATGCACCGGCCGCAATCGCCCGAAATTGGTGAACGAGATGCCGAGATTAAGCGCCGGCCACGACAGTTGCGCCGCGAGCACGACGCCCATCAGGAACGCGACCACGGCCCAGAATACCGCCGCGATCAGGAATTTCTTGACGATCGTTTCGTTATAGCCGTCCTCGGGCCATTGGCCCACAGTATCGAAGTGCCGCTTCAACAGGCCGAAATCGAATACCACCGCGAACGTGAGCAGCGACAGGCCGAACACATAAATTTCGTCGTCCGTCGCTCCGGCCGCCTGGATCAGGCCGATCAACCCGAGCGTCGCGACCAACAAGCCGATCGCCGCGTCCCCAGCTCGGATTCCGCGCATGTCCCTCTCCTTGCAATCTCAGCGCCTTAAACTGCTGGACATGCGGCGGTGCGGCATTGACACAGATCAACGTCTTCCAGTGCGGAACTGAGGCATAAGGGCACCCGTGTACGAGGCTCTGTCGCAATTCGCCGCCTGGTGCGGCACACCGGGCGCGGTCGGCGGCGCCGTTTGGGGCAGTGTCGCGGCGGGCATGCTGTTGGCTGGCGCGGCGGCCAGCCCGCTGCATTGCGCGCCCATGTGCGGCGGTTTCGTATTGGGCCAGGTCAGCGACCGCATGGCCCGGTTGCCATCAGCCCACCTGCGCGAATGCCAGCGGCTGCGCGCCGCGTCGCTGGCGCCGTATCACCTCGGCCGTCTCACGACCTACACCGCGTTGGGCATCGCGGCGGGCGGCGGTGGCTTCGCCATCCAACGTCTGGGCTTCAGCGCGGGCGTGTTCCTGCTGATCGGGGCGGCGTTGCTGGTGTTGCAGGCGGCGCGGCGATTGCGGCCCGGGTTCGCATTGCCGCTGACACGGACGTTGCTCGGGTATCCACTGGGGGTGGCGCTCGGGTTCCTGCCGTGCGGGATCCTTTATGCCGCGCTGGCGGCGGCCGCCGCGACCGGTTCGCCGTGGTATGGCGCGCTGGCGATGTTTTGTTTTGGTCTCGGCACGGTGCCGTCGCTGGTCGCGGTCGGCTTGTTCGGCGCGGCCGCCGGCCACCGGTTCCGTCGCGGCCTCACCGCGCTGACCCCGGCCGTGCTGCTGTTCAACGCCGGGCTGTTGACACTGCTGGGGGTCAGGCTGCTCGCCGGGTAGGCGTCGCGTCGCCACATCGCGGCCTCGCGTTTATCGTTGTTCGAGGTGGCCCCGATGCTTCGCGACCGGGAAAACTTCTACATCATGGCCGGCACGTCGGGGGCGACCTTGATCGGGTGGTTGTTCGTCGTCGTGACGCCTGGCGCCAATTGGACCACGTCGCCTGGCAAGCTCGGCCTTGACGCCTTCATCACGCCGACGCTTGTGCATTTTTGTGGCGTTTTGTTCATCGCCATGGCGGTTCTGGTGCCCTGGCCCTCGGTGTGGCCGGTCAGTATCATTTTCGGACCGTGCGGGCTGATTGGCCTGGCCTGGCGGGCCCACACAATTCGCATGAAGCACCGGCGGGATTTCGTTTCGCTGGGGTGGCAGGACTGGATTCCACACGCTGGCTTTCCGGCCCTTGGCAATGCGAGCCTGATCGCCGGCGTGACCGGGCTGGCCGCCGGGAAGCCATTCACGCCATACGCGATCGCGGGCGCCGTCACGCTCATTCTGATCGCCGGGATCAACGGGGCCTGGCACATCACGTTGTGGATCGTCAGGCATCGGGACGGGACATCGTGACCTGATCGCCGCGGTCATTCGGGATCGCGCGGACCGGTCACTCTCACTTCGCCCAGCCCAACAGCGCGTAACACGCCTCCGGCAGCCGAGGACGCGGCTTTGGCGGACCCGGCGGCGGCTTCGGCGCGTTGAGCTGGTCGAACCACCATTGCAATGACGCGTCACACCCATCGCCCGCTGGCGGTGGCGCCCGCACCACGCAATCCGCCTGCCCCGGCGGGCATTTGAACTCGATATGCATATGCGCCGCGTGGCCATACCAGGGCCTGATGAAGCGCAGCCACGAACGGTCGCCGGTCACCGTCCGGCAAAGCTGCTGCTTGATCGCCGCGTTGACCAGCAGCCGGTCCACCCCGGGCAGCGTCGCCGCCAGCCACAACAGCCGCACGACCGGCTCGCTCCACATCGGCGGATCGATATCGCGGTAATCCGGGCGCACCAGGCTGGCGATCCGGATCGACTCGCGCTGCTCGTCGTTCAGATACCCACGCATTCGCATGTCCAGCGCGACATCGACATCCAGTCCGACCTGATGCGACGCGTGGCCCCCAGGCATCGGCCCACCTCTGGGCAGCGAGATGTCCTCGACCAGCAAGGGCGGCAATCCGTTGGCGTGCGCCTCCCTGCCCAAGGTCGCGATGCCCTGGATGGTCACCGGCGCACCCCAGAAATGGCTGAGCGAACTATGGATGGTCTGGAAGCCGTCACCTCGCGCCGGCATGCCCACCGCGCCCGCGATGCAGCCGCCATTCGCGCCGCCGCCGATGATGTGCAGTGGCCCCGGCGCCGGAGGTCCGACCGGCCCATACTGCGCCTCGGCCGCGCGAGCCGACAGCAGGACAAGCCCAAACAGCAGCAGCCGGATCAGGATCAAAATTTCCGCTCGAACACCGTGATGACATCGCCGGGTTGCACCGGCGCTTGGCGTGAGGCTTTGCCCTCGACCGAGTCGCCGCCCACCGTCCGGACCACCGAAGCATAGCCCTCGACCGCGCGATAGGTGAAGCCGCCGGCCACCGCCGCCGCGGACACCACTGTCATGCCGGGCTGATACGGGTACTGGCCCGGTTTGTTGACCTCGCCCAGTACGTAGATCGGGCGATAGGTGGCGACCTCCACCGACACCGATGCCTTCTTCAGCATGTCGCCCTTTTTCAATGCCGCCGCCACCGCTGCCTCCAGTTCAGGCGGCGTTCGGCCGGCGGCCCGCACCGCGCCGGCCAGCGGCAGAGCAATCGTGCCCTGATCGCTGACCCGGAACTCCCCGGTCAGCGGATCCTCACCGTAGGTGATGATGCGCACCATATCGCCTGGGCCGAGCCGGTATTCGCCACCGGCCGACGATGGCAATGCCGGCAGGCCATGCCCAGGCGCGCAGCGTGACAACAGGATCGGAAGCAAGAGCAGCGGAACCAACAGGCGCACGAGAGGTCTCCATTTTAGGATGAACCGGCATTTTGAGGTGAACCGGCCAGGACAGATCGCCATCAGGGCCGGTTCTTCGCTCTGGCTCGCCGTCGCGGCACCGTTGCCTGTTCGTCATGGCCCGGCTCGTCCGGGCCATGACGAACAGGCACTGTGTCAAAAAGCCAGACCGTGACGGGAACCCGTAACGCCGACACATGGATGAACCGTTAAATCGTGCCGCGATTTTTTCCTGGCCCCGTTAACCGTCCATTCACGCCACCCCGGTAAGACAACCGTGTTCCCACAGGCTCCGGTCAGAACGCGGCGTGATCAGCGGCATGAGAGAGACACAACCAGACCCCGCGATCCGGTCGGCGCCTGCGAAAGGCCCGGCGACGCGCCCGCCGATTGGACGCGCACCCATGAGTGAGGTCATGCACATGCGTGCCACGATCGGTATTTTTCGCCGCCACCTGTGGGCATTTCTCATGGTCGCGATTTTGGTGCCCGTGTGTGCCTGGATCGCGATCCAGCGGACCACGCCGCGCTACACCGCCACGGGTTCGCTGCTCTACGAGCCAAGCGATTACAAGGTCCGGGAACTGGAGAGCATTCTTCGCACCGACCCGACCACGGAACTGGTCATGGCATCGCAGGCGGAGGTCCTGCAAAGCCTCAAGGTCGCCCAACGGGTCGCGGAGCGAGGCAATCTCTACGCGAACCCGGAGTTCAATTCGACACTGCGGCCACCTTCCGTCGCGCGCCAGGCGACTGATTGGGTGAACGCGCGGCTCGGCCGGCCAGCCAGCCATGACAATCCGGGCTCGACCTACGGACCGATGCCCGATCCCGGGCGGGACGCCACGATCCTCGCGGTGCATGGCGCATTGCACGCCGCGCCGCTGCACGCATCTCGCGTGCTGGAGGTGACGTTCTCCGCTGAGGACCCGCTGGTCGCGGCGGCGGCGGTGAACAACGCGATGGACATCTACATCAAGGACCAGTTCACCGCGAAGGCGGCGGCGGTCCGGCGCGCGACCATGTGGCTCGATGAGCGTGCCGCGGCGTTGCGCGCCGATGTGCGCAAGGGCGAGGACCGCATCGCGTCGTACCGCGCGGAACACAACTTCGCCCAGGGAATGCATGCGGGGCTGGACGCGGAGAAGATCTCGCATTTGAACGAGGATTTGATCCGCGCCCGGGCCGAACTCGCGGCGGCGGACGCTCGGCTGGACGCGGCGCGCGGACGGGCCGGCGCGGCGGCCCAGGCGGCGATCGCGGCCTCGGTCGTGCCGTTGCGCACCAATCTGGAACGGCTCACCGCGCAGGCGCAGGCGCAGACCGCGCGACTTGGGGCCAACCACCCGGATGTTGAAAGCAGCCGCCGTCAGGTCGTCGAGGCGCAACGGGCGGTGGATGCCGAAATCTCGCGTGTGGTCGCCGCCACCGATCAGGACCGCCGCGCGGCGAACGAGCGGGTGGCGACGTTGGAGCGCAATCTGCAAGACGCCCAGAAGGACGCCGATGCGGAAGCCCGGGCGCGCATCCCGCTGAATGCCATGGAACGCGACGTCGAGGCGTCCCGCACCCAGTTGCTCGCGATGTTGGAGCGGATCCAGCAGACCGCGCAGCAGCACGCGCTGGAAACGTCGGAGGCGCACGAGATTTCGCTCGCGCTACCGCCGCGGGAACCAAGCTGGCCCCGACCAGGTCCGATGATGGCGGCCGCCGCGGCGGCTGGGGTGTTGCTGGGGCTGATGCTGGTGCATTTGCTGCACCTGACGGATTCCACGCTGCACGGCGGTGAGGATATTCGAGCCCAGATGAAGCTGCCCTGCTTCGCCCTGGTGCCGGAACTGACGCGCCGCGAGATGCGAAACGCGCCGATCGAGGAATACGTCCTGCGCCGCCCGTTGACCGCGTACTCCGAGCAAATCCGTGCCGTCCGCGCCGGCCTCTGGTTGGGTGTGGAACGGCCGCGGGTGGTGGCGATCACGGCGGCGCGCCCGTCCGAGGGGAAATCATCGCTGGCACTGTCGCTGGCTCGATCGGCGGCGCTGAGCGGCGAGAAAGTGCTGCTGATTGACTGTGACATGCGGCGGCCTTCGCTCGGGCATCGGCTGCGGGCCGACCGCGGTCCTGGGCTGGCCGATCTGTTGCACGGCAAGGTCGGGCTGCCCGACGTACTGCACAACGATCAATTGGGCGCCCCGGGCGGTGGCATGCATTTCGTGCCGGCGGGCCATGCCAGTGGCGACACGTTCGGATTGTTCATGGGTGAGGAGATGGCGCGGCTGCTGATCGAGGCGCGGCAGCAGTATGCACTGATCATTCTGGATTCCCCGCCGGTGCAGGCGATCACGGAGGCACGCGTTCTGGCGGCGATCGCCGACGCTGCCATCTTCTGCATCCGCTGGCGGGCCACTCCGCGTGACGTGGTGAACTACGCACTGGAACTGCTGGAGGACGCCCATGCGCACGTCGCGGGCGTCGTCCTCACCCGGGTTGACCCACGCGCGCATGTGCGCTCCGGGTACGCCGACGCGGAGGTGTACCACCGCCGCTACAAGGCGTATTTTCCGGGGTGATCGGGATCATGGTTAAGGCTTCTGGCATCGTTCGGCGTTACGGCACGGGGCGATATTTGGTCACTGGTGGCGCGGGATTTGTCGGCAGCCACATGGTGGCGGCGTTGCGCGATCGGGGCGACGAGGTTGCCGTGCTCGACAATTTCAACACCGGGCATCGCGCCGCGGTGCCCCCGGATGTGCCGTTGATCGAGGCTGACCTCGGCGACGTCGCGCGTCTCGATGCCGTCCTGGCCGACGGCCCGTGGACCGCGGTGTTTCACTTCGCCGGCTGGACGCAGGTGGGTGAGAGCATGCGGATGCCGATGCGGTACCTCCAGGAGAACGCCGGCAACGGGATCAAACTGATCGATGCCTGCGTGCGGCATGGTGTGGATCGGCTGGTATTTTCCTCGACCGCCGCGCTGTTCAACGCGACCGACGACCGGCCGATCGCCGAGGACGCGCCGGTCGATCCGCAATCGCCCTACGGCGACGCCAAATGGATGGTCGAGCGTGCGCTGTACTGGGCTTCCGAGGTGCACGGCCTGCGCTCGGCGCGGTTGCGTTATTTCAACGCGGCGGGGGCTGACCCGTCAGGGCGGTTCGGCGAGGATCACCGGCCGGAATCGCATTTAATTCCGCTGGTGATCGACGCGGTGCTGCAACGGCGGCCGCCGTTGCAGGTGTACGGCGGCGACTATCCAACCGCCGATGGAACCTGCGTGCGAGATTATGTGCACGTCACCGACCTGGCCGAGGCGCATCTGCTGGCTTTGTCCCGGCTCGATACCGATCAAGGCGTCACCTGGAATTTAGGCTGCGGTACGGGTCATTCGGTTTTGCAGGTCATTAAATCTGTGGAACGAATTTCCGGCCGTCGTGTGCCACATCGGATCGCCGAGCGGAGACTCGGAGATCCGGCGGTCCTGGTGGCCGCGTCGGATCGCGCGCGCGCCGCCGGTTGGAGCCCCCGATATGAGGCGCTCGACGATATCGTGCGCACCGCGTTCGCCTGGCGCGAGGCGCATCCGGACGGTTATGGCACGTAACGTTTCCCAACCGTTATGGGGGCACGGTCTGCCTCTGATCGTCATCCTCGGGCCCGTGGCCGTCATCCTCGGGCTCGACCCGAGGATCTCCGTCAGCACACAACACGCCAGATCGCTTCGCGGTGCGATCCCGGACACGGCGGCTGACGCTCAAGGGGTCGAACCCGAGCATGGCGGCGTCGCGGCGATTTCAACCACGGGCACCGCGGAAGACTCGTGTCATGCCGCGAAGACCAGGCGGTGAGGCGACCTGTTCGACGATCGCCATTCATACCCTGGCTCATCCCCGCGTTGTGCGTTCCGTGCCTGATCTGGCCGGCGCTGTGGAACGGCTACCCGATCGTGTTCGCCGATACGGGAACCTACCTGTCGCAGGCGATGCATCGTTACCTGGGCTGGGACCGGCCGGTGTTTTACAGTTTCTTCATCTGGCCACTGCATCTCGCACTGACCACATGGCCGGTGATCGTGGTGCAATCCGGTCTGACCGTGCTGGTGCTGGACCTGACACGGCGCGCCTTTGACCTGGCGGCGTGGTGGCTGCTCGCGCTGACCGTGTTCCTCGCGCTGGCGACATGGTTGCCCTGGACGGTGTCGGAGCTGATGCCGGACCTGTTCACGCCGCTGTTCGTCCTGTCGCTGAGCCTGCTGGCGTTCTCCGCGACGCGCTTTCGCCTCTGGGAGCGCCTGGCGATCACCGGCCTGACCGCCTTCATGATCGCCACCCAGCAATCGAGCGTCCCGTTGGCGCTCGCACTGCTGATTGTTATAATTCCGTTACGATGGCTCGCGGGCCGTGCGAGGGTCCGGCTCGCCCGGTTCGCCTTGCTGGCCCCCGCACTGGCGATCGCCGCCCTGGTGCTGGTCAACACCGTCGGCTTTGGACGGATTTCGCTTTCGCCCTACGGCAACGTGTTCGTGCTGGCGCGGGTAATTTATGACGGTCCCGGTATGACCGTACTGCGCCGCGATTGTCCGGATCGCGGCTGGCGTCTGTGTCCCTACCTCGATCGTTTCCCGCCCATGGCGGATGACTTCCTGTGGGGCGAATCCAGTCCCGTCATGCTGGCCGGTGGCCACAAGGCGGTCTCCGCCGACGCGGACGCGATCATACGGGCGGCGATCGGCGCGGAACCCGGCCGCCTGATCGCCGCGACCTGGAACAATACGATCGAGCAACTGACTCGTTTCGACAGTGGCGACGGGCTGGAGAGCTGGAACGGACCGGCCGGGGCATGGATCGACAAAGATTTCCCCACCCGGGAACGCGCCGCGTTTCATGCCGCCAGGCAACAGTTGGGGACGCTGGAGGTGCCGCCGCCGCTCGCGCTCGTCCACCGGATCGCGGCGCTGGCCGGCATCGCCGCCGCGCTGGTGTTGCTGCCCGTCGCTTGGCGCCGGCGCCATGTCGCTACCTGGTACCTGACGGCCGCCTTGCTGGCATTGCCGCTGAGCGCCGCGATCACCGGCGGCCTGTCCGCGCCGCACGACCGGTATCAGAGCCGCATCGTTTGGCTGCCCGCCGGTATCGCGTTCCTCACCGTGCCGGCCCTGCGGCGGCGCCCGCGACGCGACAACACATGAACCGAGACGTCGTCTGGTCAGCGCTGGAGGCAGCGGGATCGGCCCTGTTCTCGGTCGCCGCCGCCTTCATCATCGCCCGCCTGATCGGGCCCTCAGAGCTCGGGATCGGTGCCACGGCGGCCGCCGTTCACGTGTTGCTCTGGGTCGCGGTCAATGCGTTGTTCGCGGACGCCATCGTGCAGCGCGACTCCATCGACGAGGCCACGCTCTCCAGCGGCGCCTGGGCCTCGACCGCGGTCGGCTGCGGCGCGGCCGCGGTGCAGGCGGGTTCGGGCTGGTTGCTCGCCTGGATGCTGGACGACACGCGGCTGGTGCCGATGGCGTTGCTGCTGGCGGTGCCGTTCCCATTCGTCGGCATGGGCGGGGCGGTGCAGGGCCTGCTGACCCGCCAGAGGCGATACCGGGCGCTGGCGGCGCGCACTCTGATCGGCCAGGGCGCCGGCATGGCCCTCGGGGTCGTCCTCGCCTCGCGGCACGCCGGGGCATGGGCTTTGGTGTTCCAGCAGGCGACGGGATCGCTGCTCGCGGCGATCGTGCTGATCATCGTGGCCCGGTGGCGGCCACGCGCGGTTTGCCGCTGGAGTGCGGTCGTGTCCCTGTTGCGCATCGGCCTGCCGTTGACCGCCAGCACCCTGCTACAGATCGGCCGCTATCGCATCTTCGCCATTCTGATCGGCGGCACCGCCGGCCCGACCGCTCTGGGCCAGATCCACGTCGCCTTCCGCCTGGTGGACACGGTTCGCGACATCACCTTCACCGCGATGTGGCGCCTGTTGCTGCCGATCCTCTCCGAGCACCAGCACGATGCTCCGGCGCTGCGGCGCCAGGTCGACCGCGTGCTGCGATTGTCGAGCGCCATCACGATGCCATTGTGCGGCGGCCTCGCCGTCACGCTGGTTCCCATGACGACAATGATCCTCGGCCCAACCTGGCAGGCGGCGGGTGCGGCGGCGGAACCGCTGGTTGGTCTGATGGTGCTGCTGGCGCTGATGTTCCCGTCAGGCGCCGCGCTGATCGCCGTCGGCCAGGCGCGCTTCACGTTGTACGCGAACATCGCGGGACTGGTGGCGACGGTGGCGTTCGTGCTCTGGATCCGCCCTGCGACGCCGTGGGCGGCGGTGCTGGTCTGGTGCGGCGTGCAGGTGCTCATCAGCCCCTACAGCCTGTGGGTGAACGCCCGGGCGCTCGGCGTGGGCTTGCTCCGGCCGTTGCGCGCGGGGGTCCCGGCGTTGCTGGTGTCAGGGGTTGGCGTTGCAGCGGCATGCGCGGCTGACGCGGGCGAACCGCTGGAAGCGCTCATCCGCCGCGTGCTGGCGTTCGTGGTCGTCGTGGTCGCGTGTGCCGTGCCGCTGCTTTGGACCCGGCGCGCGGGCTGGTTCACGGCGGGCGAGGCGGCGAAAATCGTGGGCCCACAGGTGTCGCGAGGCCAGTTTGTTCCTGGCGGCGGCGTGGCCGCGCGTCCTGATCGGAAGCCGCTTTAGCGGCGCGGTTCCGGGTTCAGGCGTGCGAGAACATCGCCCGCCCAGGGGTTGGCAGCCGTGCCGACAGGATCGAACCGGTGCGGGATTCGGTGATGAACAGGGTTTTGTTGTCATCGCCGCCAAACGCGACGTTCGTGGTCATCTCGCCGGCGCAGGTGCGAATGTAGTGCAGCGGCAGCCCGATGCGGCTGAACACCCATACCGCGCCCAGAGTTGGGTGGGCGACAACGACACCGCCGTCATCGTCGAGCGTGATACCATCGGGACCGGCACAGGGGAGTTGCACGAACAGGCCGGCTCGGCGGGCGGGGTCGTCGAGTTCGATGCGCCAGATCGCGTTGGCCCGGGTGACGGCGAGATAGAGCGCGTTCTCTCGCTTGTTGAGCACGAGGCCGTTGGGGCTTGGCGCGTTGGCGATGATGGTTTCCAGCTTGCCCGCGGCGGTGAAGAGGTAGACGTGGCCGGTGGAATCCTGGAGTCCGGTACGGCCCTGGTCGGTGAAGTACAGGTCGCCATTGGCCGCGAAATGCAGATCGTTCAGGCCTTTGAATTTTTGCCCCGCTTTCGGTCCGGACAGCAGGGTCTCGATCTTTCCAGTCGTGGGATCGAGAACCATGAGGCCGTTCTTGCGATCCGCGATGAACGCGCGGCCGTCTTTGTGGATCTTCAACCCATTCGGGATGCCGTCATATTCGACCAGGATGCTCCACTGCTTATCCGGCGTGATGCGATAAATCCGCCCGGCCTGGACGTCGACACACAGCAGGTTGCCATCGCGATCGACGGACGGGCCTTCGAGGAAGCCGGCCCGCCGGCCGTCCGCGCGTTTGGCGAGATGGTCGGGAATGCGGGTGAAGAGTTCGGAGGTGTGCGTTTGGGTTTGGTGGTCGGGGATCACGGGACGGTTCCTTTGGTGACATCACGCCGGGAATGAGGCCAGGGCTGTCAGCCGGTATCAGCGGTGGTGAGGCGCCATGATAATGCGGGTGGCCTCCCCTCCACCAGCCATCCATTTAACGATTCGAATTCGTTTGAGGGATTCGCCCAATGGAGACGATCGAGCGCGCGTGTTTCCACGGTGAGCTTACGCAGGATGTGTCGCATGGCTTCATCCATGG
>CALFNB010000552.1 GCA_937902425.1 uncultured Acetobacteraceae bacterium | reverse complement strand
CGGCAACCGCCAGGCTCATGTCACCACTCCTTGTTGCATCTGTCCCCGGATGCGCGCGATCTGTCGTAACGACATGGTGTTCTCCTTCTGCGACGCGCCCGGCGCGTCATGTTTCGTCACTCAACCGAGCGCCACACGAGACTTCCTGTCGTGGAAGCCCAGTACGCGAGCGCCTCCCCGTCGTTCACGGCCGCAACGTTGGCAACCGATCGCCGGCAATGGGAGAACAGCAATCGCCGTGCCAAATTGAAGGGGTCGCGAAGATTGCTGATTTCCCCTTGTTTTCGCGGGGTTCGTCGGAAGTCCCTGGCTTGTTCGAAACCGGACATGCATCGCGGGCTTGTGCGGAACGGAACACGTGGGAACCATCAATGTCGCGCTTTGACCAGCAACTTCGGCCCATGCTCCGATGGTACGAAAGTTGCGTCCGCACGCATGGGCTGTGTTTATGAGGGTCGTGCCATGCAGATCGGCGTCGAGACATCACGGGCGGTGGAGAACAAGCGGGTCTTCGTGGTTGACGACGACGACATTACGCGCGCGGTGCTGCAGTTCATGCTGCGGGACGACAACGAGACCCATGATCTTCCGACTCTCGCCGACACCTGTGCGAAGGGCGAGCGAGGCCACCCGGACCTGCTGTTGCTTGGCCTTTCCGTCGTCGAGACGCAGGGCCCTCTCGTGATCAACGCGATCGGCGAGCGGTGGCCAGGCACGCCGATCTTGCTCATTGCCGGGTCCCACCAGGATCCCGCGGTGCGACAACATCTGCGGGCCGGCGCGCATGGTGTGCTGGCCAAACCCTTTACCGTCGAGGCCGTTCGTCAAAAGGTGGACATTCAGCTTGGTCGCATCGCGCCATCGCTGATCCAACTTCAACTCGTACCATCAGGCAACAGATGACCGACTTACTACCGAAGCCACTCACGAACTATTCCCGCATCGGCGGTCAGGCGGAAGTCGACCGGCTCATCGAGGCATTTTACCAGCGCATGGATCTGCTGCCTGATGCAAGCGGCATTCGCGCGATGCATCAGGTGGATCTGGCGTCCACCAAGGCCGTGCTGAAACGCTACCTCGGCGAATGGTTGGGTGGGCCGCCGCTCTACTCGGTGGAGCGTGGTCATCCGCGATTGCGTATGCGCCACATCCACCTGCGTATCGGTCCCGATGAACGCGATGCCTGGATGCTGTGTATGAGCGGCGCACTCGATGAAGTCGTGGCCGACGCGGCGCTGCGCCGGATGCTGCACGATGCCTTCCTCAAACTCGCGGACTGGGTCCGCAACGACCCGGAGAACCCCCATGACAGGCGTTGATACAATTTCGAAGATCCACATCGGCGAGACCGGGTTCGCCCGCCTTGAAGCTGAAGGCAGGCTGCTGAACCCGGTGCTGAAGGCGCCGACACATCATCCGGGGCGGTTCGGGTTTTGCAGAGTTGAAGGCTCCGCCTCGGCGGCGAACGCGGCTTTCATCAGCGCGACGACCGTCTTGCGGTGTTTGAAGTTTTCGATGAACTGCGCCGCGCCGGTCAGATTGCCGCGCAACTTGTGCGGTACACTGGTCGTCGCGGTCAGCCGCCCAGAGAGCGCTTCATGCGAGGCCGGCAGTGGACACGCCGCGCCGGTCAACGCCAGCGCGCCAGGCCCGATATACGGAATAACCGTGCCGTCAGCCAAGGCGGAGCGGATTGCCGCGATCATTCGATGTGTCCCTTCAAGAAAGTTTCCGGTCAGGCCGCCGCGTGCTGGAAGCCGGCGACCACATCGCGCGTCAGCCGGAACACGCCGCGGCCTCCGGCGAGCGGTTGATAGCTTCCGCCGGCTCGCGCGCTCAACGTATTGAACCAGTCCTGTGGCGCGAGAGCCTGGGGGCGCTCGCTGATCTCGGTCACGCCGCCGTTCGGTGCGAAGCGGACATGGATCAGAACCTTGGTGTCGTCCATCGTTTGAAACCCCTATAGTCCGGATCCGAAGCCGAGCAGCTCGATGGTGACGTTTTCACCTCCGAGCCGCGTCAGGCAGGCGAGGCGCGATTTTGAACCAACGCCGACAATCGCATCGAGGCGTTCGTTCTCCAGCCGCTGCATTTTCGATACGGTCTTGCGTCCATCGTGCACGAAGATATGACACGCACCGCATTTCGCTTCATCGCCGCATGGCTCGGGAGCCTTCTCCCCGGCGGCGATCAGGGCGTCCAGAATGCTCATGCCTTCGGTGACCTCGATGGTCTTTCCGGCGGGCAGGATTGTCAGCAAAGGCATCGTATTGCTCCATGACTAAAAGATCGCGGCACCCGCGCCGACATTCACCGACGCATCCTTCATCGTGGCGACGATGAATTCCACCTGATCCTTGGTCAGATGGGTGTGGAAGGGCAGTGCCGCCCGCACCTTCTCGCCATAGTTGAAGAACGGCGGGGCATTCAGTTCAACGACATCGTTGTCACGGCTGATATTCGTCATCGCACGACCTCTTGCAGCATCTCATCCGCGCGGCTTGCACCGCGGCGGCGGCTCGCGATCTCTCGCACCAGCGGGTCCGGGTCCTCCGCGAATGGCGCGAGCAGACCGACATCGATACGACTGGCGATTTCGTAACGAACCGGCCAATGGGGTTCGCGCGGCAGCATGGCGAGCAGTGCCGCCGGCAGCCGCCGCACCGCTTCCAGCCTGACCGACGGATCGCGATCGCCCGCCAGCCGCGGCAGAAATGTGCCGCCAATTCGCTGCGCCAGAATGATACGGACCTGCGTCTCGGGGTCATCGATCATGCGTGGCAAAAGCCCAGGATCGAGGCGTCGGGCAATGACGAGGCGGACGTAGTAATCGGGATCGTGGATCATCGAGGTCAGATCGGCGGGTTCCATCTGGGCTGCGACACGGATGCGCACCTCGCGATGCGGATCGTCCCGTGACCGAAGCAAATAGCGATATGGCAACCGGAGCAGGGCGTTCCAGCGCACGGTTTCCTCGGGATCGTTCAGCAACCCCGGCAGGCGGAAAACATCGGCCGATTTCGGAGCGATCGCCCGCACCTCAAAGTGCGGGTGCTTCAGATAATTGTTCGCCAGCTCGCGGTTCCAGTTCAGGAACCGGTCGATCCGGCGCGCATAACGATCGTGGATGCAGGCATGTTTCAGACGGCAGCGCTTGCGCGCCAATAAGTCCTGGTGCGGGCACGCCTCGCAGGACACCGCTTCGCCGCGCCAGTCGATCGCTTCGTCGATATCATTCATCGTCGTGGGCCGCCGCGAACCGTGCCAACACATCGAGCAGCACACTGGCGCCGACCTTGTCGGTCGGATCCAGCGCCAGAGTTTTCCGCGCCGCGTCGCGGCCTTCGTCCAGATCTCCCAGGCGCAACTTCAAATACGCATAGGCCTTGAGGGTAAAAAGATAGAATCGCGGCAGCACCGCGTCATAACTGCCAAAATCCGCGTCCTCGGGTTCGACATGCCGCCAGTCAGGATCGAGCGCATTGTCTCGCGCCGCCTTCAACAGACAAAGCCGCGCGATGACCAGCGCGTCTTCCAGGCGGTTCTTATAAAAGTAGAAGCGATAAAATCCGATCAGCACCGCCGGATGGTCCGGGGCCAACGCTCGGGCCTGAAACAGCTGGCGTTCGGCCTCTGCGTCGCTGAGATACGCCAACCCGGCCATCCGCAACGCGTGCTCGGCCGCCGCCGGCAAATCGCGTCCGAGCAAGGCGCCGACGAGCGCCGCCGTGTCGAGCGGAACGAAAATCGCCCCCGCGCCGTGCTCGTCCGCGCTGGTCATGCCGGCCAACACTCACCCGGACGCCGCGGGACCGGTGTCGAGCGACACCAGCATCATCGGCGAATGGCCGCATGCCACCTGTTTCGGATCGTGGAACACGAAGCCGCTCTGCAACGGCGTGTCCGCGAAATCGATCCTCACACCATCCAGCAGCAGCCGGCTCTCGGCGGCGAGAAACAGCGTCACGCCATTCACCGCGAAAGCCTGCTCTCCCGGACCCGGCGTCTGGGCTATGCTGAAGTCCGCCGCCAGGCCGGAGCATCCGCCGGGACTTACCTTCAAACGGAAGCCGCTGCCGGGTCCGCCATCAAAGCGCAACAGGCGCCGAATGAATTTCTCCGCCGCCGCGGTCATGGTCAGGTTCATCGCACGCCTCTCACGCCCGCGGCTGATAGCGTGGGAAGTTGTTGTCAATGACGCAGGTATTATCCACCGGACACACCGCGACACATTGCGGGGTATCGAAATAGCCGAGGCACTCGGTGCATTTCTTCGGATTGATGATGAACGTGCCGCCCTTCTCGGAAATCGCGACGTTCGGACATTCCGCCTCGCACGCCGTGCAGGACGTGCACTGCGAGCCGATGATCTTGTAGGCCATGCTAACTCCTTTCAGTCTTTTCGAAATCTTACCCGGCGATGAAGGCGCGTTGCCTGATGTCGGCGTCGCCGCGCGCCGCATGCGCGATCTCACCGCTTCGGATCCGGTTGAGGTAGTCCTTGAAATACGCGATCGCGGACTGCTCGATGAATTCGTGCGCGTATTGAT
>CALFNB010000551.1 GCA_937902425.1 uncultured Acetobacteraceae bacterium | reverse complement strand
GGGGCCCGCCGCGCCAGGTTTTGAGCTGGAAGCCATCGGCGACACGCGGCAGGGTGGAGAAGAACATGTCGAGTTCCCGGCGGATATAGTCGCGCTCACCGGCCGTGAAGCCCCCGGCGGTCTCGTTCCGTGTTTTGCTCATGGCCGTGGCATAACACGCCGGCGCGCCTGTGTTCGAGGCACGAGGATCATGACCATCCGTGGGATTTCCGCTAGCGGGGTCTGTTTGGGCTCTGGCGCAAAGTTGGTGCACGAACTCGCTGGGATTACACCGCGCCCAGAAGACGGGCCCGTAGGAGGTCGAGACCGGCGCGGCCATACATCTGGCGCTTCACCAGCTTCAGTTTTGTGTTCTGCCCCTCGGTTTGACCATTCGACCATGGCTCAGTGAGAGCCGCCGTCACCGCGGCCTGATCCTGAACGATGCCTGACGCGAATGATTTCATGAGACCGTGTTTCGCGTCCTCAATCCACTGCTCCAGGCGGTCGTCTTTTCTGTGTTGGATGATGCGGTGGAAGCGGTCGAGCAGGTCGCGCGCCTTGGTAAGGTCCGGCACCGCTTCCGGGATCATCATGATGGTCCGGGCGGCGGTCTTTGACGGCTTATCGCGATCGCTCGTCATCATTCGCGCGATGCGTCGGGCTGATGGTGCCCTGCCTGGCCGTTTGTCCCGTGTCGCCGTGCCTTCTTCCTTTCGTTTCCGCGTCGCCCATTCCGTGACGACACGCAAGGCGCCGGTGAACCCCACGAGTTTCATCGCCCGCCAGAGCGCCGCGCCGTTGAGGCACCCATCGGCCCACGCCGTTTCAAGCCGTGCCAGGAACGGATCGAGCGAACTCATTCTGCCGCGGAACATGTCGGTGCGGGCACCACGCACCACCTGGCGAACCAGCCCTCGCGATTTGTCCACTCGCCGCATGATTTCCTTGATCGCCACGCCCTGGGCCGCCAGAGCCAGAATACTGGCGTTCTCCGCCTCTCGGAGCAGCCAACCGGAATGCTGACGGCGCTCCGCCGCGCTCAACGATGCCGGGTCGACAGTGCCCACGCCGACCGCCTTGCGGATCGCATGCATCGAACGCCGTACGGCATTGAGGAACGCCGCGCTGGCGTTTTCCATGAGGTGCCAACGGTCAGCGACCCGCACGGCATCCGGTAAGCCTTCCGCGGCGGCCTGTTTGTAACCAGCGCCACGATCGCGTGCGATGACGGAGATTGACGGGTGTCCAGCCAGCCATGCGGTTACCGTCGCCGGCTCACGATCCGGCAAAATGTCGATGATCCGTCGTCGCTCGAGATCACAGACAATCGTCCCGTACCGATGACCGCGCTTCCAGGCCCAATCATCGATATCCACGACACGGGGTGGGTCGGCTGGCGGTGCCACATGACGTCGAACAACACGAAGGAGGGTATCCTTACTTACCGGGAGGAGAAGGCGCCGCGCGAAGCTCTGCCCTGGGCGGCCTCCCAGCGCCAGGCCAAGATGATGAACCAGGCCCTCCAACCGCGCCGTGCGCCGCGCGAACGGCCGGGTGATCGTGACGTCAAGCCGTTCAACGAAAATGCGTTGGCGGCAATCAGCCGGGACGCAACGGACGCGACGGGCGTGAACCTTGATCAGAACCAGTTTTCCCTGCGACGGCAGATCTGACAACGAACGTTGGTAATGGCTGTGAATGCTGCTCGAGTGGCGGCCACAGGATGGGCATGCCGCTGAGTTCGAAGTGGGCCGGGCGATGATAACGAGGGTGCCCAGCCCGGGTTCGATACGTTCAATTATCAGTCCGCACGGCGTGAGAGTGATTCCTTTGGCCACGACAGCGATTCCCTTTTGATACGCTGCGGACAGTCAGGCCGAAATGCATCAAGATTGAGTCAGAGCCAACTTTGTAAGCCGGTAGCGGATCATATTCTTGCGCCGAAGCACACCCGAATTGCACGCGGATCCACATGCCGGCCACTTGGTTCAATATTCACCACGGACACTCCCGCGGCCGACTGAAGATGATTGCCCCAACAATTGGGATGGCGTATCCGGCCCGCTCGGCCGCCCATTGCAGGAATTGCACCGCGCTGTCGACCTGGTCGTCGTGGCGGGCGTTGGGGAAGCCAAGCAGTTCCGCCTCGAACCCGGCCAGCCAGGGGGCGTCTTCTGGCAAATACACCCGTCCCGCCTCGAAGACCGCCGACTGCTGCGCTGCTCGCTCGAATTTCCGGAGCCGCGGCTTGATGCCGATTACGTTCGATCCGCCTCGTTGCCGAATCGATTGCAGTAATGCCGCTCCGGAATTGGCGTCTTCAATCAGGACCGTTGGAGACCCGTAACCGCCGATCTCACCAATTGCGATTCGCAGCAGGTCCGGAAATTCCCACTGCCCCCGGCGGACCTCCAGGAGATAAAAGCCTTCTTTCCTGGGGGTTGCCGCTCTGCAACACCGCCTGGGACACATAATACCGGTAGCGCACACCCCTCTTGTTGGCGTGGCTGGGCGCCATGCGGTGGCCGTCTTGGTGGCCGTCTACGTCGAACAGCAGCCCCATCAGCGGTGAGGTCGTTCCCGAGGATGCTCGGGTTTGCTTGTGGCGGACCGCCCCTTCCCGCAACCGGGTCTGCACCGCCTCAAACAGATTCCGATCAAGAAGTGGCTCATGGTCTCCCGGATAAATCTCCCCGCGCCAAGCCACCTCGCCGACGTAACAACGGTTTCTCAGAATGTGCCCGAGCGGCCCAACCATGAACCGCGTACCGTACAGCGTCGCGCCATCGGGACCGGTTCTGGGACGCGGCGAGATACCGCGCTTCGCCAGATCATCGGCCAGCGTCCGGATGGAACCCAACGCGAGGTAGCGCTCGAAGATCGTGCGCACCACAGCGGCTTCTTCGGGGACGATGACGAGCTTCTTGTCGGCGACACGGTAGCCAAGCGGTACCGGACCACCCACCCAGATGCCCTTGCGTTTGGAGGCGGCGATCTTGTCCCGCACCCGCTCGCCGATCACCTCGCGCTCGAACTGGGCGAAAGACAGCAGGACATTCAGTGTCAGCCGGCCCATGCTGCTGGTCGTGTTGAATGACTGCGTCACCGAGACGAACGACAGGCCGTGAGCGTCGAAGGTTTCCACCAGTTTCGCGAAGTCGGCCAGGGACCGGGTCAGACGATCAACCTTATAAACCACGATGATGTCAATCTGGCCGGAACGCACATCCGCGAGGATCCGTTGCAGCGCCGGACGTTCGAGTGATGCCCCGGACAGCCCACCGTCATCGTATGGTTCCCGGAGCAGGCGCCACCCCTCGTGAGCCTGACTCTTTATATAGGCCTCGCAGGCCTCGCGCTGTGCGTCCAGCGAATTGAACGCGAGGTCGAGGTTATGCTCGGTCAACTTGCGGGTGTAGATGGCGCAGCGTAGCGGCTTCGGGGTGAGCACCTTCATTCCCGCCCTTCTTCGATTTCGACGTTGGCATTGTCGCGGAGACCAAAGAACCGAGGACCGTTCCAGGCGGTGCCGGTGATCGCTCGCGCGACGGCGGACAGGCTGGTGTGGACGTTGCCACGCCACCGAAAGCCGCCGGCTACCACCGTGACCTCGTGTAGGGTGCCGCCGTATTCCCGCACCAACACCGCGCCAATCCTGAGCCGGCGCGCTGGTTCGCGATGACCGTTCGCCAAACGGCTCAGCAGTTTCCTCGTACCGGCGTTCAGTCCCCCGTGTCGCTCCGCCTGGATGCGCCAGGCGATCAGGCGGCCCAGCATGTCGCGCGAGAGGGCGGGGGGCGGGGCGCCGGGGCACCGCGTCGGCCAGAACGCCCGGAGTTCGTCGACGGTGAACGCGGCGATCCGGCGGAGTTCGGCTTCAACCGGTTCAGCCTCAAGCCAATGGGAGGCCGACGGCGCCGCGCGCCGCCGGTTCCAGGTAGGATGTCGACCCGTCATGTCAGGCCGCGACCGCCTGATCGGGCACGTTCACAATGCGGTAAATGCTTCCGCCCTCGTACTGTCGCAGACGGGTCACCTGGTGGCCGCGCTTACGTAGGCCGGTGAGCGCCGCCCGTGTCGTGTGCGGCAGCCATCCGGTGGCGGCGACGAGATCAGCCAGGCTGACGCCTGTCTCCCGACGTAGCAGCATGATCACGGTGGCGATCTTGCTGCCGTCGCGTGGCTGACGGGCCGCGTTGACGGACTCTTTGGGGTCAGGTCGAGACCCTTCGTCATGCGGTTCGCTTGCCTGTTCGGCCGCGACACGGGCCGCGTCCCGTCCTCGCTTCGTGATGATGAGAGCGAGGGGCCGACCGTTGTCATCGTCGCGCCAGGCAGGCATGTCGGCTTTGGCCCGTACCTCGCGGAGCAGACGTTGCTCGATCAACGAGGCGAGATACTTTGGTACAGGCCGCCAGTTGGTTCGCGACGGGAGGCCACAGGCGCCATCGTGGCGTTCGGCGGCATCGGCGAGCAGCGCGCGCTGGGAATGAGTAAGGGAGATGGTGCTGTCGGAGTTCATGTTCGTGTCCGTTCGGTGATGACCTGGGCCTGATTGCCCCGTCACCACCGCGACCCCGCTCCGGGCGGCGACCGGCGGGGTTGGTGGGAAAAGCAGCCGCCGTTGGCTCGGCTCCTTTCCCACCACCGACATGGCTCTGGTGACGCGGGAAATCCAGTCGTTCCTGGGCTTACTTTCGATTTTCTCACCACAGCGCAACGATCTGGCCTCATGAAAAGCGGCTAACGCGGAACCACGCGCCTGACCCGAAGCCGTGAGCGACACCTCAAGCCGACGAGTGTGGAATCATGGACTTATCGCCCTGGTGTCAGGCGACGCCATCTCCGCCGCGCCCGAAGCCCCGGATTGCGCATCGGATGCACGCCGCGCGGTGGTGGCGCGCCGCCCATCGCGCGAACCAACCGGGCCTCTGTCGAACTCGTGCCCATGACCACCGGCGGGTGCGTGCGTGCGTTCGAACTGGTCCAGGCCAGATACTGGGTCAGCGCATCAACCTGATCGTCGTGACGGTCATGGGGAAAGCGCAACAGTTCGTTAATCAAAGTGACCACCCATGCCTGGTCGCACGCCACCCACACGCGGCCATCCACGAACAAGTGCAATTGTTCCTGGAACCGTTCAAGCTTGCTTCGCCCGCGTGTCGGACAAAGGATCGAAGCGTGACCGTGTTCACGCAGCGTGCTGGCCAGGGCCGGTCCGACCGTCGCTTCCTCGATCAGAATGTTGGTGATTTGATATTGTCCGAGCAAACGCAACACTGCGTCCCGAAATTCAGGGAAGTCGAACCTGCCGCGCAGTACATCAATGACATAGTGATGGCGGCCATCGGTTGCCATGACGAGCGCGACGCCGTAGCTGGCGTCATCGTCCTTCTTCAAGGCCGTATCAATACTAATTGTCAGGTTCCGCCGCGCATCAGCCGGGAGATCTATCAGCTGAAACCGCCGGAGGTTGTCGTCCTTGATCAGATCGCCGAACGACGCGGATGGGTTCTGCTGATACTGTGTGGCGAACACGGCCTCCCCGACACTTTTGCGGACCGCTGTCACGACTTCATCAGACCAACGCTCCGGGACCAGAACGTCGCCCGGACGGCGCGTCCAGACGCGCGAGCCAATATGGTGCACCTCTTGGGTCTCTGCGATGAGTGGCAATGCCAAGTGTTTCCAGCCGCCCTTACGAAGCAGTACACCAGAAAGGTCATCGTCGTGCAGACGTTGTTGCACGACGATAATCGATCCAAGCTCGGGGTGATTCAGCCGTGACTCGATCATGGTATGGAACGTTTCCACGTTCTTCCGCCGCTCGACGCCAGAATTCGCATTGTGCGCGGAAATCGGATCGTCAATGATGATGATATCGAAGCCCCGCCCCGTGATCCCGGTGTCAAAGGAGGCGGCGTACCGAAACCCGCCTTCACTCGTGACCAGCTCGGTCAGGGTGTCTTGCTTAAGCCTTGTTTTCGGAAAGACCTCACGGTACCAGGCACTTTCCATCACGCGCTTTGTCTTCATGGCCAGATCTCGCGCGAGCGACTGGGTGTGGGAGATCACCGCGATCTTTTTGCGCGGATCCTGGCCGAGGACGAATGCCACGAACGCGATCGATATCATTAGCGATTTCAGATGCCTGGGGGGCAAGTTGACGACGATGCGGTGGGACGAGCCGTGCAATACCTGCTCCAGCCAGTCGATCATAAGGGCGATGAAGTCGCCGTCCACAAGAACCACATCTGGTTCCGTCTCCGCGAAGGCGCGTTCAAAGAACGCGCGAAAATTCATGGCCAGAATGCGCAGGAACGCGGCCAGGTCGGTCAGGTTGTTACCAGGTATCATCAGAATCTCCTTGACGGTCCGCGACGCGCTTTGCGCCGCGGACCGATCAACTGGTTTTCGGGTTATGGTCAGAAAGATTTACCGCGCACCTGGATCTTCCGATCGATGAATCGGTCGAGGATCTGTTGATCTTCCGCGCTCAGCGCCGTATCGGAGGACCCTAAGGTATCCTCCGACGGTGAAAGGGTCGCCACGGTTTTGAGCAAAGCCAGGATGGCGCGGGTGTCACCTCTGAGGGCCTTGGCGACCAAAGCCATGAGCATCGCCCGCTGTTTCGAGACCTTACGACTGCGGTCGCCGACACGTACCGAAATCCGCTCTGCCAGTTCCTCCCGAAGATCGGTTTCCAGGTTTCTGGTCCCGCTCGACCGGCCTTTCGGATTGCCGGACTGACCCGGTTGAAACCGGGACCCCTGGGGCGGGCGGCCGTAACCGATCTCGTAATCGCGCGTCTTGTCGGTCATGATTGATCAGCCCCCGAAATCGCTTCGGGCACCGGGGCCGGAACAGTATCATTGGATTCCAGAAGACACGAACTCACACGTTCACGCGCGACACGTTCGCAATATTCGTCGAACAGCTCACCCGTGACCAGATGCACCGCTGTTTTTCCCGTGAACTTCTGCCACCGCCGAATCGCGACCTCCACATACCCGGGATCCACCTCGACCCCGAGACATGTTCGCCCGGTCTCCTCCGCGGCCAGCATCGTAGAGCCCGACCCAAGAAAACTGTCGATCACCAGTTCGCCACGCCGTGTTACGTCCTTCAGGGCATCAGCAATCATCTTGAGTGGTTTCACGGTGGGATGAACCGTCAGTTCGTCCATACGGTTTTTTCCGAAGGTGTTGACACCTGCGTAACGCCAGACATTCGAACGCGACCGGCCGTGTTGACCGAGTTCAAAATTGTTCTGATGGGCGCCCTTACCCTGCTTGAAGACGAAGATGAACTCGTGCTGTGAACGATAGAATGTGCCCATGCCGGCGTTGGATTTTACCCAGACGCATACGTTCTTAAGTTCAAACTCGCAGTTGCTCGCCGCTTTCGTGATTTCGCCCATGTGGCGCCAGTCCATCGCGGCGAAGACGATCGCGCCATCGGCGAGAGACGGAACCATGGCGGCAAATGAGGTCGTCAGAAAGGCGGTGAACTGCTCAGCCGTCATCTCGCCGCTCGCCATGGCGAACTCCGCGTGACGGGTGCGGCCCAGGCCACTGACATGACCATCGATCGGGACGTTATAGGGCGGATCGACGAAGACCGCAGCGACCATCCGACCCTCGGTCAGGCGCGCGATCAGGTCTTTGTCACGCGCGTCACCGCATGCGATCCGGTGGCGGCCCAGACGCCAGATATCGCCCGTCACGGTTGCCGCGATCGGTTTCGACGTCAGGTCATCGATCGGGATGGTCTCGCACGCGTCGTCGGCCGGTTCATCGATCGCCAAGGTCATGTCGATCTCGACGGTGTCAAAGCCTGTCAGCTCCATATCGGTTCCGAGATCAATGAGTTGCGCGAACTCGGTTCGCAGCTTCTCACGGTCCCAGCCAGCATCCGCCGGGATCCGATTGAGGGCGAGACGAAGCGCTCGGATTTCCACCGGATCCCGGCTGGCGGCGACGACAACCTGGATCTCGGTGCGGCCGAGCGCTTTGAGGCCTTGCAATACGGCGTGCCCGTCGATTACGACGTTTTTATCATCGACGATGATCGGTAGGACCTGGCCGAAGCGGCTCAGGATCTTTTCGAGCTTCCGGTGCTGGGCCCTGTTGTGGATGCGCGCAGACTGGTTGTAAGGGGTCAGACTATCGATCGCGACGGTCCTGATTATCAGTAAAGGCGTCATGGTGCGGCTCTCGGTTTGTGCCGCCACCAACGACGATCAGCCAACGAACCGACGAGCCGGTCCCGGACCGGGGTGCGAACCAGCGTGAGGCGCACCAAAGTCCCAAATGACATATTTCTCCGCGGCAGCGGTTTTATCGTCCGCTGGCGGTAGTTCCGGATGACCACGTCTTTGACACTTTGCCAGGCACCGACCGGGCTGGCTTATTTCGTTGAAATCACGAAGACTTTTTCTCAAGCGAGCCTTCGACCATGCGAAATACGCATGACTGGGGCCTGACATTGAGGTGCCCGTGGCGCGCCGAGCAACGCCGACGCTCGGCTTCGGGGACCACACGCCATGATCAAAGTGCCCTATTCAGTGCCAGTCTTCACCTGTTCATATGCCGTATCCTAGCAGCCTTATGTGGACGGCCCCGGAAGTGGCAAGCGCTATTTTCTCTGCCAGAGCGCGTCCTGTAGCGCCACCGATCAGCGTCGTCAGTCCCGTCCGAAGCCCTTTGGCAGATCGACCGCCTGGAGCTCTTCAACATAACCGCGCAGCTGTTAGCGGCGGTGAGAATCCGCGTCTAAACGGCGCGTCTTCGTTTCACCTGTGACGTGTGCTTGCCGGACGGCGTCCGGAGGGCGTTAAGGTTCCGTCCATGTCGGGCAGGGTGATGGGTCAGTTTGAGCGCCCCCAGTAGGGGGATTCAGGCGGCAGCCGCCGCAGTCGTCCTACCGCCGCTGTGGGTGGATTGCGGACGCCGGACCCTCGCGCCCTCGACCGCTGCTTCGCGCCCATAGCTGCCACTCAGTCGAGCGGCGCGGCTCCTCCAAAGCGGACATCCCATTC
>CALFNB010000550.1 GCA_937902425.1 uncultured Acetobacteraceae bacterium | reverse complement strand
AAGTCGTTCTGACCCGAGATTCCATGTCCTCGTTTTGCGTAATCTCGTGAGGCCACATCGTCACGCCGCCGATGGAGAACTCGACGCCGCCTCGTGTGATCCCGCCCGGTTGGGGCCGGTTATCGTGGCGATACCTGTGAAGAATGAGGTTGATCGGATCGAGTCCTGCCTGGCTGCCCTCGCGGCACAATCGAAACCGCCGGAAGCTACCGTTCTACTGTTCAATAATTGTGACGACGGAAGCGAAGCCGAGGCCAAGAGGATAAGCCGGCATCTGCCGTTTTCCCTTGAGATGATTTCTGTGCAGTTGGCCCCGAGCCAGGCCAACGCCGGCAACGCGCGACGCCTGGCGATGCGCCATGCGTCGAACATCGCTGGAGACCGTGGAGTGCTCTTAACGACCGATGCGGACGCCATCGTCCGCCATGATTGGGTTTCCCGCACCATCGCTGCGCTGGCTGCCGGCGCCGATGCCGTGTGCGGCCGCATCGTCATCGACCCTGTCGAGGCGTTGGCAATTCCGGCCCATCTGCATGCCGACGATCAGCGTGAGAGCGAACTGCTTGATTTGCTGGATGAGATCGCCTTCGCGCTCGACCCGGATCCACATGATCCGAGGCCGCGTCATGTCCAGGCGTCGGGTGCGAGCCTGGCGGTCACCACGGAAATGTTCCGGCGCGTGGGAGGGGTACCGAATGTGGCGTCCAGCGAGGATCGCGCGTTGGTGCATGCGCTGAAGCTGAAGGACGCTCGCGTTCGACATGATGCGGGAATAGAGGTCGTTGTCTCCGGGCGGCTGGACGGCCGTGCCCCCGGTGGCATGGCCGAGACGATCAGCCGTCGCATCCGCCAGCAGGACGAATATGCGGACGACCTGGTGGAACCTGCTCCTGATGCCTATCGGCGTGCCGATTTTCGCCGTCGCCTCCGTGCAGCCTGGATGGGCGGTCGTCCCGGATCATTTCCAATCGATCTGGCCGCCGACCTCCGATTGGCTCCGTCGCGCCTGAGTCTCATCCTCTCAGAGCCCTTCTTTGGAACAGCGTGGGACCATGTGCAGCGGGAGAGTCAGGTTGTTTCCCGCCAACAGGTAAGGTTTTGCGATCTTCCACGTCAGATCGGACTCGCACGCGAGTTGCTCGTAAGGCACCAGGCTGTTGGCGAACCGGAGATCTGGCAGCGGACTTTACCATGTCCGGTGGCTGCATGAGGGATCGCGACCCCTCTCACGATCTTGTCGAACGGGTCGCGACACTGGTCCCGGAAATGCGGCGACGCGCCGCCGCACTCGACGAAGATGCGACTTTTCCAACGGAGGATATGATCGCGCTCCGGCAGGTTGGCGCACTATCCATCCCACTGCCGGCGGATGGCGGCCACCAAGACGAGGCGACTGACCTGCTGGCTTCACTATTGACGTTGACTGGGTCGGGTAATCTTTCCATCGGACGTCTCTTTGAAGCGCACGTTAATGCGCTGCATTTGCTCGCACGTTATGGAACGGCCGCACAACGATCGGCCGCCAGGAAAGCAGCCGCCATGGGTGAGCTTCACGCGTTGTGGGTGACCGATCCGGCGGCCGGCGCACTGCGCATGACACCTGTACAGGATCGATGGAGAATGGACGGGGTTAAAATGTTCTGTTCAGGAGCCGGCCATGTCGCACATGCTGTTGTGACGGCAGCCCTGGAAAGCGGCGAGCAACAGATGGCGATTGTTCCAATGGGACAGGGAGAGCAAGCCAAACTTCTTCCGGGTCAATTGCAGGGTATGCGCTCAGCGGTTACCGGCATGGTCGACTTCTCCGGTGTCGAGGTTGGACAGGAAGCCCTTCTGGGGCGCCCTGGAGATTATCTGCGTGAGCCCGATTTTTCGTGTGGCGCGTGGCGCGGATCCGCTGTTGCTTTTGGCGGCGTTTGTGCCTTGCTTGATGTTACGATCAAGGACCTGCGCGCACGGGATCGCATGAATGAACCAAACCAACTCGCTCGTCTTGGTCATGCGATGATCGCACGCGAGACGTCCCGGTTGTGGGTACGAAATGCGGCGCGCATCGCTGAAGACAAACGAGTTGAACCCCGAGAAGCTGTCGCCTATGTCGGCCTGGCGCGCATCGCCGTTGAATCGGCTTGTCTGGATGTCATGCGTCTGACGCAACGTTCACTTGGATTATCAGCCTTCCGCCGCGGCCATCCGGCGGAACGCATTTGTCGTGACCTTGGCACATATCTAAGGCAACCGTCGCCGGACGAGGTGTTGAGTGAAGCCGCATCATGGTTCGGGCACCGCGTCCCGCATGACGCGCCATGATGCGGGCGGACGAGCAGCGCCGCGAATGGCGCGAACTTCCATTGGGCAGTCTCGACGTCGTGACGGGCCCAGGGCACGGGTTGATCCTGGCGCCGCATCCTGATGACGAAAGCCTTGGGTGCGGTGGGTTCATCGCCGCCTGCTGCCGGGCTGGCCGGCCGCCGATCGTTGCGATTCTGACCGATGGGGGGATGTCGCATCCCGGATCGAAAAGCTTCCCTCGCGACCGATTGATCCGATTGCGCGAGGCCGAAGCTCGCGACGCGGCTTCGGTATTGGGATTGCCCCAGGACCGGCTGCTGTTCCTGCGGGAGCCCGACGCCAACGCGCCACGTGCGGGGGAGGCATTCAACCGGGTGGTCGAGCATCTTATTTGGCTCGTGGACCGTTTCGGCTGCTCAAGTATCCTCGCGCCCTGGCGATTTGATCCCCATTGCGATCATGAAGCCGCATCCCTTATCGCGTCTGAGGTGGCGGGAAGACTGGGCGTTCGTCACATAGCCTACCCGGTATGGGGTTGGACGCTACCCGCTGACCATATCGTCAGCGCCGGCGAGGCCTTCGGCTGGCGGCTGGACATCGGTTGTCACCTCGCCCGCAAGCTCAAGGCCATCACCGCGTATCGGTCGCAGTACGGCGAGCTGATCACCGACGATCCGTCCGGTTTCCGGTTCCCCCCCGAGTTGCTCACGGTGTTCGCGAGTCGTTTTGAAACATTTCTGCTGCCATGACCTCACACGGACCGTCGCATTTTCAGCGTATCTACAACGCAAGCAAGGACCCCTGGAACTACCAGAACAGTGATTACGAAAAGGCCAAGCGCGATGCCACGGTCGCGGCACTGGATGGTCGGCGCTTTCGATCCGGACTTGAAGTGGGATGTTCGATCGGCGAACTCACACACCGGCTGGCGGATTATTGCGACCAGCTTCTTGGCGTGGATTTCATCGACGAGGCTTTGGCCCTGGCGCGAGTCAGGTGCGGGAACCAGGCGTGGGTCTCGTTCCGGAACGTTCAGGTTCCGCTCGAGTGGCCAGAAGGCCAGTTCGATCTGATCGTGCTGTCTGAAGTGTTGTATTTCCTTTCGTCCGAGGACAGTCAGAATGTTGTCGCTCTGTGCAAGCGCTGCCTTGCCGCCGACGGTTTTATCCTGCTCGTGAACTGGCTTGATAAGTCGCCCGACGATCCCTCCTCAGGCAACGCCGCGGCGGTGCGTTTTATCGAGACCGGACGTGATTGGCTCAAGGTCGGTTTTAGTCGCCGTGCCGAGCGTTATCGTCTCGACAGGCTGGAGACTCTCATATCATCAACTTCGGCGAGGGCTACTAACTAGGCGCGACAGGATTGGCGCAACCAGTGGCCTTGAAACTGTAGCTATGTTTCGCATGGATTTCCTCGGAACAATTCATCCGCTCCCGCGTTAATACCTGGCAACGAAAGTTTTGGAGGAAGCAATGAGGTTTGTTCTGGCCGGCGCCATTCTGGTGCTTGCGGCTTCAAGTGCCGTTGCGCAAACGACTCCCGCCAATAAGGACGCCCATACACCCGCCGTTGCGACGACGAACACCGTTAATCCTGGTGCTCCCGTCGCGGGTGCGAACAGCTTCACCGAGGCTCAGGCGAAGTCCCGCATCGAGGCGGCTGGCTATACCGGCGTGTCTGGTCTGATGAAGGACAAGGACGGCGTGTGGCGTGGCAACGCATCAAAAGCGGGGACAGCGACGACAGTTAGCATCGATTTCCAAGGCAACGTGGTCGCGAACTGATCACTCAGTAAAGGGAGGATCGCCTGAATGACCAAAACTGTATCTGCTCTCTACGACACCTATGACGCGGCGCGTTCTGCGGTTAGCGCCCTGGAAGCTGCGGGCATTCCGCACTCGGATATCAGCATCGTCGCCAACAACTCCGAGAGCTGGCACCGCGACGATCGGGAGTCCAATGCTGCAGCCGGGGCCGGTACCGGCGCTGGCGTCGGGGCTGCGGTCGGAGGCGTAGGTGGCCTTTTGACCGGCCTCGGCATGATGGCGATACCTGGTGTCGGTCCCGTGGTTGCCGCTGGCTGGCTCATCGCGACAGCAGTTGGTGCCGCTACCGGTGCTGCGGTTGGTGCGGCTACAGGCGGCATCATCGGATCTCTCACCGAGGCGGGCATACCTGAAAACGACGCGAACCTTTACGCTGAAGGCGTCCGGCGAGGCGGGTCATTGGTGACCGCGCGCGTGGCCGACGAGCGGGCCTCAGAAGTTCAGGCGATTTTGAACCGGAACAAATCTGTCGATCTCAATGCCCGAGGCCGCCTGTATCGGGGCGAAGGGTGGTCGAGATTTGACCCTGCGTCTCCGGCCTATACCGCGGACCAGGTGGCGAAGGAGCGTGCTCGCTACACCGCGCTTTGATTCAAGGATCTTCCGACGAGGGGGCAGTCGCAGGGCTGCCCCTTTTCGTTGTCGCGGCGTGTAAAGGAGGAAGCAATGCGTGTGCTCGTCATTTATTGCCATCCGAACGAGACGAGCTTCGCGAGTAAGTTACATCAAACGGTGTTGAAAGCGCTACGGGGCCGAGGTCACGAGGTCACTGATCTGGATCTATATGGCGAGGGCTTTCGACCCGTGATGTCGCGCGAGGAACGGCAGGAATACGAGGATCCTGCTCGATACCAGCAGACCGTCGAGAAATATGCATCCCAGCTGTCCAAGACCGAAGCGATCGTGGCGGTGTACCCGACTTGGTGGTACGGCCTGCCTGCCATGCTCAAGGGTTATTTTGACCGAGTGTGGGCACCCGGGATCGCGTTCGATATCGGTGCCGACGGAGCCTTCGAGACAGACAGACTGGCTCATATCCGGAAGCTTGGGGTGGTTACGACCTACGG
>CALFNB010000549.1 GCA_937902425.1 uncultured Acetobacteraceae bacterium | reverse complement strand
ATATCATCGAGCAATGTTGTCACCGCGGCATCATCGCCCGCGTATTCGCCGACATGGCCGCGCATGAGACGCAGAATCTCCACCGCGAGCAAACGCAGACCGACCAATGTGGCCGAGCCCATCTCCACGACCCCCTGGTCCAGTGGAGCAACGACCGCCTCCGCCGCGGCCCCGAACACCGCCGTCAACGCAACGAGGCCACCCAGCCACAGCGCGCGCTCGTTGCTCGGGTCGCCCGCCGGGCGCAATCGTCGCAACACGAACCGGAACCCACCCAGTGTGCCGAACGTGCCGACGGCGTCTTCGACATCGCGAAACGGCAGCGCCATGTGATCATAGGCGCGGCCGGCGGGCCCCAGCAGAGCATCCGCCGGCAACTCGCAGCCATCCAGCACGACCTGGCAATGCCGCGACGGACGCAGCGCGTGGAAGCCCGGCATGTCCTTCAACGTCAGTCCCGGCGTGTCGCGCGGCACCAGGAACATGCTGTAACGTTTCCGTCCGGCGTCCTCCGACGTGATCGCCAGCACGATCAGCACGTCGGCGATCGGGCCGTTACTGGTCCAGGCCTTTTCGCCGGTGATGCGCCAGCCGGCGCCGAACGGGCCCGCCCGCGTGGTCAACAACTTCGGATGCGCGCCAACGCCGGGCTCCGCGCGTGGTCAACAACTTTGGATGCGCGCCAACGCCCGGCTCCGAGATCGACACAGCGGCGGTCTTGCCCAACCAGGCCGCCTTTTGCGCCTTGGTCCCGAACCCTTCGATGAACCAGCGTCCGACCATCTGCCGTCCGCCCCAGACGCCGCCGACACCCAGCAGGCCCGTGCGCTCCACCAGCGCCGCCTTGATCCGCGCGATCTCCCGATATGACCCGCACGGCGCCAGCAATCCGGCCTCCGCCATACCCGGCATGGGATCCGTCGCGGGATCGGGACACTTCGCGAGCCAGCTGTCGACCGGGTCCATCGTCAGGCGGTCACCCGCTCCGGCGACACGTTATGCCCCTCCGGCTGCCCATCCGGAGCGAACAACGCCTCGATATCGGCCATGGTCATTTTCAGCGCCCCACCGCCTTCCGCATCCATCACGGCGGCCACCAACGCGCGTTTCTTTTGTTTCAGTTGCTCCATCTTTTCCTCGATGGTGCCGAGCGTCACCAACCGGTGCACGAACACATTCTTGTCCTGGCCGATGCGATGCGCGCGATCGGTCGCCTGATCCTCGGCCGCCGGGTTCCACCAGGGATCGTAATGAATGACCGTATCGGCGGCGGTCAGGTTCAACCCGACGCCACCCGCCTTCAGGCTGATCAGGAACACCGGCACCTTGCCCGCCTGGAAATTCTTCACCGGCGTTTTCCGATCCTTGGTATCGCCGGTCAGCATCACGTATTCGATCTTCTCATCCCATAACCGTTGCTCGATCAAACCAAGCATCTCGGTGAACTGGGAAAACAGCAAAATCCGCCGGCCCTCGGAGATCATGATCGGCAACATCTCCGCCAGCCGATCCAACTTCGCCGATCCGGCCTTCGCCTTTTCCACCGCTTTCAACTTCAACAGGCGCGGATCGCAGCACGCCTGCCGCATCTTCAACAACGCATCGAGAATGATGATCCCCGACCGGGCCAACCCCTTGTCCGCGATCGCCGCCCGCACCCGCGAGTGCATCGCCAGCCTTATGCCATCGTAAATCGCCCGCTGCGCCTGCTCCATCTCCACGACGTCGAAAATCTCGGTTTTCGGCGGCAGTTCGGTGGCGACCTCCGCCTTGGTGCGGCGGAGCATGAACGGGCGCACGCGTTTGTTCAGCATCACCTGCCGTCCGGCGTCGCCGTGCTTTTCGATCGGATTGCGATAGCGCGCGCGGAAGCCGCGTTGCGAGCCCAGGAACCCCGGCGCCAGAAAATCGAACAGCGACCACAGTTCGCCGAGGTGGTTCTGCAACGGCGTGCCGGACAGACACAGCCGCTGACCGGCCTTCAGCCGTAACGCCTGGCGGGTCGTTTCGGCGTTGGGATTCTTGATCGTCTGCGCCTCATCCAAGATCACCGCGTGCCATTCGCGCGCCACCAGCACCTCATGATCGCGCGCCAGCAACGGATAGGTCGTCAGCACCAGATCGTGATCCTTGATATGGCGAAACCGTTCCTTGCGCGTCGGCCCGTGCAGCGCCAGCACGCGCAACGATGGGGCGAACCGTTCCGCCTCCATCGACCAGTTCGGGATCACGCTGGTCGGGCACACGATGAGCGCCGGTTGCGTCAACCTGCCGGCGGCCTGCTCGATCAGCAAATGCGCCAGCGTCTGCACCGTTTTGCCCAGACCCATGTCGTCGGCGAGGATCCCGCCGAGATCGGCGCCGCGCAGGAACTGCAGCCAGTCGACACCGCGGGCCTGATACTCACGCAACGACCCTTGGAACGTATCGGGAATGACCGCCCGCGGGATCGTTCCGCCCGCCTCGCGCAATTGCCGGCCCAGAGCGCGCAGCGTTTCGCCGCCTTTCAGGTCCAGACCGGCGCGTTCCTCCAGTTCCGCGAGGTTGGCGGCATCCAGACGGGAAAACCCGATCCGCTCGCCGTCCACGGCCAGTCCGCCGCCGGCATAAAGCTCCAACAGCGCGCGTAACGTTGGGCGAATGCGGCCAAGCGGCAGCGACAACAGGCGGCCGTCCGGCAATGTCAACAGGAACGGCCGATCGTCCTCACCCTCCAGCGACAACGTCGAGTCCGTGTCGGTGATCAGCCGCACCAGCGCGGGCACGAGGTCCACGCGCTCGCCGCCGACCAAAACGCCGAGATGCAGTTCCAGCCAGTCGATCCCCGAACTTTCGTCCAACTCGGCGGAGAAGTCGCTGTCCGCGGTCACCACATGGATCGGGAAATCGTCGTCAACCTCAACGTCCCAGCCCTCGGTGCGCAATTCCGGCACCACCTGCAACACGATGGCCAGCCAGGATGCCTCGCCGGCCGCCTCATTCAGCGCGAAATCATCGGTATGGGCGTGCTGGTAATACACCGGCGCCAGTTGCGCGACGCGGCCCATGCCAAGCAGCGTCAATGCTTCGATGGCTTTCTGCTCACCGGCCCGGTCGCGCGCGAGGTCATACAGCTTGCCGTCGTGCGACACCCGGCGTGCCGGCGGACGGATCGTGCTTTGCACGGTCAGCGGGCCGTAGCGAAATGCCAGCCGGGCGAGCGGCACCTCATACAATCCGCCGCCGACATGGCGGGCGGAGCCGCGGCCATGCGCCGGATCGACCGGCAGCGTGCCGTTGATCAACCGCAGATAAGGCCGTGCCTGACCATCGATCCGCTCCGCCGGTGGCAGGGTCCGCGGCACCGGCACGGGCATCGAAGGCAACCGCTGGCGCAATTCGGCCGTCACGCGCTCCGCCAGTTCCGGCGGCACCGGCGGGGAACGCAGCAAGCGCGCCGCCGCCCGCGCCGGGATATCCAGCGTGATCGGCCCGACCGTCCCCGTCCTCGGCTCGACATACCACAGCATGGCACCGTCGAGCGGCACCAACCCTTCCTCCAGCGCCAAGACCGTTTGCTGCGTCCCATCCTGGGCCAGCTTCCACACAATCGAGCCAGAGCGTGGTTTGCCCTCGGACACCTTCGGCCCGTCCGCCGAACCCCAGAACGCCCGGCCGGTGGCGATGACGCGGCGCAGCGTGTCGACCGGGTCCTCATCGGTGGCGCGGTTCAACTGGTCGGCGGCGATCCGCCGCAGCCGCGCCAGGACGATCCGGTCGGAGGGGCGCAAATACCGCGCCGGGGTGCCGACCTGATGCAGCGCGTATTGCTTCGGGTGACTGACCTTGCCGTTCAACAGCAGCCGAACGGTGAACGGCCGCACCACCAGCGCCGGCGCGCCGCGCGAGGCGTCGGCCGTCGACAGCACATAGTGCAGCCGCTGATGTACCGAGGGCGGAAAATCCTCGGTTTCCTGCGCGTCGTCGGCATGCAGCGTCGACAGCCAGCCCGCCAGATCGTAGGGCAGCAGCGGGTCAGCGGAGGTCTCCGGCCGGGCCGTGGTCATCGGCGGCACATCGGCTCCACCGGCGGCGAGTTCCTCCCGATGGGCAGCGACCAGCACGGCGGCGACGTGCTTGCAGTCGCGGCCCACCGCGCAGGAGCACATGCCGCTGATCCCGGCCCCGCCGTTGCGCCCGCGGCCCACCACGATGCGTTGCAGGTAGGGATCCGGCGCGGTGCCCTGGGTCTCGGCGAAAATCAGCGCACCTTGATTGGTGATGCGCAGGTTCCGTACCCGACCACGCAGCTCATAGATCCGCCCAGCCTCCAGGGTGGCGGGGGCGAAGGTGGCGCGGATGGCGCCGTCGGAGAGGACGAGCGCGGGGTCTATGTCTGGGGCAACTGGCACAACATGCATGGAACTAGCATGGACCACATCGTCGAGTCGCCGCCAGCTTGCATGGCAGCCCCCGGAAATGGTCTTTTCCCGTTGAACGGTTCCTGAGGAGACGGGTGATGGTGGAAATGTCGCGGAATGAGCGGGAACTGGCGCTGGTCGCTCTGGCGCGGCGCGTGTTGCCGGGCGGGAGTTTTGGCAATTTGTCCTCCGACATCGTCATCGGCGAGGGCCGCGCCGGCCGGGTCTGGGACGTCTCCGGCAACGAGTACGTCGATTTTCTTCTGGGCTCCGGCCCGATGTTCATCGGCCATGCGCATCCCGATGTGGTGGCCGCCGTGCAGGCGCAAATCCCGCGCGGGGTGACGTTCTTCGCCAACAGTGAGCCGGGGATCCGGCTCGCCGCCGCGATCGTCGATGCCTTGCCGTGCGCCGACAAGGTGCGCTTCACCAGCACCGGGACCGAGGCGGACGTCTACGCGATGCGCGTGGCGCGGGCGTTCCGCGGCCGGGACAAGGTGCTGAAGTTCGAGGGCGGCTTTCACGGCATGAGCGAATACAGCCTGCAGAGCCTGGCGCCAAAACGGCCCGGGAATTTTCCGCAGGCGGTGCCGGACTCGCCGGGGATCCCGCGGTCGGTGTCGGGCGACATGCTGATCGCGCCGTTCAACAACGCCGAGCTCGCGGCGAGTTTGATCCGCGAACATCGTGACGAACTGGCGGCGGTGATCGTGGAGCCGTTCCAGCGTTTGTTGAAGCCGCGGCCTGGGTTTTTGCAGGCGTTGCGGGACGTGACGGCGGAATGCGGCATCCCGTTGATCTTCGATGAGATCGTGACCGGGTTCCGCTTCGCTTACGGTGGCGCGCAGGAGTACTACGGCGTTATTCCGGACATCTGCACATTGGGAAAGATCGTCGCCGGCGGGTTTCCTCTGGCGGCGGTGTGCGGCCGCGCCGACATCATGCGGCATTTCGATCGGGCCGAGGTGGGCGATGCCGTGTTGCCGCAAATCGGCACGCTGTCGGGCAATCCGGTCGCCTCGGTCGCCGGGTTGGCGACGTTGGAGGTGCTGCGTGAGCCGGGGACGTATGACCGCGTCTTCGCCACCGGACGGCGGTTGATGGAGGGTCTGTCCGGGATGATCCGGGAGCGCGGACTGCCGGCGCAGGTGATCGGTGAGCCGGTGCTGTTCGATGTGGTGTTCGCGGAAGGCGAGATTTTTGATTACCGGTCCGGTCTGCGGCAGGATGCCGACGCGCTGCGGCGGTTCAATCTGGCGCTGCGGGGTGAAGGCGTGTTGAAGGGCGATACCAAGTTCTATGTCTCCACCGTGCATGATGAGGATGATGTGACGAAGACATTGGCGGCGTTCGCGGCGGCGCTGGACGCGGAGGTGGCGTTCCGGAAGACGCGTTGACATTTGGGGGACCGTGAAGATGACCGATCCAGATCCAGCAGCGTGGTTTCCGACCGACTACGTGTCCTCACGCGCGCGGTTCCGGGCCGATTGTGAGAGATCGCGGTCCAGCCCAGACGATTATCGCCGGGCGTGGAAAGTCTCCAGCAATGTGGATCAGGACCTGACGATCGATCACGCTCGCTTCGCCCGAGGCGGGGACCGGTTGCTGGTTGTTCAATCGGGCATCCACGGATCGGAAGCCCAGTCGGGCGCCGCGGTGGAGGCGTTCGTGATGAACAATCATCTGCCGGCGTTGCTGGCGAAAGGCATCGACGTCGCGTTCATCCACTCGTTAAATCCGTACGGCTTCAAATACGGCCGCCGCACCGATGAGTTCAACGTCAATCTCAATCGCAATTTCTCCGCCGACGGGTCGGTGTTCAAGACCGTCAACGCGGACTACCGAGCGTTGCGGAACGTATTCGAGCCTTCGGGCCAGGTGCGAAACGTGGCGATCGCCTCGCTGGTCGAAGACCTGGTGTTTTTCGACGGTTTCGCCGAGAGCGGATTTAAGTCAAAGGCTTTGATGGATGGCCTGGATAACGGGCAGTACGAATTTCCGCGCGGGCTCAATTATGGCGGGACGCGGCCACGGGAGCAGACAAGGTTTCTGCGTGAGGAAATCGGCCCGCTCCTCGCGAAGCCATACAAGAAAGTGTGGTTCCTCGATTATCATTCCGGCCTCGGCGACGACGGCGTGCTGTCGATCATACTGGGCTTGAAACCCGCCGCGGGTCCGCTCGACGAGCTGACAAAGATGTTCGGCGGGCAGGCCAAGAATGGCATCGTGATCAAGACCGCGACGAGCCCAGGATTTTTCGCGACGTTCGGCGATGTGATCGACTTCGTGCCCGGCCTGGCGCGGGATCCTGATAGTACGTTGGCGGTGACGATGGAATATGGCACACTCGGCACCGATGCGCTATCGCAACTGAAAAGCGCTACCAGGATGATTCTGGAGAACCAGGCGCATTTCAACGGCTGCGCCACGCCCGAAATCCTTCAGCGGGTCACCGCGGATTTTCGCGAATTGTTCAACCCCTCCGATCTTGGCTGGCGCGGCAAGATCCTGCGCGAAGCCGACCTCGTGTTCCGGACTTTGCTGGAGCAGTTCTGACCCGGCGGCCCTTGCGGTCCGGCGCCATTTCGGGTGGATGTCGATCGGCCGATCTGAAAGCGAGTTCTCCTCATGGCTTCCCGAATGATGACGCTGATCGCGTTCCTGCAGGCGCAGAACTGTTCCAATCTGCCTGGATCGTGGCGCCACCCCGCCACGATGCTGGATTTTCTGACGCCGGAATATTACCAGCGCATTGCCCGCGTGCTGGAGGACGGCAAAATCCAGATGGCGTTCTTTGACGATCGCCTCGCGCTGCCGGACCGCTATACCGACAATCACGCGGAGGCGGTCAATGCCGGCGTGCGCGCGGTGAAGCTGGACCCGTGCACGGTGCTCATGGCCATGGGAATGGCGACGACGAAGCTCGGTCTGGGCGCGACTTATTCCACGACGTATTACGAGCCGTATCACGTCGCGCGCGTGTTCGCGACGATGGACCTGATGCTGAAGGGACGCGCGGCCTGGAACATCGTCACGTCGCTCAACAGTGGCGAGGCGTTGAATTTCGGCGGTGAAGCGCATCTCGAGCACGACCGGCGCTACGACCGCGCGGATGAGTTCATGGACGTCGTCATGGGCCATTGGAATACCTGGGAAGAGGACGCGCTGATCCTGGACAAGGCAGGCAATCGTTTCGCCGACGCCAGTAAAGTGCATCGGCTGGACCACCACGGCGAATGGTTCAACTCGCGCGGCCCGTTCAGTGTGCCGCGGTCGCCGCAAGGCCATCCGGTATTGATCCAGGCGGGCCAGTCCGGTCGCGGCCAGGCGTTCGCGGCGCTCTGGGCCGACCTGGTCTTCGTCATCCACCACAACCTGGAAGCCGGCGAAAAATACTACGCCGCGTTCAAAGCCGCCGTCGCGGCCGCGGGGCGCGACCCCGCGTCGGTCCAGGTCGCTCCGGCCTGTTATGTGTGTGTCGCGGAGTCGGAAGCCGCCGCCCAGGAAAAGCAGGCGATCATCGAGGCGACGGCCCGGCCGGTCGACGCGCTGGTGCTGATCTCCGAAGTCACCAATTACGATTTCTCGAAAAAGCCGTACGACGAACCGCTCAGCGATGAGGAACTGGCCGAGCTGAGCTGGCACGGCTTCCGCGAGCGGGTCGTGCAATTCTCCGGCAAGAAGAACCCAACGGTCCGCGACTTCGTCGAGGTGTCCGGTCGCGGCACGGTGAAGGAACACAAGATGTTCGTTGGGACACCGAAACAGGTGGCCGACCAGATGGAAGAGTGGTTCACCGCCCCGGCCTGCGACGGGTTCGTAATCGCCGCGACGCACATGCCGGGGTCTTATGAAGACGTCACGCGGCTGCTCGTGCCGGAGCTGCAACGGCGCGGGCTGTTCCACAAGGAGTACGAGGGCACGACGTTACGCGAAACGCTCGGCCTGCCGATCCCGCGCGCGGCGGACTGGCACCGGCGGCATCGTCGCGACGGCTGATATCGCGGGAACGTCAGGCGTGGGCCAGGCCCGAGGATGGCGCCAGAACCACGGCAAGTAAGTTTTCCAACACGGAGAAGCCAGGGAAAAGGCAGGGATTTTCACGGAAAAGAAAGTGTGGCGCATCGTGTGGACGTTCGCTCACACCCCGGGTCGACGCAGCTAAAGTTATCGCTCTTATCGCGAAGTCTGTTGCATGCTGACGCCGTTGGGTTGGACGGCGGACCGCCAGATTTGACGCGTCGGACCCCGTACCGGACCAAGGAACCAGAAAATTTCAACCACGGATACACACATGCGCGCAGACGGACCGAGCAGATCTATCTGTGTGCATCTGTGTGTATCTGTGGTTCCAATACCTTTTTCATCTCGTGCGAACCGCGAATTGCGATTTGAAGACGGCCGACTGAACGCCAGTAAGAATTTCAACCACAGATACACTCAGATGCACACAGATAGCTCGGTCCATCCGCATGTGAATCATTCTTCTGCCTGGTTTCCCGCCAACACAGTTCGCGATAAGAGCGAAATTTATTGCCTTTCCGTGAGAATCCGTGTCTTTTCCCTGGCTTCTCCGTGTTAAAGCCTTACTTTCTTTCGGCCGGCGGACCAACCGATGAACACCAATGACCGACACCGGAATTCGAGATATGTCAATCTTGTCACGCCTGACCCGAGCATCAACAGGCGTGCACCCAGCGGCCTGAATTGACCGCCGCGTGTGGGTCCACTGAGCCTCGGGCGAGGCCCGAGGATGGCGACGGAACTCGTCTACGCCGACGACGATTGCCGGCGCAAGAACGCGGGAATGTCCAAGCCGCCTTCGTCCAGCGCCATCGCGCGGCGATCCGCTGGCCGCTCCGCCTCCATGACCAATTCTCCGGCGGGTGCCATCTGCGCTGGTACCGCCGTCGGCTCCCGCCGCGGGACCGGCGTCTCCGGTCCCGGAGAGGACACCGCGCGCTTGCGGAACAAGCCCGTGGCGGACTGGAACAATGACCGCGCCACCGACTCACCCTGCGATGGGGCCGCCGGAGCCGCCCCGGTTCCTGGGTTTTGCGCGAACAGGCGGGAAGGTTGTTTCGGCAACGGCACCTGGGGCGCGGCCGCCAGCCGTTGCTCCAGCACCGGCCCGTCGGGATACGGCATCGGATCCGGAATGATCACGCGCTCCAGCGATGCCGCCTGCTGGCGCAACGCGGTGATGTTGGTGGTTTCGCGCGCCACCGGCTCCGCCATCTGCATCTGAGCCGCCGCGGCACCGGTCGGCACCGGAATCGGCCGCGGCTCGGCGAATGAGCCACCGCCAACCGCCACCAACTTCGGCCGCGGCTGCTCCTGGAACTGCGGTCCGTCGATGCCCGTCGCCACGACCGAGACCCGGATCTTGCCCTCGAGCAACGGATCCGTCGCGGACCCGAACAGCACATTGGCTTCGTCGTCGACCTGCTTGCGGACCGTGCTGACGGCTTCATCGACCTCGAACAACGTCAGGTCGTCGCCGCCGGTGATGTTGATCAGCAGACCGCGGGCGCCCGCCATGCTGGTCTCTTCCAGCAATGGGTTGTTGATCGCGGCCTCGGCGGCGCGGGTGGCGCGGCCTTCGCCCTCGGCCTCGCCAGTGCCCATCATGGCTTTGCCCATCTCGGCCATGACCGTCTTGATGTCATTGAAGTCGAGATTGATCTGACCATGCACCATCATCAGGTCGGTGACGCCGCGGACGCCCATGTACAGCACCTGGTCGGCCATCTTGAACGCTTCCTTCCAGGTGGTGCGTTCGTTGGCCATGTGGAACAGATTCTGATTGGGAATGACAATCAGCGTGTCGACGTATTGCTGCAGCTCGAGGATGCCTTCCTCGGCGGCCCGCGCGCGGCGCAATCCCTCGAAGCCGAACGGCCGGGTGACCACGCCGACGGTCAGGATGCCGCGTTCCTTCGCCATGCGGGCGATGACCGGCGCGGCCCCCGTGCCGGTGCCGCCGCCCATGCCGGCGGTGATGAACACCATGTGGGTGCCATCGAGGTGCCGGTACAGTTCATCCGCCGCCTCCTCCGCCGCGGCGCGGCCGATATCCGGCTTGGCGCCGGCACCCAGACCCTGCGTCAGATGCGGCCCAAGCTGCACCCGCCGATCCGCCTTGCTATGCATCAGTTGCTGCGCGTCGGTGTTGGCGACAACGAAATCCACTCCGCGCAAATTCGCGGCGATCATGTTGTCCACGGCATTGGTGCCACCGCCGCCGACCCCGATCACGGTGATCCGTGGCGTGAAGTCGGTGTGCATCAGCTGCGGCGTATTCAGGTTCAGGGTCATTTTTAAGTCCTCCCCCGTGGGCGGTCAAAGTCCTTGTAGGACGAAGCAATGGATTCGCTGCAAGTCATCACACGCGGTCCCTGATGAAGTTGACGAGGCGATGGAACCAGCTCTGGCGCCCACCGCGCCTGGGATCCACATCGTGGAACGTTCCGCCTTCGTTGGCAGCCCAGATGAGCAGACCGGTGACGGTGGCGAAGGCCGGACCGGTGAAGATTTCCGGCATGCCGCGGATCGACGGCGGCCGGCCGACGCGCACATCGTGGCCGAGAATGCGTGACGCGAGATGCGGCAATCCCGGCAACAAACACGCACCGCCGGTCAGCACGATGCGGTTCCCCGTGGCATGCGACAGCCCGGATTCCGCCAGCTTGTCGCGCACGGCTTCCAAAGTTTCTTCAATGCGCGGGCGAATGATATTGACCACCATGCTGCGCGGTACTTTCGCCAGATGATGATCCGCCTCGCCCACCCGCGGCACCGGCAGCATGTCGCGTTCGTCGTCCGGGCTGGTTTCGACATTGCCCCACAATGTCTTCAACCGTTCCGCATGGGCCAGCGGTGTCGACAGTCCCTTCGCCAGATCGGCGGTCACGTGCACTCCGCCGATGCGGATCTGCGCCGTGTGGATCAACTGATTTTCGAAGAATGAGGCGACGTTGGTGGTGCCGCCGCCCATGTCGATGATGGTGGAGCCGATCTCCCGCTCGTCATCCACGAGTGTCGACATGCCGGCCGCCATCGGCGCCGAAACGATCGCCTCGATCTCCAGATCGCAGCGCTGCAGACAGGCTTCCAGCGAGCGCAGCGACGACGACGACACATCGATCACATGCAGCCGCGCATCCAGCGTGGAGCAATACAGTCCGCGCGGATCGACGACGTGATCGGTATTGTCCAGCGCGAACGTCAACGGCATCACATGCACCGGCTCGCGGCCTTCGGCCTGCGACAGGTGGCGGCCTTCGCGCAGCACTTCCCTGATGTCGTGATCGGTCACCGGACGTCCTTCCGCCGGCGCATCGAGCGACCACTTCACATTGTAAATCCGGGAACCGGGTTGACCGCAGGTCAGGTTGACGATGACGTCGCGCAGCCTGGTATCGGCCATGTTTTCCGCCTGCCCGACGCAGGCACGGATCGCGCGCTCGGCTTTTTCCAGATCGACGATGCTGCCGCCGCGCACGCCCAGTCCCTGGCGCCAGTCGCAGCCGAGCACACGCAACTCGCCGTCGCTGTCGACCCGCGCGATCAGGCAGGCGATCTTGGTGGTGCCGATATCCAGCACGCCGAACGTGCCGGAGCGATGCGGCCGCATATGGTCCGGTTCCGGCGGTCCGGTATCGTGGGTCAGCACGCGGTGCGGCATGTCGTTCATCGTCGCGCGCTCCTAGGTCGGCTTCTTCGGCGGCACGGGCGCCGGAGCGGGTTTGTCGGGCGTATTGGTCCCTTGCGGACCGCCCCCGGGGGGCCGCCCTTGTGGTCCCCCTTGTGGTCCCCCTTGTGGTCCCCCTTGTGGTCCCCCTTGGGGTGGCCGCAACACGAGCCGATCGCCCAGACGCATGTCGATCGTCTGCAACGGACGATCGAGCAGCGCGGTTTCCTGTTGCAGCACCAACAGCCGATCGAGCGCCTCGACTTCATGGCCTTCCGGCAACATGACGTCGGTGCCGTTCTTCATGCGCAGGTCCCAGCGGCGTTCGCTGATCCGCATGGCGGCGACCACGCGGCTCTGAATCGCCGGCCGGTCGGTCAGCGCGTCGAGCAGCACGCGCGCGTCCGCCGGCGCGCCAGGTCCAACGATCAACGGCAGGTCTCGGAACCTGGCGACCACCTCGTCCGTGACCTGCTGTCCCTCGCGGTCGATCAGCACGTATTTACCCTGGTTCTGCCAGACGGCGAACGGCCGGCGTTCGGTTAACGCCACCACGACGGTGTCGGGCAGGCGGCGCTCCACCGTCGCATGCGCGACCCAGGGAAGTTTTTCGATGCGCATGCGCGCCTGTTCGAGCGAGAAGCCGATGATCGGATCGCCTTTGCTGAAACCCAGAGCGGCGCGCAGGATCGGCTCGGGCGTGTTGGCGCGGCCTTCGACGACGATGTCTTTGATGCGCATGCCGGCATCGGCGGTCAGCACACCGATCTTCTCCCGCACCGCGGCGATGCTGCTACCGGGTTGCGCGTTGCGTAACAAAACCACGCCGGCGGCGGTGGCGGCGAGGCCGACGCAAATCCAGGCGAACGGACGCAGCATCCAGCGCTGGCGGCGCAGGAACAGCTTCCATTTCGGCGGCCGATCGGTGACGGAGGCTCTGCGCGCCATGGTCAGGTCATTCCCGGCATGTCGCATGCTCCACCATCCAGGCGCACAGGCGCGGGAAATCGATGCCGACGTACGCGGCCTGCTCCGGCAACAATGACGTCGGCGTCAGGCCTGGCTGCGTGTTGATTTCCAGCAATACCAACCGCCCTGGCTCACCCATTGTGTTATCATAACGAAAATCGCAGCGGGTGGCACCGCGGCAACCGATCGCCTGGTGCGCCCGCAACGCGACATCCATCGCGCGCGCACAGATGGCCGGATGCACATCGGCCGGAATGATATGGTGCGAGCCGCCGTCGCCATATTTCGATTCGTAGTCGTAAAATGTGCCGGCGTCGGCGATGATGTCGGTCACCGCCAGTGCGCGATCCCCCATGATGCCGACGGTCAGTTCTCGGCCCGGAATGAACTCCTCGACCATGGCGGATCGGCCGAACCGCCACGACCGAGCGACCGCCGCGCGGCGGTTGTCGCCCAGACGGATGATCTCGACGCCGACGGAGGAGCCTTCGCTGACGGGTTTGATCACGTACGGCAACGGCATCGGATCGGCGGCGAACAGCTCCTCGACCGGAACGACCGCGCCTTTGGCGACCGGCAGGCCGGCGGCGGTGAACAGTGCCTTGGAGACCTGCTTATCCATGGCGATCGCCGAGGCGCGCACGCCGGAGTGCGTGTACGGAATGCCCAACCAGTCGAGCACGCCCTGGATCGCGCCGTCCTCGCCGAAACGGCCATGCAGGGCGTTGAACACGGCGTCGGGTCTGGGGGTCAGGGCGGCGAGCAGCGCCGGCAGATCGTCGGTCACATCGATCAGGTCGACGTCGTAACCCGCCTCGCGCAGCCCGGCCGCGACCTGCACGCCGGAGCACAGACTCACTTCGCGCTCGTTGGAGATACCGCCGTGCAGCACAGCGACGCGGGTCATCGGTGGTGCTCCATTGTCGACGCGTTCCTCGCCGCCCGGCCCGCTTTAACGCGGAGGTCGCGGAGTGCCCAGATCGGAAGAGCACACGTCTGAACTCC
>CALFNB010000548.1 GCA_937902425.1 uncultured Acetobacteraceae bacterium | reverse complement strand
CCGTGAACGGTATTGGGCAGATTGTCAGCCGCGTGGGGATCGCGCGGACCGGGATGCCGCGCACCGCCGGATGCCTCGGCATCTCAGTCGCCAGCGAGTCTCCCGCCGTGGCTTCAGACAGAACCAGCAAAGCGGGAGGATGCCGCAGCAACGCCTCCAGACCGACGCGGCCACCGGAGCCGACGTCAACCATCCCCGCCGCGCGCACGACCGCATCCATCAACTCGCCCGGCCCGGAGGTCCACCCGCGCGGCTCCCAGACCAACGCCTTGATGGGCGGTCCAGGCGGGGGCAGGGCGGCGTTCATGGCGGCGATCAAAGGGCTGGCGCGTTCCGGGACCCCCAAAAGAGCGGCGGTGGTGCGAAGCGCGACCCGGATTCCGGGAAAATCCGTCGGCAGGTCGACGCGCTCGACACGCAATCCAGCCCGTTCGAGCAGTGCCAGCGTGGTGCGGGCGCCAAAGCGCGCGCCGAGGACGAGGTCGGGGTGGAGTTCCATCACCGCCTCGGCCGAGGCGCGGATACTGGGAAGGCCCGCCGCCTCCGCCGCGACGAACGAAAGGGCTGGGTCGCGGGCGAGTGGCGACAGAGCGGCGACCTTCTCCGGTGCCAACAATACCAGCCACTGATCCGTGCAAAGATTGAGCGATACGACGCGCTTCACCGCTTCCGCATGGGCCGCGGCTGGCCAGATTGGCGCCAGCGCCACGAGCCACAGACTCAGAATGAGGCGCGCCAACACCCGATCAATGCGGCAGCGCGCGCATCGACGCGGGCTGTCCGCCGAGTTTGATGTTCGTGCCGGCCTGCTTCAAACTTCCACCAACGATATGAAATACCTGCAGATCGTCATCGAAATAATTGCCGACATAGATAAAGTCGTTCTTGGGACTGAACGCGAGGCCCTCGGGCAGGCCGCCCAAAGGCGCGCGCGACCTGACGATCATCTCGCCGGTGTTGGAATCGAGCGACATCAACGCGAGTTCGCCGCCTTTCGTCTTGAACCAGTCGCTTTGCTTTGCCCCCGAGCCCCCAAGCAGCGCCGCGGCGACCCATTTGCCATCGGAGGAAACGGCGAAGCCTTCCGGTCCGGTTCCTGGGCTCATGACGGCGACCGTGTGCGGATGCGGGCCGGTGGCATCGATCACCGCCATCGTGTCGCCGTTGTTCTTACCGGCGCCGGTGGTCGATACGATCGCGAATTTACCATTCGGTGTGATGTCGACATTGTAGGGATTGAACGCGACCGGGATGTCCATCGCCTTGTCATAGGTGACCTTCCGCCCATCGATCGCCAGCACACCGACGCGATTGGCGACGTTCAGGCAGATGAACGCACGCTTCGCATCCGCCGTGATGGCGACCGCCGAGGCTTCTTGCTCTACCGGAACTTCCCCGACCACCGACACTTTGCCACCGGCGATCGACAGGACGGAGATGCTCTTGCCATAACGATTGGCGACGAGCGCAAGCTCACCGTTACGGGAAATCGCCAGACCCGAAGGTTGTTTTCCGACGGTGACCGTGTCGGCCAGACCTGGTGGCGTGGCGGTCAGATCGATCACGAACACGCGGTCGTCGGGCGACACCGTGAACCCGACGGCATCCGGCGTGTTCAACACCGAATTGGCGACCAGCCCAAGCTTGCCGTCCGGTGTGATCTGCAGATTGGTGGGTGGACCAAGCAGGGAGTTCATCAGTGGCAGCCGCGCACGGATCACCGGTTTTCCGGGAGTCGAAACATCCATGACCAGGACTTCATCCTTGCCAGGCTCACCATTGACCGGACCGTCAGGACCATAGGTGATCTTCGCATCAAGTCCAATCAGGATGTCATTCGGTCCCGCATGGGCCAATCGCGCACCCGGCACCAGCGCGGGCATAAGGCACATCGTGAGCAGCGCGCGTTTAATCATCGTCCGGACCCTCCGCCTCGCGACTGACGGTACAAGTCGTGCAACCGCCTGACAACCGGCTATGATGATGGGGCAACCAGGGAGGGCATGCCATGCTCGTATTCGATCTCAGCGCGGAACAGGTGTTCAACCCCGAACGTCACGTGGAAAAAATCCTTGGCGTGGTGGGCGAGGGCGATGTGACAGTCGCCTGTTGGGACCCGGGCCAGACCAGCCCGAACCATCTGCATCCCAACGCGACGGAGATCTATTTTTGCTTCTCGGGCGGCGGGGTGATGCGCACACCGTCGGGCGAGGTGGCTATCAAACCCGGCAGCTTCGTCGTGCATCCGCGCGGCGAGCTGCACGAATACGTCAACGGCGCCGAGCGGACGCTGTTGTTCCGGGTACGGTATGGCGACGACATGTCGACGCGCAGCAAGAACTGGCCGGCCAACAAATCATTCCAGGCCAAAACGGAAGACATCGCGTACTTCCGCGAGCATCCAATGGGCTGACGTCGGACCGGAGCCCAGACGTGTCACGGCTTCCAGCCGAAATGCGGGAACATCCAGCCGAGCTCTCGCAACACCAGGTCATTCATCTCGGGTGTTAAGGTGGAACCCCAGTCACCGGCGACACCTTTGCGGAAGAAGGCCCCGTTTTGTTCGGTGCCGGCCTGCCGGCCTCCGGTCAGCGCCGCGAACGACGTGCGCGCGACGCAATCGGCGACGATATTCGATGCATCGGATACATTCAGAAATCGAAACATATTGGATACGATAAGCTCGGGGGTCCGGCGCAGTTTCTCATAGGTGATCGTCATGCAGTCCGCGGGATGCCGCTCGGCGAGCTCGATGGTCGTCCGCGCGCCCTGGTCCAGGGACGGCAGCGCGAGCCTGATGAACGCGAACTTCGCGGCGGTCTCGTCCTCACCCGCCGCGGGCTTGTGGAAGAAATGCCAGGCGGAGGTGAGCACGTCACGCGGGTCGCGGGCGATGGCGATACACTTCGCTTTCGGAAAAAGCTGTTTCAGTCTTGGAAAGAAAAACACATTCTCCGGGGTCTTTTCCCCAATGGCGCGGCACGCCTTGTCAGCGCACACTTGGCGTAACGCGAGCAGCATGGCGGTGCCCAACAGGAACTCCACATCATCCTGGGCCGGCAATGGAAAGCCGCCGGTGTGGCCGAACAAACTGGTGTTCTTGGCAGTCAATACCTCAGCCCGAGCCTTCATCATCGCTTCCAGCGGCTCGGCGAGTTGTTTCTGAAACAGGCCCTCGCCGCGGCAGGATACTTCGGGGTGCTGGTCGAGAATCTGCTGCACCCAGGTCGTGCCGGAACGCGGGGCGCCGCCAATGAAGAACAGCTGCTTGCGCGCGAGGGCGGCGATCTCCTCCTGACGTTCAATCCATGTTTGCAACCAAATGTTCCTGTTTGAGTGAACCGCGGGTAGTCGGCGGCCCCGGAAGCTGCCAACCACCGGGGCTGAGCCGGGAGATCAGTACCGCTTATAGGGCAGGAACTTGCCGGTCATCGTCAACCTGACCCGATCGCCTTTCTGATCGGCCTGGCGTTCCAGCGTCATATCGAGTTCGATCGCACTCATGATCCCGTCGCCAAATTCCTCCTGGATCAATTCCTTCCAGGTCGTGCCATAGACCTGGATCAGCTCGTAGAAGCGGTAGATCAGAGGGTCGGTCGGCACGGCGGTGGGCAAACTGCCGCGATAGGGTGGTTCTCGCAGTAACTCGACCTCGTCATCGGTTAATTTGAACAACTTGCCGGCCTTCTTCGCGGTCGCTTCGGTCATGGACATCTGGCCGAGGCAGGCGGCGCATGTCCAGACCGGTGAATGCTCAAGTTTCGCGGCGATTTCAGGCCAGGTCCATTTCTTTTGCTTTTTGGCTGCAAGGATCTTGTGGCCGAGAGTGGTTTTGGCGTCGTTCACCGCGGGCTCCTGTCGCTGGTTTCATGTCGGCTGGATCAAGACGGCGAGAATATAGGCAATGGCCTGAAATACGCGCAATACACCGGTGCTGCCGGCCGTTCTGCCGCGAGCTAAGGCATTCAGCCGCACACGGCACGTTGTTTGCCCCGCGATTCCGAGACCGGAACCCAAAGGAGCAGGTAGATGGCCAGGCCCTTTCACCTCGGGTGGTTTTTGCAAGGTTCGAGCTTGCAGGCCTGGGGCGAACCCTGGACCGGACACATCGGCCGCACCTGGATGGCGCCCGAACTGTTCATCGATATGGCGCGTTGCCTCGAGCGCGCCGGCTTCGATTATTTGCTGATCGAGGACTCCTCCTATGTCGGCGAAAGCTTTGGCGGCTCGACTGAACTCTACCTGAAGCGTGGCATCGCCGTGCCGCGGCAGGATCCATCCGTGATGGCTTCGCTGATTGGTCAGGCCACGTCGTGCATCGGCATTGTCCCGACCTTTGGCACCTATGCCGGTCCGCCGTATCTGCTGGCGCGGCTGGTGGCGACTTTGGACCAGATATCCGGAGGCCGCATCGGTTGGAACGCGGTGACCGGCAGCTCGAATTTCGCGGCGATGAATTTTGGGCTGCCCGGCATGCGGGAGCACGATCTGCGCTATGACATGGCCGATGACTACATGGAAGTGTGCCGGCGCTTATGGGCGTCATGGGAGCCGGATGCGATCATCGCCGATCCGCGGACCGGCGTTCTTGTCGACCACACCAAGGTGCATGCGGTCAATTTCGAGGGGCGGTATTTCAAGACCCGCGGTCCGCTGAATTCCGGACCCTGCCCGCAAGGTCAGCCGGTGATCGCCCAGGCCGGCGGCTCGCCGCGCGGGCGGCAGTTCGCGTCGCGCTATGCGGATACCATCGTCGCGCACACCAAGGGTATCGCGGCGATGAAGGCCTACCGCGATGATGTTCGCGCCCGCATGGTGGCGCACGGCCGCGATCCGGATACGTGCAAGGTGCTGTTCCTGGTGGCGCCGATCATCGGTGAAACCGAAGCGGACGCGCGGGACAAGAAGTGCCAGCGTGCCGCTCGTGCGGCGGCGACGGTGCCGGAGCGGTTGGCGCATTGTTCGCGTTCATCACGTCGTTCGACGAGCTGATCGTCGCGCTGTTCCTGTCCGGATCGGGCGCGGTGACCTTGCCGCGACGGATGCGGGACGATTTACGTTTCGAGATCGATCCTACTATCGCGGCGGTCTCGGCTCTGACGATCGTGTTGACCGCGCTGGGGCTCGGTGGGGCGCACCTGACGCGGCGGCGCGGCGCGCGATAACCTGGCTATTTCAGCAACAGGACCTGACGCTGGTTATCGATCGACCATGACCGGAAACGCTTCAGGAAACTCTGGCCCAAAAGCAAGCTGTCGGCATCGTTGGTGATGCTGGCCATCACATCCCTGACTTCGCGGTCGCCGACCTTCAGCACGTGGATGCGGAACGTTTCACTCGAAACGGCCGATCCGTCGGCCAGGTGATAAACTTGTTTGCCGAGGAAATCCGCCCTGGAAACCGTGCCCGCCTGAATGAGCTTCTCCATGACGTCGGCCGAAACACTGACGTCCGAGGCGCCGCTATCGATCGCGAACGGCATGGTCACCGCGCCATTGATCGTGACCGGCACCTCCAAGGTCCCGTTATGGTTGCGCAGTCTTATCTGTGTTGTTTCGCTGTCTGGCGGCCCAGACGGCACCGGCCCAGACGGCACCGGCTCGGGCGTCAGGAACGGGCGAGGCGAGATCGACATCCGTGGCGGGCCGCCGGGTGTGGGCTCAAGCGAAGCCTGGATTACTCGTGGCGGTACGGCGGGGCTCATGTCGATGACGGCGCCGCGCCAAACGGCCTGATTCCTGTCCCGCAGCAACAACGCGCGCACCTGTCGGGGTGGATTGCCGTAAATCCGCAGCCGCCGGCCGTCGACGATGCCAATCCAGACGTCCTCCGGCGAGAAGACGTAGCGTGCTTCGGATACGCCGCAGGCGTGTGGCTCGCACGCCAACCCGACGGTATATCGGCCGGTGAATTCCATTGGGCTACTGAAACTGTAGTCTTTCAGATGCGCCAACAAGGCCGGGCCGACCAATTCGCGCAAAGCATCGGCGACGCCGGGATTACCCAGCGCCTCCCGCGGATATTTCCCCGCCGCCGTCTGGGCGAGATCCGTCTGGCCGCGTTCGACTTCGTGGGCGCCAGTTCCATGGGTGGCGTTACCGTACGGCTCAGCCGATGGAGCACCGCCAGCCCGGGTGCCCCGACGTGGTGAGCGGCCATACGGAGCGGCCCCATACGCAGCGCCCGCATACGACGTTGCGTCATCCGGCTCACCACGATGCGGGGCACCGTCATAAGCGGCAATGTCAGTGGGAACACCACCATACCGGACGCCGCCTCGCGCGCTGCCACCACGCGGCGCATCATTCTCCGCCGTGCCTGAGTCTCTGGCATCCGGGGTGTACTCGTCCGAAATCCAGCGCCGGTAACGGTCGAGCCATGCCTGTCGGGGCCCCTCCGGAATGCCCATGATCGCCAGCATTTCGATCTGGCCCGGGGCCACGATATCCTCGGTCAGGTGGCGCATCCACGGCGTTCTCGCGGCGGTTCCGCTGGCGTCGCCCAGAAGCAGGGCGCTGTAGCCGTAAACAACACAGCGCTCGGCCGTATTGGCATCCTGACTGCCGCGAGCTTCGTCCACGCATGCATACCAGTTGGCGCTCAACCCTCTGACGCCGCCGTGAGCGAAGTCGCTCCGCGCGCGCCGGATTTCTTCCCCGATCAGAGGTGGCGGCGCCGATTGTGTCCACGCCTGGTGCCACGAGAGCAGAACGCCGGCGAATGCCAGCCACGGGAGCGCCATCTTTCTGAACGGAGGCATGTTATCACCGCGATCATGGCTTCAGGTGAAGGCTCTTGGCACACCTGAGCATTTCGCGAACGCTCGCGCGGCGGCGAATGCTACGGGTGCGTTAAATCTGGGACAGGTGGCCGCGATTTGTCAAATTAATTCGACGGCGTTCCTGAACCACTGCTTTTGGAATGGTATAGAAACAACTTGGCACGGATCGCGCACAAGACGCTTGACGCCATTCGGCCGCCACGCCACGAAAGGTTCGATGCCCTCCACCACCATCCGCCAATGCGCCGTTCTCGCCGGCGGCCTGGGCTCACGCCTCGGCACGCTGACGGAGACCTCCCCGAAACCGCTGCTGATACGCGGCGGGCGGCCGTTCCTCACGTGGCTGCTACGCGAGCTCAGCCGCTTCGGCGTGACCGAGTTCCTGCTGCTGACCGGCCACCTGTCCGAGGAAATCGAACGAGCCATCCCGGCCATGCAAGCAATGCTGCCGCGGCGCGTGGCGATTTCGGTCTCGCGGGAGCCGGTGCGGGCCGGCACCGGCGGCGCCGTGTTTCACGCCCAGGAGCACCTGCATGAGCGGTTTCTGTTGTGTAATGGCGACTCGCTGTTCGACGCCAACCTGGCGACGCTGCTCGCCGCCGCCGCGGACGACGGTCCCGAAGTCGTGGGCCGGATGTTGCTGCGGCGGTTGCCGGACGCCTCGCGCTCTGGGGTCGTGACCCTCGAGGGTGACCGGATCACTTCGTTTCAGGCACGGCCGCCGAACAGCTCCGACGTCGCGACATCAGGTATCATCAACGCCGGCGTCTATGCGTTCGATCGCCGCATGCTGGAACGGTTGCGGCCGGTCTGCTCGTTGGAAACCGATGTTCTCCCGCTGATCGCGGCCTCCGGTGGCCTGCGTGGGACTCTGAGCGAGGGCTACTTTCGTGACATCGGCGTACCGGAAGACTTCGAGCGCGCCGATGACGAGTTACGTGCCTTGCGCGAGCGGCGGGCGTTGTTCCTGGATCGCGACGGCGTGGTCAATGTCGATCACGGCCATGTCGGCTCACGCGAGCGGTTTGAATGGATGCAAGGCGCACTGGATACCATCCGGCACGCGACCCGCTCCGGTTGGCACGTGTTCGTCGTCACCAATCAGTCCGGCGTGGCCCGCGGCTTGTACGATCAGGCGATGGTGCGAGACCTGCTGGACTGGATGGGAGATGAGGCCCGGCGCCACGGCGGCACGATCGACGACACCCGCTATTGCCCGTTCCATCCGGATGCGACGGTTCCCGCGTTTCGCGCGATCAGCGACTGGCGCAAACCGGCGCCTGGCATGCTACTCGACCTGATCCGGGCCTGGGAACTCGATCCCGCGCGCTGCGTCATGATCGGCGATCAGGCGACCGACCTGGAAGCCGCCGCGGCAGCCGGGATCGCCGGCCATCTGTTCCCAGGAGAAAACCTGCTGTCATTTGTTGGCCCTATCCTCGATAAGATGACCTGATCCAACGGGAGATCCCGCATGCCGGTCGCCGGCACTCCGACCATTGGCCCTGTTATCCGCGCCCGTGTGCCGCTCCGTCTTGGACTGGCGGGAGGGGGCACCGACCTCAGCCCCTACTGCGACGAGTTCGGCGGTGCCGTCCTCAACCTGACGATCGACCGTTACGCTTACGCGACCATCGAGCAATCCTCGGATGGTCTGGTGCACTTCATCGCTCCCGATATGAACGTGATCGAAACGTTCCCGCCGAACATGGCGGCGATCCAGTCGTCCAGGCTGCCACTGCATGCCGGGGTCATGACACGGATGCTGAGGGAATTCGGTGGCGGCGTTGTCCCGGCGATCCGGGTCACCTCTTTCGTCGACGCGCCGCCGGGGTCGGGACTCGGGTCTTCCTCAGCCCTGGTCGTCGCGTTGGTGGAAGCATTCCGGGCGCTGCTCGCGGCACCATTGGGACCGTACGACGTCGCCCATCTCGCCTTCGAGATCGAGCGGATCGATCTGGCGCTGGCGGGCGGGCGGCAGGATCAATACGCGGCTACGTTCGGCGGGGTGAATTTCATCGAGTTCCACGCCAACGATCGCGTGATCGTCAATCCGCTCCGCGTGCCGCCCGGGGTGCTGAACGAACTGGAAATCTCACTCATCACCTGCTTCTCCGGCGTCACTCGGCGGTCCGATGAGATCATCGCCGAACAGCAGCGCCGCATGGTCGCCACCGCCGATCCGGCGATCGAAGGTTTGCATCAATTGAAACGCGATGCGATCGAAATGAAACAAGCCCTGTTGCGCGGCGAAATCCGCCACATGGCGGCGCTGCTCAACCACTCATGGGAGGCGAAGAAACGCACCGCCGGCGGCATCAGCACCGACACGATCGAGCAACTGTATCAGCGGGCCTTCGCCGATGGTGCGATCGGCGGCAAGGTCTCCGGCGCCGGTGGCGGCGGGTTCATGATGTTCATCGTTCCGCCCGAGCGGCGGATCGCGGTCATCCGCGGCCTGAACGAACTTGGCGGCACCGCCAGCGGCGTCCACTTCACCCAGACCGGTGCCGAGTCCTGGGCTGTGTGATCATCGGCCCGCGTTCAGTGCCCGCCAGATCCGCTCACTGGTCACCGGCCCATTCAGGATGCCGTCACCGCCAAGCGCATCCGCCACCGCGTTGTTGATCGCCGGGAACATGCCCACCGCCGCCGCCTCACCGCAGCCTTTCACGCCGAGCGGATTGGTCGTGCAACGCGTATTATTGAATGTCAGATTGAACGCCGGGAAATCGTCCGCTCGCGGCATGGTGTAGTCCATGAACGATCCGCTGATGCACTGACCCGTCTGCGTATCGAACACCGCATGTTCCATCAGTGCCTGCCCCGATCCCTGGGCTATCGCCCCATGCGCCTGGCCGGAAGCAATCATCGGATTGACGATGACCCCATAATCGTCGACCGCGGTGTGCCGTACCAGAGCAACTCGTCCGGTGCCGCGATCGATCTCGACCTCCACGACATGCGTGCCGTTGGGAAAGGTCATGTGTTCCCGCGTCCAGAAGTGATACGTATCGAGCGGCGTGCCAGATAAGCGCGCCTTCGCCGCGACATCCAGCAAGCCCACGCTCCGGTCGGTTCCGGCAATTGAGAATGCACCGTCGGCGAAATTAATATCCGCCTCCGCCGCTTCCAGCATCGACGCGGCGATCGGGCGGCCCTTGGCGACGATTTCCTCCGACGCCCTGAATATCGCGGTTCCACCCATATAGGTCGCCCGCGAACTGCCATGGCCGCCACCCGCGCGAATCACGGCGGTATCGCCCTGCACCAGCTGCACCCGATCATTTGGGATACCCAAACAATGTTCCACGATCTGTGGGAATGTCGTTTCGTGTCCCTGACCGATGGTTTGCGTGCCGGTAATCAACAGCACCGAGCCATCAGCCTCGAACCGAATATCGACATTTTCCGACGGATTACCGCCGGTGGCCTTGATGTGGCAGGCAAAGCCCAGTCCGCGCAAGAGGCCTCGCGATTCGCTGTCTCGGCGGCGCGCGGCGAAGCCTGGCAGATCGGCGGCCGCGAGAGCCTTGTCGAAGGTCTCCGCGAAAGCGCCGCTGTCAACCGCGTAACCCAACGCATTGGTCATCGGCGTGCGCGCCATGTTCCGCCGGCGCAGCGTCGCGCGATCGAAACCGCATTTCTGGGCTGCCGCGTCGATCAACCGCTCGATCACGTTGATCGCTTCCGCGAATCCCGGCCCGCGAGTGACGCCGATCGGCGTCGCGTTGGTCAGGACGGTGCGGATCCGCAGACCGACATGGGGAATGGTGTAGATGCCACCTTGTAAATGAGGATACTGGAAAGTCTGCAACGAGCCGGCGCCGCCGCACATATAGGCACCGATGTTGGCGATGCTGTCGACGCGCAATCCCAAAAATCGGCCATCCGCGTCCAGCGCCAACGATGCGTCCGCGAGATGATCGCGCGCCTGATGATCGCTGACGAACACTTCGGTCCGGCTGGCGATCCATTTCACCGGCCGGCCGCAAAGTCGCGCGGCCCAAGGGATCAGCGCCTGCTCGGGATAGGGAAAGTTCTTGGCACCGAAACCGCCGCCGACATCCGGCGCCACGAAACGCAACCGCTCGGGCGGCACATTCAACACCCGCGCGATGGCATCACGATTGCCGTGCAGGCTTTGGCTGGAGACATGCGCGATGTATTGTTCGGACGCCGTGTCGTAAACGCCAACGACGCCGCGCGGCTCCATCAGGTTGGTCACGATCCGATGGTTGTGCAATCGCAGCGATACGATATGCGCGGCGTCAGTGAACGCGGCGTCAGCGTCGCCCAGGCGCCAGTCCATGCATAGCAATTCAGGCTTCGCGGCGGCGGTTTCGGGAGCCATGACCGGCGGGCGCGGCTCGTAAGCAACGCGTAGCAACTCCGCCGCGTCCAAGGCGGCGGCCCTGGTCTCCGCCACGACCAGCGCGACCAGTTGCCCAACGTAACGAACCTCGTCACGGGCCAGCAACGGCATCGGGGTGAAATGAAACCGTTCGCCGGTCTGCACATTCGCTTCGACTGTCGGCGGCAGGTCATTCAGTCCATCGGCGGCCACGTCCCTTGCCGTCAGAACCGCCAGGACTCCGGGCGAGCCGCGCGCTAACGTCGCGTCAACCGGCCTGATCCCCGCATGGGCATGCGGCGAGCGGACGAACACCGCGTGCGCCACATCGGGAAACACCAGATCGTCGAGATACGCGCCCTTGCCGATCAGAAACCGCGCATCCTCCCGGCGCCTTGGCGAGGCGCCCAGCCCGAGACGATCGCCGTCCATGGCCGTTGGTTCAGTCGCGCGCGCGCTTCGGGAACTGCATGCAGAGCAGATCGGCGCCCGCCGGACCCGCGAACATCTGCATGGCCGCGTCATCCGGTGCCACGAACACACAGGAGTTCACCGGCAACAGCGCGCCACCCGGCACATGCGCGGTCCCCGCGCTGACGAGCCAGAACTGCCCGCCGCCCGAGGCCGGATCGGGTCCCCTGGCGACGCCGCCCGCCGGGACGGTGTAGCGCCAGGTGCCGAGCCCATCCTTGGTTTCCTCGATCACCGCGCTGCCGTTGACGCCCGTCAGAGTGGCGAGTTCGGCGTCAGTCAGCGGGGCGAGCGGCCCACATGTGGCTTCGCGGTGCTGGAAGCGGGCGCGAGCCTCACGCAGTTGCTGCCTTTGCGCCGGCATGTATTGCGCACCGGGATCCCAGGCATTGCGCAGGGTGAACCAGGAGATGCCTTCGCCAGCGGCGACAATTGGGCCATAGGCGGAATAGGAGTCGGTGTAGTGCACCGACACCGTCGCGACGTCATGCACGCCGAGGCGCCCACCGCCCTGGACAACGACCTGATACTGATCGGCGGAGTGGAAGTGCGGCTTCACGATCGCCGCCGGATCCTTCTCGACCAGGAACGCCATCGGGTAAACGATATTGGCGTCGGGCGGCGCCTCGCCTTCGTTCAGCGTGTTGCGGTTCTTGCCGATATAGGTCGTGTGCCAGCCATTGCCGGTCCGCCGGCGGTTGGTTTGAGCAGCGACGGTGCTGTCCGCTGTAAGGATCATGGAACTGCCTCACGTTCGATCTTTGCACGGAGCCTAGCCGAGAAACGGTGGTGGCGCCAGGGGGACTTTCCAGCGGGCGCTTTCGGGCGGGGTGCTCTCCGGCGAACTCAGAGCCTGTTACCCGGGGTGTGCGCTCACATCGGGGTCGCGCGCAAAAAAACCGACCCGGTTCTCACGAGGAGAGCCGGGTCGAAGGTATGGTCCGGGTTGACCTCGGCCTGATAATGGCCCGCCGACCGGCGAGTGTGTGCTTGGGGGCAGCGCCGGTCGGGTACCGCAACCTGGTCCCACGTCATAACTCTCGCGTTATATCGGGCGCATATCGCGCGTGAAATCGTCCGTATGCCTGAAATTCCCCCGGGGAGATTCCAGGCCCGCGGCGAAAGCCGTTCCCACCCGGACCATGCCAGTGGATCACTTCACCCCGATTTCCCGGCATGGCACTTGAGCAAAAGCCCGTCCGGGCGGACTATTGGCCCAACCATTCCATAGGAGGGCAAGTATGCCGGAGAGTCCCGCCGATAAAGCTCTGTTCGATCAGAGCAAGACCCGGATGCCATTGAACGGCATCACGGTGCTGGATCTCACCCTCGCCCGCGCGGGACCCACCGCGGTTCGCCATTTCGCCGATTGGGGGGCGAATGTCATCCGTATCGAGCCGCCCCCCAGCGAGGGCGAGGATGTCGCCGGGCGCCGGCACGGCTTCGACTTCCAGAACCTGCACCGCAACAAGCGCGCCATCACGCTGAACCTGAAGACGCCCGAGGGCCACGCGGCGTTCATGCGGCTGGCGAAGACCGCCGACGTCGTGCTGGAGAACATGCGCGCGGCGGTAAAGCACCGGCTGAAGGTGTCCTACGACGACGTGAAGGCGGTCAATCCGCGGATCGTCTACGGCTCGATTTCCGGCTTTGGCCAGGATGGGCCGTATGGGCCTCGGGCCGGCGTCGATCAGATCGCCCAGGGAATGGGGGGGCTGATGTCGATTACCGGTTTGCCGGGGCAGGGGCCGGTGCGGGTCGGCATTCCGATCGACGATCTGACGGCGGGGAATTTGCTCGCTCTGGGCTGCATGATGGCGCTGTTCGACCGGGAACGGACGGGCGTTGGCCGTTGGGTCACGACCAGCCTGCTGGAAGCGCAGATCTTCATGCTCGACTTCCAGGGCAGCCGCTGGCTGATCGAGAAAGAAGTGGCGGGCCAGGCCGGCAACGATCATCCGACCGGCATTCCGACCGGCGTGTTCCCGACCAGCGATGGGCATATCAACATCGCGGCCAGTTCGTCCCGGATGTTCACTCGGTTCTGCGAGACGATCGGCAAGCCGGAGTGGTTGCGGGACCCGGAATGGAAGACCCAGGTCGGCCGCAGCAAGCATCGCAAGGAAATCAACGCCGCGATCGGCGAGATCACCAAGACGAAGCCGGCCGAGCATTGGATCGAGCTGATGGAGACCAATGGCATTCCCTGCGGACCGATTTACACGATCGATCAGGTGTTCGCCGATCCGCAGGTGAAACATCTCGGCATGGCGACGAAGATGGTCAGCCCGTATATCGGCGAGTCGGAGGTGGTCGCTTCGGCGATCAATATTTCGGGGTTCTCGAAGGCGATCCGGCTGTACACGCCCGACGCCGGCGAGCATCAGGCGGAAGTCATGAAATCGGTCGGCTACACTGACGCTGAGATCGCCGCGATGCGCGAAAAGGGAGTGATCTGACATGCTGGAGTCGGTAGGAACCACGGCATTCGCCGGCGGCAAGATGCTGGCGGCGCGCGACGGCGGCATCGGGCTGGTCACCTTCAACCAACCCGAAAAACGCAACGCCATGTCCATGGAAATGTGGATTGGACTGGGCGAAATCCTCGAGGAGTTCGAGGCGGACGACACGATCAGCGTGGTCGTGCTGTCCGGCGCGGGCGACAAGGCGTTCGTGTCGGGCGCGGATATTTCTCAATTCGAGAAGAACCGGCATAACGCCGACGCGCAGAAGGAATACGACCGGCTGACGGGGGTAGGACGGGAGAGGTTTCACAACTTCTCGAAGCCGATCATCGCCAGAATTCGTGGGTTCTGCATGGGCGGCGGGCTGGCGATCGCGATGGCGACGGATCTGCGGATCGGGACGCCGGACAGTCAGTTCGGGATTCCGGCGGCTCGGTTGTCGATTGCGTACGCGGCGGATTCGGTGAAGCGGCTGATTGATCTGGTGGGGCCGGCGCACGCTCGGATGATTTTGTACACGGCGCGGCGGATCAATGGGCATGAGGCGGAGCGGATCGGGCTAATCAATCAGTGCGTGCCGGCCGAGGAACTGGACGAGGCGGTGATGAGCATCGCGCGGACGATCTCGGAGAACGCGCCGCTGTCGGTGCGGGCGTCGAAGATGACGATCAATGAGATGCTGAAGGATGAGTCGCAGCGGGATATGAAGGCGTTGAAGGAGATCGGCGAGATTTGCTTCAACAGCGCGGATTATAAGGAAGGCCGGACGGCGTTCATGGAGAAGCGGCCGCCGCGGTTCGTGGGGAGGTGAGATGGAACTTAGACGCAAGTTCCGCGTGGCCGCGTCCAGGGGGCTTAGTGCCGCTACTTGGTGCAGAGCAGGGTCAGCGATTCACTTTCCCTCAGGAGACAATCCGCATTGGATTACCCTGGAAAGACGCCTGACATGCTACCCCCAATGAATCCCCCGAAGATCTTTAAGGTATTTGTTAGTTCGACGTACGACGATTTGAGAGAGGAGCGCGCCGAAGTCCAAAAAGCGCTCCTTAAATCTCTCTCGGGACATATTCCCCGCAGCTGGCTGCGTTCTTCTGATCTGCTTCCTTTCTACCACCAATACCCCGCAGCTTGCTGCGGGGATTTTTTATCTAAACTGCTTGCCGGTGGTGATGGAGCTGTTCCCGGCTGCGGATGACGAAACATGGGAGTTCATAAAGGAACAGATTGACGACTCCGATTATTACGTCTTATTAATAGCAGGTCGCTATGGAAGTCTCGCCGATGACGGCTTGAGCTATACGGAAAAGGAATATGATTACGCTCGGTCGATCAACAAGCCAATCATTGCCTTCGTTCATGCCGATAGAAGCAAAATAGAACCGGAACACCTTGAAAACAACCCATCTATGTTAGTGCGGCTTGATAGATTTACGAGAAAGGTACTGGCTAATCCCGTTCGACAATTCGAGAATCGGCATCAGCTGGCGTTGGACGTAGCAATAAGTTTCCATGCCTTGATGAGGCGGCGCCCGGCGGTCGGGTACGTTAAGGCAAATACCTTCTCTGATTTAGAGCAAAATCGCGAACTCTTAGAGCATGCTAAATCGGTTGGCGTTACAGCGATGTACGATGAGATGGCGAATTTTGGAGGGACAGATCAGTGGAATAATTTGATGGCCAGTGCAAAACGAGAGATGGATTTGATGGGCCGCACTCTTCATGGCTGGCTTGGACAGGGTAAGTTTAATGATATTCTGTTCAACAAGATCGATCAAGACGATGTTAGATTTCGCTGGCTTATCATGAGTCCAGAGAATCAACATTTGGATCAGCTTGAGGAAGATGGAAAAAACATCGGTGAAACCATTAAAATAAAAATTGATCCGGTATTTGAGGTCTTACGCGCTGTAAGGAAGCGACTTCCCGAGGATAAGAAGGAGCATCTGCAGGTTCGTAAGTTTCATAGAGTTCCACTGTACTTTTCGAGCATCCGGGTTGATGACAAGTATCTTATCACCTCCTATCTACAGTCAGCTTCATCAAAGAGGTCACCAATGATTGTACTTAATGGGCGATCTTCACACTGGGCAAGGACTTATGATGGGGAATTTAATATGGTGTGGAAGTCAGCTGTTGATATTTTTCATGAGAGCGATGATAGTGATGCAGCGTGACGTTAACGCGTCCGATACGGGATCCTTAACTGCTTTTCGATGATAAAGCCGTGAAGATTGGTACATTCGAGCAATTCCAGGAATTCACGATGGCCGTCGTCCGCGGCGAGCGCAAGGTCGATCCGAATGAGCCAAAGATCTGGATCAAACGCCGGAACACTGAGGCGAGCTCGGAAACCGCCATTCGATTCACCTCATTGGAGGCCGGAGCCAGGCTGCTGTCCGCCCAGAACCGCGAACTCCCGCGGCTGATCGTCACGCGCGAGCCACGATCCGTTTCCGAACTGGCGGACATGGCTCATCGCGCGCCGCGAAACGTGCAGCGGACCCACCGCCGTCGGAGCGTGGCGGGTATCGTGCGGCTTAGCCTGGGCGAGTGAAGCGCAGTCCGTCCAGCCATCACCGCGCGCAAGGTGCATATCGAGATCGACCTTACGCTTCAAACATAGCGGAAATTCCCGTTCGGTCCCCGCACACCACGTTTAGTCTGACCCCGTACCCCGGTTGCCTCGACGGTCGGCCACCGGGAGATGGCTCCTGAAGTGTCTTCCCCTTGTCTTTGTATCTCAACTGAGATACAAACTTGCATCATTGCGAAAGATGAACCCGATGGCGGAAACGACGATGATCCACGTTGGTGTGGACGAGGGAGTGAAGGCTCGCGCGACCGAGGCGCTGGCCAAGATGGGACTCACCGTGTCGGACGCTGTCCGGGTTTTGCTGGTCAGGGTGGCGAGCGATCAGGCATTCCCGTTCCCGATCGAGGTGCCCAATGCGCGGACCAGAGCGGCGATGAAGAGTCACGACGTCGTCGGACCGTTCGCCTCCGGCGAGGAACTGTTTGATGCCCTCGACGCCGCCGCCAGGCGGTAAGCGAGCCCCCCTTCGTCGTCAGTCCTATCACGAGAAAGGGTTCGTCAAAGACTGGCAACGGCTGACCCGTTCAGGCCGATACAACATGAACAATCTCAAGGAGGCGATGCTGCTGCTGATCGCCAACACCGGACCATTGCCGACGGAGTGGAGTGGGTATCGCGAATGTCATGTCGGAGGCGACTTTCTGCTGATCTACCGGCTCGATGACGATAAGATTGTTTTCGTCAGAGCCGGAACCCATGCGGAACTTTTTGAATAACGGGGGCAGCCCTCAACCATCGCTTACACCACGTTAAACCGGAACCCATCCCCCCATCGCGTCAGCCGTCCCTTCGACGGCGACGGAAAGTGCCCCGTGCATAGCGGCGTCGATGTATCGCACAACTTCCCGAACAACGCCCGGCGTGACTCGCCGCCTTGCTGCCGATCGTAATCGGCGCGCATGCACAACTCCGGATATCTCGCCTGGATCGGCGAGTGGATCATGTCGCCGCCGATCACCGCGTCCGCACCGGGCTTGCCGATGTGCACCGAGAAATGGTCGATGGTATGCCCAGGAGTGGGGATCAGCTTAACGACGTCGGAGAGTTCGTGGTGGCTGGTGACCACCTCCTGGCGTCCCGCCGCGATGATCGGCAGTACGCTGTCCACGATCCACGGCTGCTTCCCCGGGTCCGTGCGCTCCTTCTCGGTCCAGAACGCGAGTTCCCGATCCGCGAACACATATTTCGCGTTGGGGAACGTCGGCTCCCAGCGCCCGTCCTCCAGCCGTGTGTTCCAGCCGACGTGATCGACGTGCATGTGGGTGCACATGACGTAGTCGATGTCGTGCACCGTCAGCCCGGTGGCGGCGAGGTTGAGTTCGTAACGATCGGATTCCATCCGGTTCCAGAACGGATAGTTCACGCGTTCCTTGTAGTTCCCGACACAGGAATCGATCAGGATATTGTGATGCTTCGTCCGCACGACATAGGACTGGATACACAGCATCAACTGCCCGTTGACCGGGTCTATATAGGTTGGCCGCAGCCAGGACAGGTTCTCCTCCAGCAGTTCCTTGGTCAGGGTTGGAAAGAACGTGAGCGGATCGAACAGCGGCGCTTCCGACTCGATGACTCGGTGGACGGTCAGATCGCCGACGGCGAAGGTGATGCTCATGCGGGACGTTCCTCTGATCTGGGCCTGGGGTTGCGCAGTCAAGGTTGCCACGGACCGGGCATGATGCCGAGGGACCGATAACAAATCGGTCGCGGCTTCCCCATGACATCCAATCCTGATAGGATGTCATATGGCTGAGATCGACCATGAACTCGCGTTCCTGCTCAGCCTGGATGGCGCTGAATTTCGGCTACTCAGCGCCTGCGTCGTCAAGATCGAAGCCCGCTCAGTCGCGGCCACCAGGCACCGGCCGGGCGGCATCAAATACAGCCTGACGTTGCACGACCCAACTGGGAACCGGATTTATGGAATGGACAATGCGCACGGGTTCGCCGCCGGACGGAATACGACCATCGGCACCTTTACGGACGCCGTAAGGTCGTTGGTTACCGATACCGCGGGCCGGCCGAATTGTTGGTGGATTTCTACAGCGAAGTGGAGCGGATACTTTCAGAACGAGGCGTGCGATGACCATCAGGACTGAAAAAATCAAAGCCGGCACCTTCCAGCAGTTCAAGGATTTCACCTTGGCCGTCGCGCGCGGTGACCGCGAGGTTGACCCGAATGAGCCGAAAATCTGGATTGAGCGCCGCGAAGGTGATCCCGACCCGGACACTCAGGTGCGGTTCACCTCGCTGGAGGCCGGGGCCAAGCTATTGTCGGCCAAAAACCGGGAACTGTTGCGTCTCATCGTGACGCGCGAGCCACGCTCCGTCTCCGAACTCGCGAACATGGCGCACCGTGCGCCGCAGAATGTGCAGCGGACCCTCCAACGCCTGAGCGCGGCCGGGATCGTGCGGCTGAGCCCAGG
>CALFNB010000547.1 GCA_937902425.1 uncultured Acetobacteraceae bacterium | reverse complement strand
GGTTGCCGCAAAGGCCGGTGCCCCCGCCGGCGGGGGCACCACTGTCGCGGGCAAGGGGGTCGCTCCAGCCAATGAACCCGTTGCCGGTCCCCTATCGGCCGCCCCTGGCGCGGGGAGCGGAGCAGCCGTCCCCGGCAAGAGCGCGGCCCCTGGCAACGGAACCGTCCCGAGCCCGCGTTCCGCCCATGACAATGAACCCACGCAAGCCGCCGGTCCCGTCGCGGGCACACCCCCCGCCTCCGGCACGGGGACAGCAACCGGCGGAAGAGCCGCCGCCAAAAACACCGCCGCCGGCAAAGCGACCGCCGCCGGCAAAGCGATCGTCCCAGGCAAGGCCGCCGCCAGCAAAGCAACGTCCCCCGGCGCCGGAACCGCTCCGTTGAAGCCCGCCAAACCGGCGGCGAATTAAGCCATGCCGGGTGCATCACCCCGGCCTGGCCTCGCCACGTGGAGCGGTGTCCTTGAGGCAGGCGATCCGCTCGTCGCCGTCATCCTGCCGCCCCGTGAAGGTTTCGGACCTGGGCGGGCCGGCGCTCTGGGCTTGCTGGCACGGCGCTACGCGACCACGCCGGGGTTCCGCACATTGGTCATCGGCGGCGAACAGGATGGCCCGCCGTTTCCCGAGGTGCCGTTTCACGCGATCCGGCCCGCGTGGTGGTGGCCGGGAAACGTCAACCTGCGGTTCGTGGCGGCGATGATCGGAACCTTGCGCCGCGCGCGGCCGGCGTTGATCGAGGTGCATAACCGGCCGGAAATCGCCCTCGCGCTGGCTCGGATATTCCCGCGGACCCCGGTTGGGCTGTTGTTGAACAACGATCCCACGGACATGCGCGCCGCGCGTTCGCCAGCAGCGCGGACGCGGTTGCTGCGACGGTTGCACCCCGTGATGACGGCTTCGGAGTACGTGCGCCAGCGGTTCATGGCAGGGGTCGACCCGGCGGCTGGCGTCGTTGAAGTGTTGCATAATTGTATCGATATCGCCGCCGTGCCACCGCCGGTGCGGCGCGACAACCTGATCCTGTTCGCCGGCCGCGTCGTGCCTGACAAAGCTCCCGACAGCTTCATCCAGGCCTGCGCTCTGGCGTTGCCTTCGCTGCCGGGATGGCGCGCCGAAATCATCGGCGCCGATGGCATGAGCGCCACCAGCCGTGAGACGGATTACGTCCGCCGGATCAGGCTTCAGGCGGCGACGGCCGGGGTCGTCATGACCGGCTATCGCGATCACCCGCTGGTGCTGGAGGCGATGACGCGCGCCGCCATCGTCGTCGTTCCCAGCCGGTGGAACGAGCCGTTCGGCCTGACCGCGCTGGAGGCGATCGCCTGTGGCGCGTCGCTGATCGTCTCCCCGCGCGGCGGATTGCCGGAGGTCGCCGGCGATGCGGCGGTCTACGCCAATCCCGATGCGCCGGAGGAAATCGCGGCGGCGATTTTGGCGTTGGCGGCCGACCCGGCGCGGCGGGCGGCGTTGTCGGCGGCCGGACGGCAACGGGCACGCCAGTTCGACACGCCGGTCGCGGCGGCCCGGTTGGCGGCATCGCGGTGCGCGGCGCTGCGCGACAGGAGAACGTGATGTCACCGATGGGATTGTTGTGGACACGACGTCTCGGGCCGTTGGTGCTGGCGCAGTCCTGCGGCGCGCTGAATGACAATCTCGTGAAGAACGCCATGGTCGTGCTGGCGATCTTTCAGTTGCACATCGGCGGTGCCGGCCTTTCCGCGCTGGCCGGGGCACTGTTCATCGCGCCCTATGCGTTGTTGTCGGCGACGGCGGGAAAGCTCGCCGACCGGTTCGAAAAGCGGCGGCTGATCCGTTGGTACAAAGTAATGGAAGTGGGCCTGATGGTGCTGGCGGCGCTGGCGTTGCTGTCGCGCGACGTCGCCTCATTGCTGGCTGTGCTGGTCGGGCTGGGTGTCCAGGCCGCGCTGTTCGGGCCGGTGAAATATGGCGTGCTGCCCGAACTGTTGGCTGTCGGCGAGTTGATCGCCGGCAATGGTCTGATCGAGGCGACGACGTTCCTGTGCATCGTCGCCGGCACCGTCGCGGGGGGCGGCCTGATCCTGCTCGACGGCGGCACCGCGATCGTCGGCGCGGTGGGCACGGTGCTGGCGTTACTTGGGTGGCTCGGTGCCATGCGCGTGCCCGCGACCGAAGCCGCCGATCCAACGTTGCGGATCCGGTGGAACCCGCTGGCGGAGACGCGCGATCTGCTGCGGCTGGCGCATGGTCAGAACGTGGTGTGGCTGTGCATCCTCGGGCTGTCCTGGTTCTGGACCGTCGGCGCGACATTGATGACCGAGTTCCCGGTGATCGCGCGCGACACGCTGCATGGCGACGGCTCGGTGATGACGCTGCTGCTGTCGGTGTTCGCGATCGGCGTCGGAACCGGCTCGATCCTTTGTGCGAAACTCTTGCATGGTGATATCTCGCCGCAGTTCGTGCCGTACGCGGGTTTTGGCATCTCGCTGTTCTGCTGGGACTTCGCGCGCGCAACGCAGGCGGCGGGCGGGCTGGCGAGCGCGGCTTCGGTGGCGGGATCGTTGCAAGGCTGGCGCATCGGCCTGGATTTGTTCCTGCTGGCGGGATGCGGCGGGGTGTTCTCGGTGCCGCTCTACGCGATCATTCAGGACGTGGCGAAGCCGGCCGAGCGGTCGCGCATGGTCGCGGCGAACAACGTGATGAACGCGGTGTTCATGGTGCTCGGCGCCGCCGCCGCCGCGGTGATGGCGGGGCTTGGCCTCGGCGCGCCGATGGTGCTGATCGTCACGGCGGCGGCCAATCTTCTGGTCGCGGTCTGGATCGTTTCGCGGGTCGCCAGAAGGTTTGGCCGGGCCCGGCCGTGACGGTGTGGGCGGTTTTCGATCAGGTTGGCGTGACACAAGTCATGGCGGAAGAAGAACGATCGGGAATCGCGCTAAGCCAGCGGCGCGGGGGGGAAACCGAGCAGCGCCGTGAACCGTTCGGAGTACAGCGGCCACGCCTCCGGGTTCACCAGCCGCGGCGGCACCTTGCCGTGGAACACGTCGATCCATTGATGCGCCGTGGCGGTCACCATCTCCAGCATCGACTCCGCGGTCATGCCGGCGTTGTGCGGCGTGACGATCACGTTGTCGATGTGCAACAGCGGATGATCGAGTCCGGGCGGCTCCTTAAGAAACACGTCCAGGCCGGCGCCGGCGATGCGGCCGGATTTCAGCGCCTCCGCCAACGCGGGTTCATCGTGGATACCGCCGCGCGCGGTGTTGATGAAATACGCGCTCGGCTGCATCAGCGCGAACTGTTCGGCGCCAAACATGCCGAAGCTGTCCTTGGTGCGCGGGCAGTGGACCGTGACGTAATCGGCCTGACGCAGCAGGTCCGGCAGCTCGGTTTTGACGGCGCCGCGCGCGCTGATTTGTTCCGCGCTCAGATAAGGGTCGTACGCCAGGATCGTCATCTGAAACAAACCGCGGCACAGCTCGGCGACCCTTGTGCCGATATTGCCGATGCCGATGATGCCGAGCGTCTTGCCGCGGATGTCGTTGCCTTCGTAAAGCCGGCGGTCGAGGTTTTGAACGGAGCGCATCGCCCGCTCCGACACCGCGATCTTCTTCGACAGCGACAGGATCAGACCGAGCGCGTGCTCGGCGACGCCTTCCTTGTTGGTGCCGGACTGGTTCAGCACGATCACGCCCGCTTTGGTGCAATCGTCGACGTCGATCATGTCGTAGCCCGCGCCGGTGGAACTGATCGCCAGTAGGTTCGGACAGTCCTTTAATAAAGCGGCGTCGCCGAACCACGGTTCTCTCAGCTCGGTGCGCGGTTGAATCTGGTAGCCATGAGCGCGGCGCATCTCGGTCAGGTTTTCGTCGACCTGAGCTGCGTATTCCAGCCGCACGAGGTCGAGATCGTCACGCCCGCTCAGGATTGTCACCGCCGCCGGGTTCATGAAGTTCTCGAAATAAACCAGTCGCGGAATGTTTACCGGCATGCTGTTGTTTCCTGATCGTCCGTCGTCATGGTTTCATCCGTTGAAGCTTCTGGCAACGACGTTTCGATTTCCATCGCCATCCTCGTGGCTTTTGTTCGTCATCCTCGGGCTGAGCCGAGGATCGGCCGATTCGTACACAACGCTCAATTCAGGTCAGTCGCCGCGCGGCGACAGATCCTCGGCTCAAGGCCTCGCACGACGGTTTGGAAGAGTTCAACCGCATGCGAAACTTAACCTCCTCCGCGAAAAGGACCGTCGAAATCACATGAATTTCCGGTGCCCTTCAGTTCGAGCGGTGGAACGGCTTGTCGCCCTTCACCGTCACGCGGAACCCGGAACGAACTTGCGGGAAGTAGTCCCACATGGCGATGTGCTGCACACACCGGTTGTCCCAGAACGCGACACTATCGGGCTGCCAACGAAACCGGACCTGCCAGTGCGGGCGGGCGCAATGCTCATACAGGAACTCCAGGATCGCCTTGCTCTCGGCTTCCGGAACGTCCTTGATGGAGACGGTGAACACCGGATTGACGAACACCGCCTGCCGGCCGGTGACCGGATGCGTGCGGATCACCGGATGTTCCGCGCGCGGAAAGGTCTTCTCCGCCGTGTCGCCGATCAGCCGATTGGTGCGCGAGTAATTGGGCGCGCCGTCGTGGATCGCGGTCAGGCCGGAGAGGAACTGCTTCATCGGCGCCGACAGCGCATCGTAAGCGGCGTACATGCTGCAGAACAGCGTATCCCCGCCGGTTGGCGGAATTGTCTTCAGGTTGAGGATCGAGCCCATCGGCGGCTCGGGATCGCAGGACACGTCGGAATGCCAACGCTCCCCGGCGATTCGTTTCGAGTTCGCGTCGGCATGCACCGGCAGGATTTCCGGATGACCTACGGGCCCCTTGGTGTTGGGATGGATCGCCAGTTCGCCGAACAAACGTCCGAATGCCTTGTGCTGATCCAATGTCAGCTTTTGATCGCGGAAGAACAGCACCTGATGCGCCATCAGCGCATCGTGCACTTCCTGGAACTGCTGATTGCCCAGAGGACGGGAGAGATCGATGCCGGAGATCTCGGCCCCGATGGTCGGCGTGACGGGGGTGACGGCGATCGTCTCATAGCTCATGGCGCGTCTCCTTGGATCGGTCGGAATTAAAGCGCAGCATGCCCGTTTCGCCGGGGCTCCGCAAACCGCGCCTCTGATGGCCGCGCCGCTGTTGGCCACGCCCGCCTCGCGACGCCCGGTTCATGCCGCCCATCAGACGTTGAAGCGGAACAGCAGCACGTCGCCGTCCTTGACGACGTACTCCTTACCTTCAATCCGCAGTTTCCCGGATTCGCGCGCGCCGGCCTCACCATTGCCGGCGACGTAGTCGTCATAAGCGATCGTTTCGCAGGCGATGAAACCGCGCTCGAAGTCCTTGTGGATGACGGCGGCGGCCCGCGGCGCTTTGGTGCCTTTGGTGATGGTCCAGGCCTTGGTTTCCTTCGGGCCGCAGGTGAAATAGGTAACCAACTCCAACAAATCGTAGCCGGCCCGGATCACCCGATCGAGTCCGGAATCATGCAAGCCCAGACCTTCGAGGAATTCCGCCTGGTCCTCGACCGGAAGTTGCGCGACCTCCGCCTCGATCGCGGCGGAGACGATCACGCAGCGCGCGCCTTCCTGTTTCGCACGCGTTTCGACCGCGGCCGAGAACGCGTTGCCGGACGCGGCGGCGGATTCCTCGACATTGCAGACGTACAGCACCGGTTTCGACGTCAGCAGTTGCAGCCGGCGCACCGCTTCCTCCTGGCCGGGCGGGATCGCGGTGCGCGCGGGCATGCCATCCTGCAACGCGGCGACCAACGGTTCCATCAGCGCGACGGCGGCGATGCTCTCCTTGTCGCCGCCGCGGGCTTTCTTTTGGGCCGCCAGCAGACGCTTTTCCAGACTGTCCAGGTCGGCCAGCATCAGTTCGGTTTCAACCACCTCGGCGTCGCGGGCGGGGTCGATCGAGCCCTCGACATGGGTGATGTCGCTGTCCTCGAAGCAGCGCAGAACGTGGATGATGGCGTCAACCTCGCGGATGTTGGCGAGGAACTGGTTGCCGAGGCCCTCGCCCTTGGAGGCGCCGCGGACGAGGCCGGCAATGTCGACGAACTCCAAAGACGTGGGCACGATCTTGGCGGATTTGGCGATCTCGGCGAGCACGTCCAGCCGCTTGTCGGGCACCGCGACGCGGCCGACATTCGGTTCGATGGTGCAAAAAGGATAGTTCGCCGCCTGCGCGGCGGCGGTGGCGGTCAGCGCGTTGAACAAGGTGGATTTGCCGACGTTCGGCAGCCCAACGATCCCGCAATTGAAACCCATTCTCGTGTCCCAGTGATTGCCGTGGCCCGGAAGAGCCGGGGCGTTGCCCCGGGCCCCACCAGGAGGCTTTGCCTCCTGGACCTCCAGCAAAGGGCGAGGCCCTTTGCGATCTGTCCATTGGTTGGTGCTCCTCGGAGCACCCACTAAATTAATGGTTCCAAGGGCCACTGCCCTTGGTGGAGGTCCAGGAGGCAAAGCCT
>CALFNB010000546.1 GCA_937902425.1 uncultured Acetobacteraceae bacterium | reverse complement strand
GCTCGCGACCATGGCTTCACTGGTGAACAGCGCCTTGAGTTCGGACTGCTTCAGGATGTGCGCATACATCATGTCGAGCAATGGAACCATGGCGCCATCGACCAGTGGCCAGACCGCGCGCAGGGTCTCACATGTCTCGGGGGTGATACGGCCGAACTCCAGTTGAGCCGTGAGATCATCGGCCATGACATCCACTCCCCGCGCGCTGTGAAGCGGCCAGGATGCGGCGAAAATATGAATAAACAACCAAATATCTGAAGAACTCGCCGGTTCCGGCTGGGTGCGTTTCACGATCCTCGGGTCGAACCACGTCCGCGCCAAAATAACGGCGTCGCCAGTGTCAGTAGTATACCTGACCCGTCATGCCACGCCCGGCCGGGGATCCGCCGAGGCGCGGGCCAGGACAGGGCGCGCATCATCCGAGCGCGGCGCGGATCAGCCCATCGTACCGATCCGCCAACTGGCGCAATGCCGTGCCGCCTGGGCCCATGAATGATGATCCGTGCATCAACGCGAGCGTCGCCGGCTCCAATGTCGCGAGTTTTCGCAGCGTCGCGCCGGTTGCCGGGCTGAGGCTGCTGGACCCGAACAGATCCTCGGTCGCCATCGCCGGGCCGACCACGTCGGCTTCCGTTACCGCCGGCCCGTCGCCGGTGTGCGCGAACAGGTCGCCACACAACAGAGTGCTGGTCGTTTCTTCAAAGAAAATACCTGCTTCCCAGCCATGCGGCACGTGCGGGGTGGCGATAAAGCGCAGCCGTTTGCCGCCAATGTCGAGCACCTCGTCGTCCTCCAGCGTGCGCGCCGGACGGTCCGCCATGTCGTCGATCGAGACCCGCGCGCCGATCATGCCATGCACGATCTCCGCGTTCGGCGCGGCGGCGAGCCATTCGTTCATCGCGCCGCACTCGTCGGCTTCGACATGCCCGAACGACAGCCAGCGGAGTTTCTCCAACGGCAGCACGCGGCTGACCGCGGCGACCGTCATGGGAAAGGTCTTGCGATGGCCGAGATGGAACAACAACGGTTCCTCGCCCATCACGAGGAACTGGTTGAAGGTGAAACCGGCGGGCGGCGCGATATGCGGCACGAAAGTCGAAAACCGGAACAGGCCGGCCGCGATTTCATCGATCCGTGTGTCCATGCTCGGGCGCTCCGCGTCAGATCAGCAGTTCGATCAGAAATGGACCTTTCCGGTGCAATGAACTCGCCAGCAGATCGGCGAAAACGTCGCAGGAGTCGGTGCTCGCCGCCTCGACGCCCATGCCATTCGCCAGCTTTGGCCAATTGATATCGGGATTGCCGAGATCCAGCATATCCATCGCGGTGCGTCCCGGATTGGCCCCGACATTGGCCAGTTCGCCGATCAGAATCTGATACTTCCGGTTAGACAACAACACCGTGGTGACGTCCAGCTTTTCGCGCGCCTGGGTCCACAGCGCCTGCACGGTATACATCGCCGAGCCGTCCGCCTGCAGGTTGATCACCCGCCGGTCGGGCGCGCCGATCGCGGCACCGGTGGCCATCGGCATGCCGCCGCCGATCGCGCCGCCGGTCACGTTCAGCCAATCGTGATGCGGCGCCGCTTTGGTGTTGGCGAAGAAGCCGCGGCCATAAGTGACCGACTCGTCGGCGATGATCGCGCCCTCCGGCATCAGAGCGCCGACGGTCGAGGCAACCGATTCAGGAGTTAACGGTCCACGCCCGACTTCGTGCCGAGGACCGTTGTCCGGCGGCGCCACCTTGGGTGCGTGCAGCGTATCGGCCAGCCGACTCAGGGCCTCGATGAGGTCTTGCTCGGGGCGGGCCAGGATGTGGATCTCCGCGTCATCCGGGATCGAAGTTTGCGGTTTGTTCGGATAGGCGAAGAACGTCACCGGCTTGCGGGCGCCGCACAGCAGCAATTGTTTCGTTCCCGCCATGGCCTTGACCGCGGCCTCGACGACGTAGGGCACCCGGTCCAGCGATGCGCGGCCCGCACCACGCGCCATTTTCGCGTTGGAGCCTTGCGCGACCAGACGGCAGCCGGTTGCCGCCGCGATGCGATGCGCCAGCGCGAGGCCCTCGGCCGACAAAGCCTGCCCACCCAGCAGCAACACAATGCCATTGCCGCCGCGGCGGAGGATGCTGGCGGCTTCCTCGATCTGGTTGGGGGAGGCGAGGGGGGTGGGCACGCGTGGCAATGCCTCGGCGGGGATACCACCTTCGTTCCAGGACGTGTCCGAGGGCAGGATCAGCGTGGCGATCTGGCCCGGTGCGATCATCGCGGCCTGCACGGCGGCGGCGGCATCGCGGCCCACCGTTTTCACGTCCATCGCGGTGCGCACCCAGCCGGAGACGCCGCGCGCCCACCCTTCGGTATCGGCGGTGAGCGGAGCATCCAACGGCCGGTGATAAGTCGCGTGATCGCCGACGATGTTGACGATCGGTGTCGCGGCCCGTCGCGCGTTATGCAAATTCGCCAGCCCGTTGGCGAGGCCAGGTCCGCAGTGCAGCAGCGTCGCGGCGGGTTTGCCGGTGACGCGGGCATAGCCATCGGCGGCGCCGGTCACCACGCCCTCGAACAAGCCAAGGACGCAGCGCATCCCAGGCACGCGGTCCAGTGCCGCGACGAAGTGCATCTCCGACGTGCCGGGGTTGGAGAAGCAGGTATCGACGCCGCTTTTCAGCAGCGAGTGCACCAGACTTTCGGCGCCGTTCATGATCTTGGTCTCCGCTCGTCCTGTCCGAGGGTTAAAGCGTCAGGCGCCGCCTGGCCAGAGGTCGTGCCGGCCTACATCAATCCATCGGCCAGGAACCGGTCGATCTTGCGATAGCGGAACAGCCACTTGCCGTTTTGTTTCACGACCTGATCCTGATACGCGCCGCCCGAGCCGATTTTCGGTCCGCCGGCGCTGTTCTGTATGACGGTCCAGTACGACTCCACCGTCGCGGTGTCACCATTCAGCATGATGACGATGTTCGTCGTCAGATGCACTCGCCGCGGGCGGGGCGCCCCCGGTGTGCCGATCGATCGCGCCTGCGCGACGATGCCGGCGTGGCCGGTGCCTTTGCCGTATGCGGTGTCCCAGGTGCCATCCTCGGTGAACAGCGCGGCCATCTCGGCGAAGCGATCGTTGTCGAGATGGAAACAATAGGTCGCCAGCAACTCGCGGATCGCGTTCTTTTCGGCTTCTTCGTTCGCCATGATACCCTCCCATGCGCCATCGTCCGTGGCGGGGGAGGGTAGTATGCACGGGTTCGACGTCAACTGGCTGGCCGTCTTATGCGCGGCCTTGGCGAAATTCGCGATTGGCGGCGTGTGGTATTCGCCGCCGGTGTTTGGCCCGCGCTGGGGCGCGTTCGTCGGCAGTACGCCCGAGGCGTTCAGGGCGCGCATGATACCGGCGATGGTGACCGATCTTGTGTCGGGTTTCGTTCTGGCCTGGGTTTTGGCGAATGTATTGAAATTCACCGGCGCGGTGGGATTGATCCCCGGCGCGCGCGTGTCGTTCTTTTTGTGGCTCGGATTTATCGCGACGACCTTGATTTCAACAACGATGTACGAAGGCCGGCCGATCGCCTTGTTCGGCATCAACGCCGGTTACTGGCTCGTTTCGATGCTGATCATGGGCGGCCTGATTGGCGCCTGGTAATCGCCGCGTCCCACCGGCATACCGGCGCGGCCCAGGCTGTCCAACGCCGCGCGATACTGCGCTGACATTAAGCGAGCTTCGTGATCTTTGTGATGAATGGGACCGTTTCACGCGCACGCGCCGATGCCAATCAGACACCTGATCAGGTACGAGCCAAGGCAATTCACGAAGCTCACGCGGCTTTCTCGCCAATGTCGAATGTCCGATCCGGCTTGATTTTTCTACGCCAGGATCGTATCGATTTCCGCCTCCGAACACCCGGCCTCCCGCAGAACCTCCCGGTTGTGCTCGCCAAGCGTAGGCCACAACCGCGTCGTGTTCGGCGGCGATTTCGAAAACCGAGCGGGGACGGCGGTCATCAACATCTTGCCCTCGACCGGGTGATCGACCGCTTCGAAAAAACCGGTCTCCTTCAAATATGGATCCTCGAACAGATCGACGAGCGTTCCGGCGCGGCCGCATGGGATATCGGCGGGTTGCAACTCGGCGATCCATTCGGCGGTGGTGCGATGTCGCATGCCCTCGGTCAGTGTGGCGTAGAGCGCGTCGACATGCGTGGTTCGGGCCTGCGTCGAGTTGAACCGCGGATCATCGCTCAAATGCGGCACGCCCATCGCCTCGAACAGCTTCTTCCATTGTGCGTCGCTGACGGCGATCACGCTGATGTAACCGTCCTTGGTCTTGTACGGCCGGCGATGCGGCGACAGGACGCGGGGGTAGCCGACGCCTTTTTCCGGCTCGTTATACATGCCGTGCCAGAAATGTTCGACCAGCGCGAACGACAGAATCGTTTCCAGCATGGGCACGTGGACTTCCTGGCCCTCGCCGGTGCGTTCGCGATGGAACAGCGCCATGCCGATCATCGAGGCCAGGTTGGACCCGGTCAGCTTGTCCACCACCACCATCGGGAAATACCGCGGCGCGCCATCGGCGCCCGCGTTCAAGGACGCGATGCCGGACAGCCCCTGAATCAGATCGTCGTAAGCGGGGAACTCCTGCAGCGAGCTGCCTTTGCGGAAGCCACTGGCGCAGGCGTACACCAGCCGCGGATTGCGTTTCGACAACGACTCGTAATCGAGGCCCAGACGTTGCGCGGCGCCGATGCGCATGTTGTGCACGAAGACGTCGGCTTCATCGATCAGCCGCAGCAGCGCCCGCATCGCGGCCGGCCTCTTCAGGTCGATCGCGAGGCTGCGCTTGTTGCGGTTCAGCGCGGCGAAATACGATCCCATGCCCTTGGTGCGGCTTGGCCCGATAAAGCGTGTGGTATCGCCCGTGGTGGTCTCGACCTTGATCACATCGGCACCCATGTCGCCGAGCACCTGCGACGCGTAAGGACCGAGCACCACGGTCGTGATGTCGATGACCTTGATGCCGGCCAGCGGGCCTGTCGGTTTGGTCACATTCGTCTCCTCCGTCGTGGCGCGAGCTTCGCCGGAGCGGGCGATCCTGGCAACAACGGTCACGCCGTTTGTTCCAACCGCGCAACCGGACGGCCGTCTTCCATTGTCACCCGGATCGCGAAGTTGTAACGATCGATGTCGAGGGCGATGTCGAGGTCAGCCGAATACAGATGCGGCGGGTTCGCGTCACGAAACCTGGCGGCCTCGCCACCGGCCAGGATCATCTGGCGAACGGCGTCGCGCTCGCCTGGGCGGCCTTCCAGCAGGTTGCGCAGATGCAACGCGCATATCTCGTCCTCATCGGTGCGGTCGAGCGCGTTCTTGCCCATCGCCACCAGTGTGATCTGGGCTGGATCGCCGGCGCGCATGCTTCGCGCAGTGGCCGCGGCGGTGACCAGTGCCGAGGCATAAAGCCGTTGCGCGAGGCTCGCGGCGGTGATCCCTTGCGTGCCCGCGCTGGTGCGCTGGATGATGGTCTTGCCGTGGAAGTCGACCGTTGAAACGGCGAAGGGTGAGTTGCCGAAATCGAAGCCGGCTGGCGCGTGGCCACCGGACTCTCCCATGCACACCTGCCCGGCGCCGCAGTCGCGTAACGACAACGCCTCCTCGACCGTGCTGACCATGATGATGCGGGACGCCCCATTCGCCAGTGCCACCGCCGCGGTCGAGAACGCGCGAAACACGTCGATGATCGCGACCACGCCACGTGCGTTGGTGGCGCCCGTAAGCAGGCTTTCGATGCGAATGTCCATCTGTTACGTGTTCCCGCTCCGTTGAGATGATGCCAGTCATTGTGCTTCGATCGCCACGGCGGAGCCAGTCTCGCTGAGACCGGACGACGTAACAATCCAATGCCATGATCGTGATATCGATGCCCTTGATACCGGCCAGCCGGCCGTTGGTTGCTTCGCGTTCGTCCTTCTCTGACGTTTGAGCGATCCGTGACCGATGGGTCCCCGTTGCTGGTCAATGACAAATCCACCAATCTCGCATTTCCAGTTATGCTCAGATGGACCCTAGGTCAGCGAGGGCTGCGAGCAGACTCGCCTCGAAAGAAGCAAACGACCTTGTCTGGCGAAGCGTGGCAAAGGACTGGCGCTGAGCGATCGCGGGGAATATTTGCTTTACGTCAATGCGGCGGCGTCTCCCACGTACATGGTCGACTGCTCCAGACAGCACGGCCTTTGGATCGGGTAGTCGCTCCGCCTCCGCCGCGCTGGTAGGTAATCCGATGGAGCCCGGTGAACCGTTATAACCGAGCGCAGAGGTTACTGCCTGCGAGTCAGCCAATATCCACGCCTCGACCTCGTGTCGAGGTGAGATCGTGATACAACGAACCGGCGGCCAATCGCAAAGTGCGTGCATTGCTTCACAATAAGCGCTCGCGCGTGTTTCCAGGCTGGCTTCGAGGTTGCGTCCGCCAGTGTCAGCATGAACGAATACCAGATAAAAGGCATCACGTGCCTCGCAAGCTTCTCTCGCGACTTCATCGACTGCCCCCCGTCGAAGTCGGAGCGCCGGGGCGGCTGGAATGGTTGAATGTCCGCGTCCACGAGCCATTAATATTTCGTCTATCAGGCGTGGAACCAGCAGATCGAGATAGGCCGCATCCGAGTCACCTTCGTAGAGGACTGCCCAACTCAGGTAAGTCATGCCGCATCGGTAGGCTGTCGGAGCAAGCGGTCCACTTCGAATCTGGAAAGATGTTTTTCAGGCTCGAACATGTCACCTATAGGTTTAATTCCGGTGCGCATACGTGTTTTGGTTGAGCGAATCCGCGTGTCCGGAAGGATCTCGATCACGCTGTCAGCCGCCACGATCTCTTTGTCATGCAGCTCCGCCATAACAGTCGGAGAATGAGTGTTAAGTAAAATCTGAAACGAAGGAATGTCCGGATCGGTCGAAACATTAGCGGCATTTCGAAGGAACTCCACCAGCATGGGCACACGTCCTTCATGGACGCCATTTTCAGGTTCTTCAAAGCAAAGGGTACCACGCCGGGTGGGATCATTGAGAATTGTCAGAAGTGCCAACAGGCGGAGCGTGCCATCGGAGATCACCCGAGAACTAAAAATAAGGTCTCCGGTAAATCCAATGCTGAAGGAATACTGTCTCTGATGTGGATCATTTTGAATTTCCAGTCTGCTCACAGACGGGATCAGTGACGCCAGATCGGCCGCGATATCGGACAATACACCATCCGGTCGGTGTTCGCTGGCTGTTTGTTCTTTCAAGTGGGCCAGGACCGCGGCCAGATTTGATGCATCAGGCTTTAGTACACGGTCTTCGAACCGATCATTCGCATTTCTCGCTGCTCGGGGATTTATCTCCAAAAAGCGGATGTTCGCCAGTATCTCGCGAAGAGCATACAGGTGAGGGAACTCAGCCGTGGTAATCGTTGAGAGAGCGGTCCGGGACGCTTCCTTAAGCGAGAGCTTTACTGGACGTCCATGCTTCTGGCGACCATCCTGGCGAATCAAAACCGCGTCGCCGTTATCGTCCATCGCGATGAACGGCGCGACGCGTGCGTTGTAGCTCAGCCTGACATCGCGTAAATATGTTGCTCGATCATCCTTTCTCCTGATAGGTCGGCAATGTTCTTCCCGCACGAATATGCCTCTTGGCACACCGTCAGAGGTCTGTACCAGCGCCAGTTTCAATTCATATCGAAGGCGCTGTGCTGGCGTTTCGTAGCTTGTTCCAAATGCATCCACACCCTTCCGGCTCAGAAGCACTTCCACGGCGAATGAAATACACCGGGACGTGCCAGCCTGTGTTTGTCGAAACAGTTCTTCGGGTTCTCCTCGCAGGCCTTGCATCGCTGTTCGAATATCGTGTTGGGCCAGAAGAGACAGAAACCGCAGCGCATCAAACAAGTTGGATTTGCCGCTCGCATTCGGCCCGACAATAGCCGTCAGTGGCTGCAGATCGAGGCCGAAGCCCTCGAAGGTCTTGAATCCGTCGATCTCGATTCTGGTCAGCATGTCGAATTGGTACCGGTTCGCCTTGCCCACGACAATGCATTGCTAGCAGATGGAATCGATCTCATAAAGGAGACATGTTTGGCCTCGCCACCCATCCAGACTTGCCTTCCCGGGCCGCTTTCAGCACTGTCCGCCGCCATGTGGTTCGCCCCTCCCAAGGAAATTCCCACGCGCGTGCAAACCTGCGTGCCGGATCGCTTCCGCCGCCTGGAACGCTCCGAGTGGTCGGACGGCAATCGCGCCGGCGTGCCCACCGATTGCTTCCTCGAAGGCCCGTGCTTCGACGCGCAAGGGCGCCTGCATGTCGTGGACATCCCCTACGGTCGCATCTTCCGCGTCGAAGGCGATACGTGGACCCTGGTCGCGGAATATCCGGGTTGGCCGAACGGGTTGAAAGTGCAGCCGGACGGGCTGTTGCTGGCCGCCGACTACCGCCATGGCCTGGTGCGGATCGATCCCGCGACCGGGGCGACGTCGGCCGTTATCCAGACGGTGCTCAGCGAGAGTTTCAAGGGCCTGAACGACCTGACATTGCACGCTGACGAGTCGGTCCTGTTCACCGATCAGGGCCAGACCGGGCTGCAGGACCCGACCGGGCGGGTTTACCGCCTGCACAAAGACGGACGGCTCGATCGGTTGATATCGACCGGCCCGAGCCCGAACGGACTGGTGCTGAACACCGCGCAAACCCATCTGTATATCGCGATGACACGGTCCTGTGAGGTTTGGCGGATCGCGTTGCGCGACGACGCGATCGTTGGCAAGGCGCAGTGTTTCGCCCGCGTGCCACCGGGCCTCGTCGGGCCGGACGGGCTGGCGATGGACCGGCACGACCGGTTGTACATCGCCAATCCCGGCCATGGCTGCGTATGGGTCGTCGATCCGCGCGGCGTGCCGTTGTATCGCGTGCAATCCAACCACGGGCGCATGACCACCAATTGCGCACTCGCACCGGACGGACGGACACTCGTCATCACCGAGTCGGAGACCGGCGGTATCCTCACTGCGGAGATTCCCGAACCATGAGCGAATTCGTTTCCATTTGCGACGTCGGCCCGCGCGACGGGTCGCGGATCGCCAGGACCCGCATGGCGACGGCTGACAAAGTGACATGGATCGCCTCGATCGCCGCCGCCGGCGTGCGGGAAATCGAGGTCGGCGGCTACGTCCCGCCGCGCGTCATTCCGTGACTGGCGGACACGGTTGGTTGCCGCACGCGGTGCAGATCAAGGCAGTCGTTCGCGCGGTGCGCGATGAGATCGGCCCGGTGTTGTACGGCCTGCATCCGCACGACACCCGCGGCCTGGGCATCGCCAACGCGCTGGCGGGCCCGGAGGAGGGGATCCGCGCCTTCGACTCCTGTCTCGCGGGTCTGGGTGGTTGCCCT
>CALFNB010000545.1 GCA_937902425.1 uncultured Acetobacteraceae bacterium | reverse complement strand
TCGGCCAGTCTCGGTCCGTCAAGCTACCCACCACGAAGGACCGCTTTGGGTGGAAGGCGACGTTCAAACCGACCCATTACCGTCACCGCGCGGGTCTGGCGCTTCGCGGCAACAGGCGCCAGGCGCTTGAACCGCCCCCACCCTCGGCGTACACGATGGAGGCATGAACGCCCCCTCCCCCGCATTGTGTCCCTGCGGCAGCGGTCTCCGGCCCGCGCGGTGCTGCGCCATGCAAGCGGGCTCCATACCGCCCGCCGAGGCCATCCGCCACCTTGTCCCGCTCGTCGAACGCGCCATCCAGGCCTACCAGCAAGGCGCCAAAGACGTCGCCGAGCGGCTGTGCCTCGACGTTCTGGAACTCGCGCCCGACCGGCCCGGTGCGCTGTCGGTGCTGTATTCGATCCGCAAGGAACAAGGCAAAGCCGCCGCCGCCGAGGCGCTGATCCGCCGCCTGGTGCATTTCGAACCGAACAACTTCGAAGCCACCAATGAAATCGCGCTGATGCTGCTGAGCAAAGGCGCTCTGGGCGAGGCCGAGATCCACGCTCGCAACGCCATCCGCATCGCGCCCCAGGCTCCGCAGGCGCACAACCTGATGGGCATGATCATGACTGAGGCGCAACGGCCGCGCCTTGGCGAATATCATTACCGGCAGGTCCTCGCGATCTCCGGCACCCGCGATCCGATCGTGCTCGCCAACCTGGCCTGGTGTCTGAAGAACCAGGGACGCATGGAGGAAGCGCGCGCGCTCTACGAGGAGTCCGCGGCGACCGCCCCCGACATCCGGGAAACCCTGCTCGGTTGGGCGCGGCTGGAGGAAGCCGACCGGAATTTCGCCGCCGCCGCCGAGAAACTCGACCGCCTGGACAGGCTGTTCCCCAACGATCCTGGGTCGGTGCTGACCCGCGCCGTCTTGCTCGGGCGCATGAAGCGTCCTGATGACGCGCTGGCATTGCTGGATCGTCAGGCACCGGCGGCCCCCACGGAGACCACCGAGAGCACTGATAACGCGACCCCGCCAGCCGGGGCGGCCATGGCGTCGGCGCCGATTGGGCTGGGGCCAACCGAACTTTCGGAAAAGGGCCGCCTGCTCGATCAACTCGATCGCCACGACGAGGCATGGGCGGCGTTTACCGAGGGCAAGCGCCTCGCCCGTGAGTACACCGGCAATGTTTATCTGGATCAGGTCGCGGGTGATCTGGTCGCGCGCTTGCGGGGATTTTTCGTTTCGGGTCGGCTCGCGCTGCTGCCGCGAGCCGGCGTGCGCACCGACGTGCCGCAACCGGTCTTCGTACTGGGCTTTCCCCGGTCCGGTACCACGCTGGTGGAGCAAACGCTGTCGGCGCATCCGGCGATCTCGGCCGGCGACGAGTTGCCGCTGATCAACGACATCATCAACATCATGCCTCGCATGCTGAACAGCCCGCTGACGTATCCGGAGGCGCTGGCCGAGCTGTGGATGGGCGATCAGCGCGACGGCCTGGATAATTTGCGCGACTACTACTTGCAGAAAGCGGCACAAATGGAGGTCGCCGAGCCGGGAGCGGCCTGGTTCACCGACAAGATGCCGTTGAACGAAACCCATCTCGGGCTGATCGCGCTGCTGTTCCCGGCGTCGCCGCTGATCCATGTCATCCGCCATCCGCTGGATGTGATGATTTCCGCGCTGTCGAATCATTTCACCCACGGTTTTTACTGCGCGACGGCACTGGAAACCGCCGCGACGCATTATGTCCGGGTCATGGATCTGGTGATGCATTACCGTTCCGAAATGGCCTTGCGTTATCTGCCGGTGCGCTACGACGCCATGGTCACCAATCAGGAGGAGACCGTCCGCGCGATCCTGGACTTCATCGGCGTCCCGTTCGACGAACGCTGCCTGAGTTTCCACGAAAACCGCCGCTATGCCCGTACCGCCAGCTACGCCCAGGTGACGGAGCCGTTGTATGAGCGGTCTTTGTATCGGTATCGGCATTATCGCCAGCATCTGGAACCGGTGATCCCGATCCTGCGGCCGATGATCGAGCGTCTGGGTTATACCGTTGACTAACTCCGCCCTGCCGGAGGTACCCCTGCCATTCGGGGATCTGATGGCCATCGCCGGCCGGTTGGAGAACGAGAAAGACTACGCCTTCGCCGACCGATTGCTGGAACGGGCACTGGCCGCCGCTCCGGATCAGCCTGACGCGCTGCATCTTTCCGGCATTGTCGCGTTCCGGCTGGGACGGCGTGACGAGGCGCTGACGAAGATCGAGCATGCCATCGCGCGTGGCATCGATATTCGGTTGTATCTGCGTAACATCTCCGAGGTTTACCGCGCGCTGGGGCGTTTTGATGACGCATTGAACGCGGCACTTCGCGCGACCGCGATGGCGCCGGACGATCCGGTTTGCCTGCATAACCTCGCCGTTATTCAGTATCATCGGCTGGAGTTGGATGACTGTATCGCGTCCGCCGAAAAGGCGCTGACGATCAACGCTTTTTTACCCGGCCCACATTTTCAGCTCGCCGAAGCGCTGTTGTTGCGCGGTGAGTGGGAACGTGGTTGGAACGAATATCAGTGGCGCTTCGATCTGCCGGGTAACGCACCGTTGATGCCGCCGACAACACAGCCGCGCTGGGACGGAACGCCGTTCGACGAAGGCACGCTGCTGCTGGTCGCCGATCAGGGCTTTGGCGATGTCATCCAGTTCAGCCGCTATATTCCGTGGGCCGCCGAGCGCTGTCCGAACATCGCCGTGGCCAGCGCGAGCGAAATGATCCCGTTGCTGCGGCAGGTTTATCCAAAAGCCCAGTTGTTCAATGAATGGCGGTACGCTCCGCCGTTTCGCGCGTTTCGCGCGTTGTCCGGCCTGCCGGCGTTGCACGGCACGCGACCGGATCACCTGCCTGGTCACGTGCCTTATTTGCGCGCCGATCCCGCGCGCGCGGCACTATGGAAGGAACGCCTCAATCGCCTGACGCCGACCGCATCGCGTCGTATCGGCCTCGTCTGGGCTGGGCGGCCGACACACAACAACGATCGCTGGCGGTCCGCGAGCCTGGCCGAGTTCGCGCCACTGGCGGCTTTGCCTGGCGTGGCATTGGTTTCGTTACAGAAAGGCCCGGCGGCGGCGCAGGCGGGACAGTATTTCGGCGCCGCGCCACTGGTGAATATCGGCGCGGAAATCGTCGATTATGAGGATACGATGGCGATCCTGGAGTCGCTGGATTTGCTGGTCACGGTGGACACCTCGGTCGGGCATATCGCGGGGGCGATGGGACGCAAGGTGTTGATCCTGCTGGCGCGCGCGCCCGACTGGCGCTGGTTGCTTGATCGCACCGATACGCCGTGGTATCCGTCTGTGACGCTGGTGCGGCAGACGACAACCGGCGTCTGGAATGATGTGATGGCGAAGGCGGCGGAGCTTGTTCGGAGCACGTTCCGCCAGTAACCACTGTTGTGACAGGCGATACCGACAAATGGTATCAAAGCAAACAAAATTCCGAATGTCTTATTGACGATCGTGCCAGGACTCATTCACGTTAACCAAAACGTCATAACCACAGAATTACGGGAGGCACGACCATGCCCCGATCCGGCGACCCTCTCCTGTCGCTCGCGGTTAAGATCGTGATCGCGCATATCGGGCATAATGACACGCCCGGCCGCGCCCGGCCCGGTCTGATCCGCGACGTCTACCGGGCCCTGGCGAGTGCCAGGTCGAGCACCGTCTTACCCCCGAGCCAGACCATCCCGAGCCCCACGAAGGCACGCAAGGCGTCAGGCGGTCAAACAGTTTTCGACGATCATCTGATCTGCCTGGAATGCGGGGTGCACATGAAAATGCTCAAGCGTCATCTGCAGACATTGCATAATACCACACCCGCGCAATACCGGGCGAAATTTTTGTTGCCGGGAGACTACCCGATGGTAGCGCGGCAGTACGCGGCGTTGCGTTCAAGCCTCGCCAAAGAAAGTGGATTGGGGAAACGGCCAGTGCCGCGCGGCCGGTAACCCGACAATCAAAGCCTGAGCGATGCCACGACAGAACGAACCACGGCGTCCCAATCGCCCGGCGCCGGCTGTCGAAACAATCGCGCGGTCGGATACCACGGACTGTCGTCGCGACCCAGCAGCCAGCGCCAGTCGGGGCTGAACGGCAACATGATCCAGACCGGTTTCGCCAGCGCGCCCGCCAGGTGGGCGACGGCGGTATCAATCGAAATCACCAGATCCATGGCCTCGATCAACGCCGCGGTGTCCGCGAAATCGCGCAGCATCGCTTCGTGGGTCGTGACAATGCCGGTTCGCTCGAGCCAGGCGCGGTCCTCGGCGCGAATTTCTTTCTGCAGGCAGTGAAATTCCACACCGGGGCGGCGCAGTACAGGTTCCAGCATCGCCACCGGCATCGCGGAACGCGGCACACTGGCGAGCGAGCCAGACCAGACCAGACCGATCCGCGGTCCCGATGGTGGTCCCAGGTGATGTTTCATCCGCGCGACCCGACTCGCGGGGGTGCGCAGATACGGCATCCGGGCCGGTATCGTTCCGAGATCTGTCGCGAAAGCCAACGGCAGACTCATGACCGAGGTCAGCAGGTCGTACTCGGCCTCGTCCGCATCTGGCCCCAGCACCTGCTCGACGTCCGCCATCTCCAGCGCCAAGGGGATCAGGTCGCTGTACACACTCAACCGAACCCGCGCGCCGAGTGCGGCGAGTGGTTGGATGTACCGCAGGAACTGAATGACATCGCCGCGGCCTTGCTCCTCCTTCACCAGAACGCGGCGTCCCGCCACCTGTTCCAGATCGAGGACCCGATAGTCCGGATGCGGCCGGTCGTGGTCAGGCGCATCCCACCTCGTCTCATAGGCCAGCCAGCCTTCCTTGAACCGGCCCAGAAGAAGCAAGAGAAGCGCTTCATGCCAGCGGAATGAAACGATATCGGGCTGTTTCGCGGCGGCGGCGCGGAGTATCTCCAGCGCATCTTCCGCCCGCCCCTGGTCGGTTACCGCGCGGGCCAGTTCGTTCGTTACCTCTCTGACCCGATCCGGTGATGTCTCGGGCGGAAGCCTGGCCTGCAACCGCCGGAAATCCGCCTCCGCCGCCGCGAGATCGCCAACAGCGATTTTGGCGCGAGCGAGATTGTAAAGCACCGGATCGTTGGTCGGATCCAGCTCGATCGCGGTGCGGAGCGTATCGAGGGCCTCTTGCCGGCGGTCCAGACCTTGCAGCGCCAGACCCAGATTATTCAGCACACCGGGATCGCGATAATCCAGTGCGGCGGCACGGCGATAGGCCTCAACGGCTTTGTCGAAGCGCTGCATGGCACCGTACGCGGCGCCGAGATTGGCCTGCAACCGCCCGTCATTGGGTCGCGACGCCTCGGCGCGCAGCAAATAGCTGACGCCATCGGCATGCTGTCCCCGGTTGGTGCAGATCACGCCCAGAAGATGCAGTGCGTCGAAGTGGCGCGGATCAGTGCGGATGATGTCCAGGCAGACGCGCGCCGCCTGACCAAGGTCACGCGCGGCGTAATGACGTGCGGCTTCGTCGATGGTGGCGGTCATGCACCGGGCGGTGGCGGCTTACCGGCACGCAAATCGGCGACCGTGGCACGGGTCGTGATCTGGTCGGGGTTCATGCGCAATTCGATCACCGCCGGTTTGCCGCTGGCCACGGCGCGGCGGAACGCCGGCGTGAACGCCGCGGTGTCGCTGACCACTTCGCCATGACCGCCGAACGCCTCGATGTATTTCGAAAAGTCGGGATTGGTGACCTGCGTGCCGGACACCCGCCAGGGATAGGCACGCTCCTGATGCATGCGGATCGTGCCGAACTGGTTGTTGTTGAACACGAGCACGATCGGCGCGGCGCCGTGGTGGAACGCGGTCGCCAGTTCCTGCCCGGTCATCATGAAGCCGCCGTCGCCGACCATGCTGATGACCATCCGCCCAGGATGAGTGATTGAAGCACCGATGGCGGCCGGAACGGAATAACCCATCGCGCCATTGGTCGGTCCGATGTAGCGTTGCTTATCCGTAAAGTTCAGGAATCGGGTGGCCCAGCCGGCGAAGTTACCCGCGTCGGTGGTGACGATGGCATCCGGGGTCAGCATCGTTTCAAGCTCGCGCATCACGGTGCCGAGGTTCAGGCTGCCGTCGTAATTCGGCACCGCGCGTTGAGCTTCGCGCAACGACCGCAGATCGCGAGTCCACGCGGACCAGGATGGCGTGACGGGCGCCAACGCGGCCACCGCATGGGCGAAGACATTCAGATCGGAGACGATCCCAAGCGCGGGCCGGAACACTCGGCCGATCTCCGAACCCTCAGGCAGCACCTGGATGATCGGAACGGCACCCGCCATATCGAGCAGCGTATAACCTTGCGTCACCGCATCGCCCAACCGACTGCCAAGCGCGAGGATCAGATCCGCTTGTTTGATCTTGCCGATCAGGCCTGGATCCGATCCAACCCCCAGATCTCCGGCGAAGTTTCCCTGGGCTCCATCGTAATGCGCCTGACGGCGGAAGCCGACGGTGACGGGGATGTCGTTCTTCACCAGGAATGAACCGAGCGCGGCACGGCCGGCCTCGGTCCAGCAGGAGCCACCGACCACCGCGATGGGCCGTTTCGCCGCGGCGATCATCTCTCGCATTTTGCGCAGGGCCGCCGGGTCGGGATGCGCGACGGAAACCGGCGCCCTGGGAAGATCGGGGACGCTGGCTGTGTGTTTCTGCATTTCCTCCGACAGCGCGATCACCACGGGGCCTGGCCGGCCGGAGACGGCGACATCGACCGCGTGCGCGACCACCTCCGGGATGCGATGTGCATGGTCGATTTGCGTCACCCATTTCGCCAGCGGAGCGAACATCTGGCGGTAATCGACTTCCTGGAACGCATCGCGGCCGGTGTCCTCGTGCGGGATCTGGCCGACGAACAGCAGCATCGGCGTGCTGTCCTGCATCGCGATGTGCACGCCGATCGAGCCATGACAGGCGCCGGGTCCACGCGTGACCATCGCGGCGGCGGGACGGCCTTTCAGCTTGCCGTAGGCCTCGGCCATGTTGACCGCGCCGGCTTCGAACCGGCAGGTCACCAGTTTAAGCTTGTTCCCGACGTCGTGCAGACCGTCGAGCGTGTCGAGGAAGCTTTCGCCCGGTACCTCGAACACATGGTCGATGCCTTGCGCGACGAGCGCCGCCGCCAGGATATGGCCGCCCAAACGCGGTTTCATCATCGAAAGCCTTTTGTCTCGGGAAAGAACCGATTGGGCGGGCGCGGCAGGCCGAGGTTTTCGCGCAGTGTCTTGCCTTCGTATTCCATGCGGAACAGGCCGCGCCGCTGTAGTTCGGGGACAACCTGATCGACGAATTCGTCCAGGCCGCCGGGTACCCAGGGGAACATGATGTTGAATCCGTCGCAGGCCTGCTCATGGAAGTACTCTTCCATCTTATCGACGACCGTCTTCGCCGTGCCAACCAGAGCGAGTCCGCCATAAGCGCCCAGGACCTGAGCCAATTGCCGCACCGTCAGATTTTCGCGGCGCGCCCGATCGATGACACGTTGCCGGCCGCTCTGGCTCTGGTTTGTTTCGGGAATCTCAGGCAACGGACCATCAAGGTCGAACTTCGATGCGTCCGTGCCAAGCGCGATCGACAACGAGGCAATGCCGCTGTCCGAATGCACCAAACCGTCGAGTTTCGCTTTTTTCGCGCGTGCTTCCTCGTCGGTGTCGCCGACGACGACCAGACATCCGGGCAGGATTTTCACGTGCTCCGGGTCGCGTCCGGCGGCGGCGGCGCGGGCCTTCACGTCGGCGTAATAGCGTTGGCAATCGGCCAGCGGTCCACCCGCGGCGAACACCATCTCGGCGGTTTCGGCGGCGAGCTGACGGCCTGCATCGGAGGCGCCCGCCTGCACGATCAGTGGCCAGCCCTGCACCGGACGGGCGACATTCAATGGGCCGCGAACCTTGAAGTACTTGCCTTTGTGGTTCAGCACGTGCAGCCGGCTCGGGTCGAAATACACGCCATTCTCGACGTCGCGGATAAACGCATCGTCAGCCCAGGAGTCCCACAGGCCGGTGACAACCTCGAAAAACTCGCGGGCGCGGCGATAGCGTTCGTCGTGCTCCATGTGATCGTCGAGGCCGAAATTCAACGCGGCATCGGGGTTCGATGTGGTCACGATGTTCCACCCCGCGCGGCCCTCGCTGACGTGATCCAGCGAGGCGAAGCGGCGGGCAACGTGATACGGCGCGTCGAACGTTGTCGATCCGGTCGCGATCAGGCCAAGCCGCTCGGTGACCATGGCGAGTGCCGGAAGCAACGCCATCGGATCGAATGATGTGACCGTGGCGCTGCGTTTCAGCGCGGCCATCGGCATGTTCAGCACGGCCAGGTGGTCGGCCATGAAGAACGCATCGAACCGGCCCGCTTCCAGCTTCTGGGCGAAGCGGGCGATGTGCTTCAAATTGAAATTCGCGTCCGGGTACGCGCCGGGATAGCGCCACCAGGCGGTGTGGATCCCGACGGGCCGCATGAACGCACCCAGGCGCATCATCCTCTTGTCAGGCATTTTCGAGAATCCTTACGTCTTCTCCACACCCCAGAACACGGGCGCGGACCCTTTGACAAGGCCGGTCAGGTTCGAGCGCCACGCGGCATGCGGCATGTAGGTGCCGCACGGGATGACCGGCACCGAGTCGAACGCGGCCAATTGGTAGTCGGCTTCAAGTTTCCGCCGCTCCGCGTCCGTCGCGGCATCGAGCCAGGCGTTATACGCGGCCTCCAGTTTCGGATCGTCGGGCCAGCCGAACCACGCTTTCGCGCCATTGCTGCGCATCGGGTTGGACAGCATCGGATCGACGAATTCGGGCGCGGGCGCGCCGGCGGGGAACATGGACCAACCGCCTTTGTCAACAGGCTCCTTCGATGTGCGGCGCTGGATCACGGTGCCCCAGTCTGTCATCTGCTCATCGATGTTGATGCCGATTTTGCGGAACGCATCGACGGCGACGGTGGAAACGGCGTGGTAGATGAGCTGGTCCGTCGGATGCATGTAGACCAGACGCTCGCCCGCGTAGCCGGATTGTTCCACCATGCGTTTCAACTGATCGAACGTCTTGCGTTTCCGGACGTTGTCCATGCCGGCTTCGGTCGCGGACGGCATCCCGGGCACAATGAAGCCCATCGGCGCTTTCCAGGTGTCCGGCACCTCACCCATCGCCGCGAGCATGACTTCTTTCTGGTCGATCGCCGCCAGCATGGCGCGGCGCAGCGCCGCGTTATTGGTCGGCGTTGTCAGATGGTTCGGTCGCAGAATGGAAACCGTGCCGTAAATGTCGAGCAACCCGGTGATGACACCGTTCGTTTTCGACAACATCGGAATCAGATCGGGCTGCGGCAGTTCCAGCCAATCGACCTCACCGGCGGTCAGCGCCGCCGCGGCGGTCGCCACGTCCGGGATGACCCGCCACTCCACACGATCGACGTTCACTTTGTGGCCGCCGGCGTTGTACGACGGCGGCTCCTGGCGCGGAACATAACCGTCGAAACGGGCGAACCCGGCGTGGATGCCTGACACATATTCGTTCGGCAGGAACTTCAATGGTCCGCTGCCGACGATCTCGGTCATCTGCTTGTACGGATCGGTCGCGGCGAGACGCTCCGGCATCATCACCGGTTGTGGTTGCACCTTCGAAAGAAAATGCGCGAGTAGCGGAAACGGCCGGCGCAGGCGCCAAACGATGGTGCGGTCGTCGGTGGCCTCGAACGCGTCGACGTGATCCATGACGATCGGCGCGGTGGCATCGCGTTTCATCCAACGTTGCAACGAGGCGACGCAGTCGCGCGCCAGCACCTTGGTGCCATCATGCCACAGCAGGCCTTCGCGCAGCTTCATGGTCCAACGTTTGCCGTCGTCCTCGATGACGTGGCCTTCGACCATCAGGGGACGCGGCACGAACTGCTGGTCGCGGCCGTACAGGCCCTCGTAGACCATGAGGGCAAAATTGCGGGTGGCGGTCGCCGTGGTCCACACCGGGTCCAGGCTGGTCAGATTGGTCTGCGGCACGAAAATCAAGGTTTTCGCACCGCTGCCCCCATTGGCCGCGATCGCCGGCCGAGCCAATGCCGCCGCCGCGCCCGCCAAAAAACTACGTCGCTTCATCTTGGTTATTCCGCCGCTTTGGCAACGCCCGCGACACGCGTCCGTGTACGTAACGTTACAAATTCTTCAGCCGCTGTCGGATGAATCCCGATCGTGCGGTCGAAATCCTGCTTTGTGGCACCCATTACGACGGCGATGGCGATGCCCTGGATGATTTCCGGTGCGTCCTCGCCCAGCATGTGAGCGCCGACGACTTTTTGGGTGGCCTGGTCGACGATGAGTTTCATGGTCGTCTTGCGGTTCCGGCCGGACAGGTTGTGCCGCATCGGCGTGAACTTCGTGACATAGACGTCGACCGGACCCATCGCCGACGCTTCTTCCTCAGTTAAACCGACGGTGCTGATTGGCGGAGTTGAGAACACGGCGGAGGGAACGTTGCGCAACGACACCTCACGCGGATTGCCGCCGAACAGCGTGTCGGCCAGGGCGTGACCCTCGGCGGTCGCGACAGGCGTCAGGTTGATATGGTCAGTGACGTCGCCGATGGCGAAAATATGCGGCTGCGAGGTTTGCCGCTTGCTGCTGACAACAACGGCGCCGCTGGCGTTGACCGCCACACCGGCCTTGTCCAAACCGAGCCCGGACGTATTGGGCTTGCGGCCGGTGGCGAAGAACACCAGATCCGCGCTCAGCTTTTCGTTATCGCCGAAGGTCAGGATACGTTTCTCGCCAGCCGCCTCCAGCTTCCCCAACGGGCAGCGTGGATGCAGGATGACGCCTTGCGCGGCCAATGCCTCGGCGAGGCTCTCACGCATGTCATGATCGAAGCCACGCAGCGGCAGTGGCTGGCGATAGACGAGATGTGTCTCGGCGCCAAGCGCCTGAAAGATGCCGGCGAACTCGACGGCGATGTAGCCGGAGCCGCAGACGATTATTCTCTCAGGCATCTGCTTCAGGAAGAACGCGTCGTCGGAAATGATGCCCAGTTCGGCGCCCGGAATGGGGGGGCGTTCGGGATGGCCGCCGGTGGCGATGACGATCTTCTCCGCGGTGACGCGTTTGCCGCCGACATCCAGCGTGTGCGGATCGATGAAGGTGGCGCGGGCGTCGAATATCGTGGCGCCGGCGTTGTTCAGCAGCTTGCGGTAAATACCCTCCAGCCGGGTGATCTCGCGGTCCTTGGCGGCGATCAGCGCGGGCCAGTCGTGCTTTTCCTTGATGATCGTCCAGCCGAACCCAGCCGCGTCATCAGCCCACGCGCCATACTCGCCGGCTTGCACCAGGAGTTTTTTCGGCACGCAACCGATGTTGACACATGTGCCGCCCCAGAACCGTTCCTCGGCGACACCAACGCGGGCGCCGTGACCGGCGGCGATGCGAGCGCAACGAACCCCGGCCGAGCCGCCGCCGATAACGAAAAGATCAAAGTCCATGTCGGTCATTCCTCATGCCAGCGTTGGGGTCCTGGCTTCGTGGCCCCTGGGTGGTTCTCCCGCTAACTTGATCGCGGAGCGGTGCCGTAGCAAGGTGGATGCGATAACCTGGGAGGAGTGCGATGCCCAAACTGCTGTCCCGTGCACCGGAACGCCTGCATCACCACGCCTATGTCGTGAAGGATCAGGAGAAGAACCGTCAATTCTTTGAGGATGTCCTCGGCATTCCGCTGACCGCCACGTGGTGCGAGAAGCATTTCAATCCGTGGGTGGGCCGTGAGGTGGCGTTCTGCCACACGTTCTACAGTCTGGGTGACGGCGGAGCGTTGGCGTTCTTTTCGTTCGCCGACGACGAGGTCTACCGCAAGACGCAGGCGGAAAGGCCCGCCGAGATCCGCAGCTTCGACCATATCGCGTTCAAGGTCGACGACGTGGCCTATGACGAGCTGGTCGGCCGGGTAAAGGCCTCCGGCCTCGCACTGCGCGAGACCGACCATGGCTATTGCCGGTCGATGTATGTCGAGTCGCCGGATGGGCTGATCACGGAGTTCACCGTCGACACCGAGGACGCCGCCAGAATCGACGCGATCCGCCGCGCCGACGCGCATTCGGAACTCGCGCGGTGGGTGGCGGGCGATCACCGGGTCAACAACGATCTACGGGTGCGCGAGACGGCCTGACCAGCCTTCCACGCGCACCGTTCGCGCGTCGCGATCCGCCAGTTCGAATTCCAGGCGCAGCGCGTCCGATGGGGTCAGAGTGCCCAAACGATCGGGCCACTCGACCAGCACGATGTCCTCGCGCGCGTCATCCCAACCGAGTTCGGCGAGAGCGGACGGGCCATCCAACCGCCACAGGTCGAAATGATGCACTTTGCCTCGGCGTGTGTCGTAGGTCTGGACGAGGGTGAAGCTGGGGCTTGGCACGTCCAGCGCCGGGTCTTCGGCGGCGGCGCGCAGGAAAGCTCGTGCGAAGGCGGTTTTGCCCGCGCCCAATGGGCCGGCGAGCAGGATCGCATCGCCCAGGCGCACAACGGAGGCGATGGTGGCGGCGAAACCTTCGGTGGCCGCGAGGTCGGGCAGGGTCAGCAGCATCGCCGGACAGTGAAGCCGCGCGCGCCGGGACGCAAACGTCTGTTACCAGTTGGGAGAACCAGCCATGGACCGCACGCCACCCCCGACCTCGCGTGCCGCCGCCCTCGCAAAGCCCAGTACTCCTGGGCGGTCGGCCGAGGGGATGTGCTTTTCCGGGCCGCGCGAATAGTTCGTTACGCTGGCAGTTGGTAACCGATCGCCGATTCGATCTCCAGAACACGGCGTACCGCGGGCCGCGCCATCATGCGTTCATAATGCGCGGAGAGGCCGGGGAACGTTCCCGGCTCTGGGCCGCCGGAGTCCATCCACCGCCAGAACAGCCGGAACAAATGAATGTCGGCGATCGAGTAATCGCCAACCGTCCAGGTCCGGCCTCGCAGCTTTTGTTCGGCAATCCGGAAGACCTCATGCAGACGGGCGGCACCCACGCGGCGCGCCGGATGGACCGTCGACGCGATGAACGACATCCACGAAACCACCTGGGCTTCCGCCTCGATGTCGCCTTCCGGCAACAAACCGGCGTCCGGAAAGCGGCGCGCGAGGTAGAACAGAGTTCCCGCCACCTCGGTCAGGACGCGGCCGTCGATCGACAGTGTGGGCACCTTCCCTTCCGGGTTCAGCGCCAGAAATTCGGGGGTCTTGTTCTGCTTCCGGGCGAACGAGACCGGGCGCGCGTCGAATTGCGCGCCAACCTCGTGCAGCGCGATGTGGGTCGCCATCGAACTCGCGCCGGGTGCGAACCAGAAGGTCAGCATTGGCATGTCCTTTGTCCAGGTCCGGGTCGGCGCGCTATTTGGCATGTTCTCGTGACGGCGGGAAGTTGGCGGTCTCCACTGGGGCCCGCCTCTTCCTTTAGGCGCCGATTTCCGCGAGACTGCCGGCATGAATGACTCTCTCGCGCCCGACGCGCTCGCCTTGCACCGTGGCCTGGTCACGCTGGACACGCACATCGACATCCCGTGGCCGCCGGGTCCCGAACCGTTCCAGGATGGCCCGCGTAAGGTCGACATGCCGAAGATGCGGCGCGGCGGATTATCCGCCGGATGCTTCGTCGCCTATGTGCCGCAGGCGGCGCGCTCGCCGGCGGGCGAGGATGCCGCCTTCGCCCGTGCCATCGCCATGCTCGACCACATCAACGCGATGGGGCGGACCGAGAACAACATCACCGCCCGGGTCGCCTCCTCCGCCGGGGCGATCGAGGCGGCCAAGCGGGACGGTGTGCTCGCGATCGTGCCGTGTGTGGAGAATGGTTTCGCCATCGGCACGGATCTGTCGCGTCTCGCTGAATTCCGCGCGCGCGGTGCACGGTATTTGACGCTGACGCATAACGGGCACAACGCGCTGGCGGACAGTTGCAATCCGCGGCGCGACCTCGGCGACCGGGACAGCGAGCATGGCGGACTTTCCCCCATTGGCGTGCGGGCAATCGCCGAGCTGAACCTTCTGGGCATCATGGTCGATGTGGCGCACACGTCGCGCGATACGATGATGCAGGCGGCCGAGGCCTCGCGCACGCCGATCGTGTCCACGCATTCCTGCGTCAGCGCGTTATGCGATCACTCGCGAAACATGACGGATTGGCAACTTGATATCGTGCGTGATGTGGGCGGCGTGATTCAGATCACGGCGGTGTCGGCGTTCCTGAAGCCGAACGCCAAACCCGAAGACGTGAGCACCGCCGATTTCGCCGATCATCTCGATTACGCGGTGAAACGGATTGGCATCGATCATGTCGGGATCTCGTCCGATTTCGATGGTGGCGGCTGGTTCAAGGACTGGAAGGACGCGGGCGACTGCGCCAACATCACGATCGAACTGGCGCGCCGCGGCTATGATCGGGGGGCGCTGGAAAAACTCTGGGGCGGCAATTTTATCCGCGTGATGCGGGTGGTGGAGGAGGCGGCGAGGTGATGCGCACGGTACGGCTCCCCTCCGGCGAGCAGGTCGCCGCGATCGGTCAGGGCACCTGGTACATGGGCGACCGCAAGTCGGAAGCAACTGGGGAAGTGGCGGCGTTACAACTGGGTATCGATCTCGGGATGACGCTGATCGACACGGCGGAGATGTACGCCGATGGCGGCGCGGAGCGGATCGTGGCGCAGGCGGTTTCTGGGCGGCGGGATGAGGTGTTCATCGTGAGTAAGGTGTATCCGCGAAACGCGTCACGCTCCGGGGTGCCGGCGGCGTGCGAGCGTAGCCTGAAGCGATTGAATACCGACCGGATCGATTTGTATTTGTTGCACTGGCGTGGGGGGCATCCTTTGGCCGAAACGGTCGCGGCGTTTGAGGCGCTGCGGCAGGCGGGGAAGATTCGGCACTGGGGCGTATCGAATTTGGATGTTTCGGACATGGAGGAAGTGTCCCGCGCTCCAGGTGGTGCGAACTGCGCGGCGAATCAGGTGCTGTATCATCCGAACAGTCGCGGCATCGAATACGATCTGTTGCCATGGTGCGAGAAGCGCGGCGTGGCGGTGATGGCGTATTCACCTTTGGGTCATACCACCAGTCGGCTGTTGCACTCGCCGGCGTTGGTGGCGGTGGCGAAACGGCATGGGGTTACCGCGGCTCAGGTGGCGTTGGCGTGGGGGCTGCGGTTTTCGCATGTGATTTCGATTCCGAAAGCGTCGGATGCGGGGCATGTGCGGGAGAACGCGGCGGCGATCGATGTCGTGCTGACGGCGGAGGATCTGGCGGAGATCGACGCGGCGCATCCGCCGCCGGGACGCAAGCGGGCGTTGGATTTGCTTTGATTTTGGGGCCTCGCGGCCGCGGTTCGGGGGGTTGTGGGCAAGATAAGTAAGAAATTTCGACCACAGATGCACGCAGATGCACGCAGATGCACCGTGCGGTCTCAGAGACCGTGGGCCATGCGCCGGATTTCGAGGCGGGACTTGCCGAAATTCAGCAACAGGCAGATCTGCGGGCCGGTTGCTTTTAAATAGTTCAGGCATTGGGCGGTGTGGGCATGGTCGAGCGCTTTGATGGCTTTCAGCTCGATAATGATTGTGCTTTCGACCAATAAATCGACAGCGTACGTTCCGATGATGATTCCATCGTATTCGACCCTGACACCATGCTGTTGCGCTACGGTCAGTCCCGCCTTGCGCAACTCGTGAGCCAATGCGTTTTCGTAGTTCTTTTCGAGAAACCCCGATCCAAGCGTGTTTATGACCTTAAACGCGCAGCCGATGATGCACTCAGTCAGTCGATTGACCCCGGTATCATCTGCGTGCATCTGCGTACATCTGTGGTCGAAGTTTCTTGCCGCGAGTCATGTGTTCAGTTCCTCGAATGCTGAAGACCACCAGTGCCAACAACTGGTTAATTTCTGATGAAGGATTCCAGCCTGGTCATGGGCTGCGTGTTTCGGTCACGCAAGCGTGCTGATCCGCGGTTTGTTATGTACTCTGGCGTTTTACGTTCCGGATCCGTGATATCAAACCGGGACATCGCGGAAAGCATGGGATGAGGATGTTCGGCGACACCAGGGACAATCTGGCTGTTTCACAAATCAAGAATCATGCACCAAGTATTGTTGGTTCTCTGCTGCGCTGCTCGACGCCAAGCTCCCCGAGGCAAACCGGAGTGGAAAGGGTTTGGCAGTTGCTCTTCTCTGATCAGCATGATCGATCTTCTCCGCGACCTCGAAGAGCGGCTGCTTCAGCCAATGTGTGCCGGAAAAGGCCCTCTATCGCGCGTCGGGCCGGATATCGTCGCGCGTCGCAACAGGTAAGGGCATGTCAGCGACCGCGGGGCCCAGCCAGGCTTGCGGCTCCGAAGCTGCGAGGCCGAAGGGAAGCTCCCCGGCGATCACACAGTGCTGTATCGCGACGTAAGCCTGGGACCAGGTGCCTCCCGCGTCGAGGCCGTAGAGCAGGCACGTGTCGTAGGCCGTATAGGTTCGGCCCGGGGAGCAGCCAAACGAAGTGCGGTCGGGCCGTGACGCGGTCAGCACGACGCGATTCGCACGGTTCATGGGCGATCGTGCGTAAACGCCGGTGTAGCAGCCGGAGATGACGATCACCGTAGGCGCGCCACCGCAGCCCCGCACAAGCGCCCGGTCGAGGTCAAACGGAGAGAGAACCTCGCCGGTCATCGAGAGCGTCAGGCCTCCCGGATGACCGTTCGAGGTCGCGAACACGAAGCAGCCTTCCCCTGGCCCGGGCTTCATGGAACCAATCGCATCGAGCACATTGTTGAGCGTTGCCGCGCGCGCGCCGCCATGCACGACCACGGCATGTGCCGCGCTCAGACGCTGGATGTCAACGCTGCCCCGCTCGCGCAAACGCGCGGCGACAGCCTCTACCGCGTTGTCCCACACTGGCAGACTGCCGGTACCAGCAATGAGAACGGCCTTGTCACGGGTGGCCGTTAGCGCGGCGGTACCATGCGGTTGTACGGCGGGCGGTTCTGGTAGCGGGGCCTCGCAAGCCACGAGCAGCAAGAGAATGGAGAGCACCCAGCCGAGGAAGGGGGAAGACATCTGACCGGTCCTGAACTAACTATGGCGGAAGAGCGGAGAA
>CALFNB010000544.1 GCA_937902425.1 uncultured Acetobacteraceae bacterium | reverse complement strand
GAATCGGGCAAGCATTTTTGTCACAGGCAAGCAAATCCGAAGTGCGATTCGCCTGAGGATTGGTGGCACGAAGCCACCCACGACGGCGTCCATATGGTAACAGAACGCCGCCCCGGTGGCCCTGATCTCGGTCGGGAAGCGTTCGCTCGTGTAGCTCGGGTTGATGCCATAGATCGCCCCGGCGAACGCCCCCTGGATCGTGTGCGGAACACCAGCAGGAACAAGAAGGTTGGCGAGAAGCCCGCGATGAAGTTGCACGCCGAATACCACAGGATCGAGATCATCAGCGGGGCGCGGCGGCCGATACGGTCGGCCATCCATCCGGCGGAGACCGCACCAACAAATCGCATCCACATGGTCAGCGACCCGACCAGGACGACCAGCGTCAGGTCGGCATGAAACTCCTTGGCGATCGGTACGAGCAAGAACAGAAAGACGGTGAAGTCGAACGCATCCAATGTCCAGCCGAGCCAGGCGGCGACAAAAGCGTACCACTGGTCTTTCGTGGGCTCCCGCCATCAAGGTCCGGTGGCTCGCGAACCAGCGGCGTACGACATCGTGTGGGTTCCCTTCCCAGCTTATTCGCGCTCAATGGCTTATTCGCCGGGCAGTTTGGCCTCAGTTCCGGATGCTGGCAACGGTTTCCCCGACATTAACCGGCCGAGGCGATCGATATATCCTTACAAAAGTCGGCCAATTGCGGACGTACCCGGAAAATGCCAGATGCTATCTGCCGATCCGGAGAATCCTGAACGACATGCACAGTCAAATTCTTAAACGCGCCGGGGCCGTGTTGCTGGCTGTCGGCATTATCGACGGTATCGTAACGATCGTCCGGCTGGCCGTGGCCGGGCCTTGGCCGGCGGTGCTCGACAGTGTCGCGGTCGGGGCGGGGATTGTCCTGTTGAGGGGCGGTCCGCGCGCGGCGTTGTGGATACGCACCCTCGCGGTCTTTCTGCTCGCCGCCTGCATCATGCTGGTGATCGCCGCGCCGCTGTTCCAGCCTTTGGACCTGACCATCACCGAAATCCGCCTCGATCCGGCTGCCTTCGCCGACAAGGCGGCCTCAGTAATCGCCGTCCTGTGCATGACACTTTGGATAACGCCGCGACTGGGCCAACCTCCCATACGGGATGCGATCATGCGCGCGGGGATCACGCGTTGGGATATGGCTATACCAGCGCAGGCCGGCGCGGGCATCGTCGCGCTGGCGGGCCTCTTGCTCTGGCTCACGCTGCATGGACAATCAGGCGAACTCGCAACGTCTCTCGCGTTACAGCAACTCGGGCCGGATTATCGTTACCACCTGAGTTGGATCAGCAGCGCCAACAACGGCCATGGCGCCACCGTCACCGGTGTCGTCACCGCGTGGAATGAGAAGGAACTGAGGAAAGTTCTGCTGCACTGGGAGACGCGCTGAGTCGCCGCCCACCGCCTTGATAATTCCTCGCTCGCGCCATCCCTTGACCCGGGCCGGCCCGCCGGTCACATGCCACCTTATGTCCGAGTTTACTCCGGCCCCGAATATCGGCGCGGCGATCGGCCTCGACCATATTGGCATCGTTGGCGCCGATCTGGACGCGTTGGCGCGGGAATTCACCGGGTTGGGGTTCAACCTCACGCCCCATGCCACGCATGCCAGCGGACGCACCGCCAATCGCTGCGTGATGCTGCGGGACGGAGGCTACCTGGAACTGATGGCGGTGGTGCCCGGCCAAAGCAGCGCCACGCTCGATCGATTTCTCGCGCGCGGCCCAGGGGCGCACATTCTGGCTTTGGAGGTCGCGGATGAGGCGGCGGCACACGACCGCCTGCGTCGCGCCGGCATCGCCAGCGAGATGTCAACCACCGAACGCGACGCGGGTCAGGCCGGTGCCAAGGCCCGGTTCGCGCTGGTCATGCCGCCCGACCCGCCCGAGGGTCGGGTGTTGCTGATCCGACAGTTGACCCGCGATCTGCTCTGGCGATCCGACAATGTGATCCATCCCAACGGCGCCGTGGCACTGATCGAAGCCATCCATGCCACCGACTCGCCGGCCGAGACGATGACCCGTCTGTCCCGCCTTGCTGGCCGGGCCGCCGAACCGGATCCCCTCGGCGGCTTCCGCATCCCGCTCGCTCATGGATGTGTGCGCATACTACCGCGCGCCGTCGCCGCGACGTTGTTCCCCGGCGCGGTTGGCGCACTACTGCTGCTCGGGCTGACCATAGCCACCGAACACCCCACGAACACCACCAATGACCGAGTTGTCCATGCCGGCGGTGTAGCGATCCGCTTCATAGCGGCGCGCGGCTGAAAGATGCCGCTGAGTTCCGTCCTCTCCGCCATGCCGTGGCCATTCCCTGTACGGCCGAGCCTCGACAACCTGGCGGACCCCGAGCTGCGCCGCCTCGTCGCGATGGCTCTGTTGGCGTTTGGCTTCGCGATTTTGTTCCTCACCATCGCGTTCACCGTGCGCCGGGCGCGGATCGCGGCGGTACTGGCGGCGCTGGTTTTGGCGTTCTTGCAAGCTCCGTCTCTGGGGTTGCTGTTCGTTCCCGCCACTCCGACCAGCTTTCGCCAGTCGCCGACCGGGTTCAGCGCGGCCAGCATCGCCTCTGGGCGGACTGTGTTCGCCACGACCTGTGTCCCTTGTCACGGCAAAGCTGGTGACGGCGTCGGCGGTCTGGGCCAGGTGACAGATCTACGGCGTCCCCACATCTGGACCCATCCGGTAGGCGATTTGTTCTGGGACATTTCACACGGGATCAACGAGCCGGATGGCACGGCTTTGATGCCCGCGTTCGAAACAATGCTGTCCGAGCAAACGCGATGGTCCCTGATAGACTATGTCCGCGCGCTGAATGCCGGCGCGGTCACTCGCGGGCGAGGCGGCTGGCCCGCGCGGGTGCTGGCACCATCGATTGCTCTGACCTGCGCCAGTGTGGTCGCCCATACCATCGCCGACCTGCGCGGCAAAGCGGTCCGTGTCATTCTGGGGGCGCCGCCGGTGCCACTCGCCAGCGTCCCGCCGGTGAATGGGATCGCGCTCGTAACGGTATGGCTCCCGGATGGACAGACGGAGGCAGCACCGGTCCCCGGCATGGATTGCGTGGCTCAGGGTGGGACAGATGGCGCGCTGGCGTATGCGGTCCTCGCCGGATCGGCGGATGGGCAGGTGATCCCGGCGCGGTTTCTGATCGACCCCGAGGGTGTGCTACGCTCCGTCTGGCGCAAGGACGACGGCGATGAGTGGGCCGATCCTGGCCGCCTGCTGGAGGAGGTTCGCACGATCTGCACTGAACCTCTGACGATCGGGACTGGAGCCGAGCATGAACACCACCACTGACCGACGCCCTTCCAATGGCACGGCGTACGCGATCATCGGTCTGTTGGTGGCGGTCATGCTGCTGGCCGCGGGAGGATACCTGTTTCTGTCCGGCTCGCAGCCGGCGGGCCTGAGCGTGGGCGGTCCATTTTCCCTGATCGATGGTGACCGCAAGCCGGTGACCGATCAGACCTGGCACGGCAAATACCTGCTGGTCTATTTCGGCTATACGTTTTGTCCGGACGTCTGCCCGACCACCTTGAACAATGTCGCCGACGCGCTCGACAAACTGGGCCCCAAAGCCGACCGGCTGCAGCCTTTGTTCATCACCGTGGATCCGAAACGCGACACCCCGGCCGTGGTGAAGCAATACGCCGCCGCCTTCGGTTCCCGAATCGTCGGGTTGACCGGCACGCCCGAGCAAATCGCCGCCGCGGCCAAGGCGTATCGCGTCTATTATGCCGAGCACCGGACCGGACCCGGACCGGACGATTACTCGATGGATCACAGCTCGGTGCTGTACTTGATGGGACCTGACGGGCGGTTCATCGCTCCGGTGCGGGCGGATCAGAATGGGCCGGAGATGGCGGCGTCGTTGGCGAAATTGATGTCGTGAGGAGGTATTGGGTCATTTTGAATGTCCGCGAAGGGTGGTGAGCTGACGTAGAACACTCGCGCCGTCGATGGCTGAATTGCGCCCATTGCTGCCGTTTGCGCCGCTCCGCTGGCGCCGTGGAAGCGGACATATTTTTTTCGGGTAACGGCCACCGAGCTAGGATTCAGCGCCATCGAGGCGACCCTCGGCCCCGTGAATAGAGGCCCATCATCCAATCGGCAATTAAGGACGAAAGTCGTGATTGAGGGCTGCCAGGCCGATCATCCGGGCACACGTCAGTAGCGTGCAACAGGGGAAAACGGTATCGCGGCTATCTCCATGACAAACCAAATCCGTTGCCGCGCGCAAACATAACCCAAGCGTCGTCGTGCCACCCCGCGATCACGGTCGGAAAGTCTACCGATTGGGGCGCTAGGCACCGATTGGCCCGTGACATTCGAGTGCCTTCAGGAGGATGAATCCCGCGCATGCCGTCGTGCTCTCGGTGTCGGACTACCGCCGCCCACGGGATTACCGAGATCGATCCCAAAATTCATGATCATCGGTTCCGTCGCCGCAGGCTGGATTGGTTGAGCCTGGACCAACTCGGCGATCTGTCCCGCCCGTGCCGCGATTTCCTGCTGGACCTCAAGGACCGTCGCGCGAAGCTGCGCGGGGTCAACAGCTTGCGTGGCACTCACTGGTGCCGGGACAGCGGGATCGTAAGGTTGCTCGCCACCGAGCCCCGAAGTGTCCGGACGGCAGGTCTCCGCCAGGCATTTGCGTAGCGCCGCGATATTGACCCCCGCCATCTCCGTCTCCTTCAGCACGCCGTCGCTTAACAAGCACCGCAGCAACTCGCAGAAGGGACTTTCGCCCGCTGGCGCCGGCGTGGGGTTGTTGCCACCCTGGAATACAACAGCCGTGAGCCGCTGTTCGCGCTGGAAGCTCTGGCCCTCCCAGGTCACGCCGCGGGCATGGATGAAGGCCGTATAGACACCGCTGATCGCGGCGATAAAGCTCCCGGCAAAGCGACCGGCGCTGGTGCGGCCAAGCGTGATCGTCGTGCCGCTCCCGTCGGGGGCCGCGATATCGGCCCAGACAGAGGCCGGCCGGTCGAGCGGCACGCCGTATTGGTCGAGCTGCACGAGCACTTGCACCGTGGCGCCTGGCTCAAAACTGGTCTGCACCAGGCGCGGCAGGAACGTCAGGTTGGAATAGGCATGAACCAGCAGGCTATAAGCCAGTGATCCGTTCTTAATGCCACGCGGTATATCGCGCGCCTTCTCGTTCAGACCCAAGAGAACGTACCACTGTCCGCGATGACTGCCGGCAGGGTCAGCCATTAACATCGGCAGCGACGCGCGATAGTAACTTACCCGGCTTGTTGTAACGAAGCGCATCGCTGGCTCACTGGCGGCGCGCGCCGGCGTGATGATGGTACCGTCCGGTGCTTGCAGCGCGAACTCAATGGCGTAGGGCGCCGCGCTGAGCAGCACAGCGTCAACGCCCATATCCGCGCTGGTCAGAGTAAACGGGATGCGATGCGTGGCGCCCAGAACAAGCTCCCCGCGTGGATCGAGCACAGCTGAGGAGTTGTTGATCCCAGCCTGAATCTTTAGAAAGTATTCGGTCAGCGCGAAGGTTTCGTCCGGCGTGATCGGACCGGTGACCACAAGATAGCCGCCGTGGCTTTCAGTAATTGCATTCAGGGCCGCCGTGCTGATCGCAGCCGCCTGGCCGAAGCCGATCGCGAAAGTATTGTCGGTCAGGCTGGACGACACGTTGGCGATCATCGGCGGAGTATTCTCAAGCCCGTCCGTCAGCACGATCAGGGCGCGATTCTGGTAGTTGGCGGAAACCGCATCGAGCGTCGCCTTGCCGGCGACGATTCCTCCGCCAATGCAAGTGGAACCGCGCGGATCTATGGTCATCGCCGGATCATGTGTGGTGATGATATTTTGTGCCTGCGTACGCCCGGCACCGCCTGGCATCGCGCCCACGTCGGTGATCGGCATCAGTGTGTCAACCAAATTGTCGAACCTGACGATACCAAGGCCGTCGCCCTGTTGCATGACGTCGACGAAAGTGCTGACAGCGCCGCGTAGCAGATCTACCCGCGTGGTGCCGTTGCCGGCGTCAAGGCCCATGCTGCCGGAGCGATCGAGCACCAGCGTCACGGCCGATTTAGGACGCGCCACGGTATTTGCCGACAGATTGATAACATACGGACCGTAGACGGTGCCGGACGACAGATCGGTTGCCTGCGCGGTCACGCTGCCGGTAATCGAGGAGCCGGCGACGGTCGACGTATAGGCGATCCACAGCTGCCCCTGACCCGGTTGCAACCCAGCCGGTGTCTGGACATCAGGGTTCACGGTCACCGACAGCGACGGAGCGGTAAATCCAGCGGTTGGCCCCGCGGTGATGTCGAGCCGGACGTTACCGCAGGACTGGACCTCAAACTTGATGGCACGATAGGTGGTGACACCGGTTCCGCCGATCCCTTCGGGGATATCGGTAAAGGCGAGGCTCGGGGTCAGCAGCGCAATTTGGACCGGGTCGGTGTCGTACCAATAGCCGAGTAGATGGTGGTTGATGACGCTTGCCGGCGTCGCGGTGTCGGGCCATGGCGCAGGGCCTGATGAGAAGAAGATCATGTTGTCGTTGAGGTTCTGACCCGTGGGAGCCCCGCTCTTCGGCAGGTAGGGATCCGAAGCGGGATGCATCCCCTGCCAGATCCCCCACTGACGATCGATGTTGCAGTGGTTCAGCCAGAACACCGGATCGTTGGGCGAAGACATCGGCAGCATGGTGCCGCCGCACCAGACGTGAACGCGATTATGGTTCTGCGGCGGCCCGTCATTGGCACCGTTGCCGCTCGCGATCCAGCCTTCCAGGTGGTTGCGGAAACCGGATGGACTGCCGCGGGTGAACGGCGCGACGTCATAATTGGGGTCGGAGAGAGCCACCCCCAGTTGCGCGGGCGATGGCAGTGTGGGCGCTTGGACGCCGCCGAACTGGCGGCTCAATACGGGGAACGGGTCAGTCGGATCTTTGACGGCGAGCGGCCATTTGCCGTTCGCGCCCGCGAATGCGCCGGTGGTGACGGCGTAGTTTTGGCCCGGATCGCCATCACCGCCGAGGAAGCCGGCGGTGAACGGACTATTGGGAGCGTTGGGATCCTGGTCCACTGTCCAGTCCCAGTAGGGAATGGTCACGGCGGGGTCGACCGCCTGTAGGTCGAGCTCGAAATGGCGCAGCAATTCGCGGTGCCAGGGCAAGAAGGCCGGCAACTGATGGCCCCAACCGGGATTGGCCATCATGGCGTTCATATGCGTCTGCACATAGTCGTCGTAGCGGTTCGTCAGTCCCATCTGACTGGGCACGTCGTTCTTGAGCGCCAGCACGGCATTGACGAATGCGATCTTCTCGGCGGCGGTTAGCGTCGCCTGATTTTTACGGCAGCCCATGGAGATCTCCCTTGACCAGGCGACGAAGCGGCGGGCCATTCGACGACCGATAGGTCGGAGGTATCTCGATCGTCGATGGCAATTAGGTAACCTGCAGAATATCCGCGCCTGGACTGTTCTTGTGTGACCTAGGTCACACCTCTACCCATTTCTTATGGCAACGGTTCGGAAGCCGCGCGTTCGACTTCACTTAGTCGTTCTTGGCTCGGGAAATGGCGGCTTCGCCACATGTACCGCGGTAGTCGCCGGCCGAACCGAACGGCCGCTGTGGGTCGGCCGCCGCCGTCGGCAATCCCCATGAACGAACGTCTGCTTGTTGCCGTTGTGCACTCCAAAGCAGCCGTTCCGCTTTCGTGAAGAGTTTCGGACGCCGCTTGGCGTACGAAAGTCTCCGAAGAACGAACCCG
>CALFNB010000543.1 GCA_937902425.1 uncultured Acetobacteraceae bacterium | reverse complement strand
GACGCTCGCGTGAAATTGAAGAGGCTGTACCCCGCACTATGAACGACTCGGGCGAGTAGCTTGAATGCGGTTGCATTGCGTGGCCATAGGCCGGCGTCTATTCTTTCAGAATGGAAGCGGAGCGACCTTTTGAACGTTTAACCAGGGACGACCTTGCTCGCCTTAGCACGGTCGCTAGGAATGTGCTCGACCAAAAAGTCTCGCGGACCCCGGTCGGAGGGCGATACAAAGAACGCCTTGTCATGCTTGTTTTGTGCCAAGGCTGGGCGTTGCATTATGTCGACGGCAAGAACGGTATCAAAGACCTTGACGTGTGGGCGTTCTTTCGGGCTGGTCTCCCAAAACCGTTCCCATGGCGCTCAATTTGGCGGGCCGATTTTGGCCTCTCCCATCTCGGCCATGACCCCGCCGAACAAGGCTATAGTGGCCGCCGGATTGACGTAATCGGCCGCTCAATTATAACCGGGCCAGACACGGATGATGCAGAAGCGATACGTCGATGGCTGCATCACGGCAGGGGAAGCGCAATGCATCTCGTTAAGCGACCAGTGATCGGAATATTCCCAGAGGAGTATTTAGGGAAATTGATATGGTGCCCGTCCATATAAGAGCAGGACTGACTCACTGGACTTGAAAGCCCCTGATTTCATACGATTGATTTTTCGTCCGATAACTTACCCTTATATGGACTGAGTTCTCTATCCGTGTGTTCGATCCCAGGTGCTGGAGCGCGGCGCCCGCCGATCGGGTGGTGACACGAACCGAAAGTCCAGACCCAATAACAGCGCGGAACACTCAAGGCCAGGAGACCAGCCGGCAGCACGCCCCAAACCACGCTGGTGTTGCCCGCCGGCCCGGCCCAGAGATATGTCTGGGTCGTTCCCAGGCCTCGGAAGGCAATGCGATGAACCGATCGACCATGCGCCGCCGGCGGTTTCTCGCCGCCTCCGCCAGCGCGCTCGCGGCACCCGCGATCGCCGCGGCCCAGGGCAGGCGCGTGCTGACGTTCATTCCGCAATCGGACCTCGCCATCCTCGATCCGATTTTCACCGCGGCCTACGTCACCCGCCACCACGGCATGATGGTGTTCGACACCCTGTATGGCATGGACTCGTCTTACCGCATCCAGCCGCAAATGGCCGACGGCCACCGCGTCGAGGACGACGGCAAGACCTGGCTCATCACCCTGCGCGACGGCCTGGCCTGGCACGACGGCGAGAAAGTCCTCGCCCGAGACTGCGTCGCCAGCGTCCGCCGCTGGGGGGCGCGCGACAGTTTCGGCCAGACGCTGATGGCGGTGACCGAGGCGCTGGACGCCCCCGACGACCGCACCATCCGGTTCCGCCTCAAGCGCCCATTCCCGCTGTTGCCGGCGGCATTGGGCAAGCCCGGCTCGAACGTCTGCATGATGATGCCGGAGCGGCTGGCGAGCACCGACCCGTTCAAACAGATCACCGAAATGATCGGCAGCGGCCCGTTCCGCTTCATCGCCAAGGACCGCGTCCCCGGCTCCTTGATCGCCTATGAGCGGAACGCGGCCTACGTCCCGCGTGCCACCGGCGAGGCCAGTTTCACCGCCGGCCCGAAAATCGTCCATGTCGACCGCGTCGAGTGGCACGTCATTCCCGACGCCTCCACCGCCGCTGCGGCAATGCGCACCGGGGAGCGCGACTGGTGGGAGGCGCCGACCTTCGATCTGCTGCCGCTGCTGCGCCAGGCTGGGACGCTGACCATCCCGCCGCCAGACCCTCTGGGCTACATCAGCGGCATCCGATTCAATCAGACGCAGAAGCCGTTCAACAATCCGGCACTGCGGCGGGCTCTGCTGGGCGCGATCAGCCAGGAGGACTACATGACCGCCGTCGCCGGGACCGACCAGGCGAACTGGCGCAGCGGGATCGGCGTCTTCTGCCCGTCCTCGCCGATGGCGAGCGACGCCGGAATGGCGGTGCTGACCGGCCCGCGCGACGAGGCGGCGGTGAAACGGGCGGTGGCGGCGTCCGGTTACCAGGGCGAGCGCGCCGTCGTCCTGGTGCCCTCCGACTTCCCGTCCCTCAAAGCACTGGGCGATGTCGGCGTGGACATGCTGCAACGAGCCGGGATCGCCGTGGAACCGCGTTACACCGACTGGGGCAGCATGCTGCAACTGCTGGCGAAGACCGGACCGGTCGAGGACGGCGGCTGGAGCGCGTTTCACACCAACTGGTCCGGCTTGGATCAGTTCGATCCGGCCGTGCATGTGTGGATCCGCGGCAATGGCAAAGCGGCGTCGCGCGGCTGGCCGGACAGCCCTTTGCTGGAGGCGCTGCGGCAAGACTGGCTGTACGCCGCGGACGATGCGGCGCGGCAACGCATCGCCGCGGACATTCAACGTCAGGTGTTCGTCGATGTGCCGTATATTCCGGTGGGGCAGTTCCTGCCGCGAACCGTTTATCAGAAGACGGTGACGGATGTGCTGAACGGGTATGCGTTGTTCTGGAATTTGCGCAAAAGTTAAACTCGCCGCATTGCGTTGATAAAACGCTCACGATGAGCCACGGCGCACAGCCCTGACGGCCGGATAAACGAATTGTTCCGCCGTGGCTTCATACGATATGGCAGCGGTTTTCATCATGGCTGGCAGAAGCGGTCCGCCGTCATCCCGCGGCTCGACCCTGCAAGGGTCACCCAGCCTGAGCCCGCCCGGATCCTGGCACCGCCGGCCTGACGGTCGTGATGGTGCCGTCGACGCCGGTCCGCGACCAGGTAAGTGTAACACCGAGGGCGCGGAGGCCACCGGAGCATACGAAGCAGGCGAGAATGGCGCTTCGCGCGGTACGGGGTCGCACGCTCGCGCGAAGCGCCGGGAAATCTCTTTTCTCCGTGTCGCCCGGTGGCCTCCGCGCCCTCCCTGTTACAACCTTGCTGAGTTTCGAACGTGACGTGAGAACGCCATCTGGCGCCGAAATGATAACCGCCGCGGGTGGGCCGTGACCAGGTTGGCGGCGGGGAAACAGCCGTTCCGGAATTCGCGGAGGGCGTGCATTCGTCCTGTTCCGTCGACAAAACGCTTGTAATGGATCAATATTCCGGCAGCTGTTTTGTTCCGGGATGGACTCGTTCAAGCTAAACGTTTCCTGGACAACACGGCATCTTCACACTAAATCATGCCGTTCGTGTCCCAACAAAATGCCACCTGGACAATAACCGGGCTGGACATTGACCGGGACCGGGCCGGACAGCAAACATCCGGGGGAGGGCGGGTGCATCGCGCCGGCCGAGATGTTGGCGGGACCAGGGACACCTGGCGCCAGCGTGGAACAGGCACAGCGGACCTGGTCACCGCCTCATGAGGTATTGAACGGGCTCACCTCAGCCGATTTTCGTCCGCCTGACACAAGGAGCGTAGCCATGCCGATCGTTTTTACCGGAAAGGGAACGCCGATCACCGCGACCGACGTCGGGAACGCCGCGACCGCACTTGGCGGCGACGTCGCCTCCCTTTGGTCTTTGGTGGCGGTGGAGACGAATGGTTTTGGCTTTCTCAGCAACCGCCGGCCACAGATTTTGTTCGAGCGTCATATCTTTCACCGGCGCACCGGCGGCAAATTCGATGCGGCCGACCCGAACCTGAGCAACCCCCAGCCCGGCGGCTATTCCGGCGGCGCGGCCGAATACGACCGGCTTGAGAAAGCCATGACATTCGATGAGCCGGCGGCGCTGGAAAGCGCCTCCTGGGGATTGGGCCAGGTCATGGGATACAACGTCAAAACCGTCGGCTTCACCGACGTTCATGCCATGGTCAATGCGATGGTCGCCGGGGAGGGCGCGCAGCTCCAGGCGGTGGCGAATTTCATCGTCGCCAATCCGCCCCTGCGCGCCGCTTTCCTCGCCCGCGAGTGGGCTAACGTCGCTCTGCATTACAACGGCGCCAACTATGCCGAAAACCACTATGATGAGAAATTGCAACAGCATTACACGCAGTTCTCGACACCGGCCAATCGTCCGGATCTCGACCTGCGAACGGCGCAGGCCTGCCTCGTGTATCTGAACCATATGCCCGGTGGGGTGGACGGACTGATCGGACCACGCACGCGGGCCGCGCTGCTGGCTTATCGTCTTGCGAAGGGATTGCCGGCGGGCGAGCTTGACGCCGCCCTGTTGACCCGGTTGCGCACCGACGCGGACATCTGAAATCGGCGCGCGCCGGTGTCATTCCGCCGCGCGTTCCGCCGCTCCGGTCAGTCGCCTCACCCGCGGCATCACCTCATGCGCGAACCGCCGCATCTCCGCCTCGAACGGCTGATATTGCAGCATGAATGTCTCGATCCCCGCCTGGTTGAACGCGACGATCCGTTCGGCGACCTGATCGTAACTGCCGACCAGGCCCGCGGCGGTGCCGCCATTGCTGCCGACGCGAGGCGTGCGGCGCATGGTCGCGGCCATCACCGATTTCGGGTCGGTGTTCGCGTGCTGCACCATCCGGATCTCGATGTCCCGCGATGCCAACGCGAACAGATGCATGTGATGCGCATGGGCTTCCGCCTCGGTCGCGCGGGCGATGACGAACGCCGACAGCCCGAACCGCAACCGTGGCCCGGTGCGCGGCCGGGCGGCGACATCGTTGATCAAAGCCGTCACGTCCTCGATCGGCTGGCCGTTGATGAACCACACGTCGCCCATATCGGCGGCGAGCGCGCGGGCCGGTTCCGACTCACCGCCGATATAAATCCGCGGCCGCGCCCGGTACGGGTCGGCGGGACGCAACGTATAATCGGTGACCTGAAAATTCGCACCGTCGTGGTTCAGCGTCCGGCCGCGCATCAGCGGCTCCACGACCGACAGCCATTCGCGGCCGTAGGTGTAACGTTCGTCGTGCTCGGCGAACCCGATGCCGGCTTTCTCCAGTTCGGGCCGGTTCCAGGCGTTGACCAGATTGATCGCGAAGCGGCCGCGGCTGATATGCTCGATGCCAAGCGCCATCTTGGCCAGCACGACCGGGTGATACAGGTACGGTTTGATCGCGGCGATGATCTCGATCCGCTCGGTGAGCGCCGCGAGCGCCGCCGCCGCGGTCCATGCTTCAAGCTGGTCCTGGGGCGCATGATGCGGGTTGATCGTGTGCTGCGCCACCAGCGTGCTGTCGAAACCGAGCGCCTCGGCCTCCTGGATCAGCCGGCGGTTGCGGTCCCATGACGCGTCATAGGGCTCGTCGGGGTCCCGCAGCGCGGCGCGGCTGCCATGGACCAGGGCCCATATGCCGAAGCGGATCGGGGGAGGGGTCATTGCACGGCCATCATCCTGGTTGTGCGGCGCATGATGCCTCGAACGATGGCGTGGGACCAGTGTTGGAGTACACGCGTCATGTGCCGATGCGATCCGCGGGTTTGGCGAACCGCATTGCTTGAATTGATACTTGATAATTATTCGATTCCATTAATGCGGTACTTCCGCGTGGCGAACAATCTGCTATAGCGTGTGCACCGGCACGTCGCGTCGCGACAATTCGTATCAAAGCTTCGCTTGCGGCCGGGTTATGGGAAACGCGAGACTTGCGATGGATAACCGAACCAATCCGCTGCTGGACTGATTAATGAGCGGGACCATAGGACAGTTCATTGTCACGCATATTCCGGCGGCCGCGGGAATAAACATGCGGCGGCACTTAATCCGCCAATCCCAGCCGCGGGAAACCCGCCTCGCGGCACGCCGGCGGGATTTTTCAGGCCGCGCGCCAGATGGGGGATCGTTTCGCCTCGCGCGTGGCAATTACCAGAAACTTCCCGGTGAAAGGGCCGGCTTGATGTCCGGCGACCTGAACGATCTTCATATCATGGTATTCAATCCGCGATTTAAATGGGCGTTACGCGCCGGTTACCAAGGATGACCGCATCTTGACCGAAGCCGATCATGCGCCTACATTCATCCGGATCAAGCATCTTGAACACGACGCGGCTGTTCCGGCGCCCAGGCGGAAGGTCCAGGTTGAAGCGAGGTCCGCCGATGCTGTTGCCGAAGTCGACGACGAGCGTTGGAGTTTCGTGCGATCGGCCGAGATGCGCGTGCCATTTCTGCTGGACCTTCCGCTCCGCACGCGCGGGGATTTCACCGAGCTGATGGTCGATCTCCACGGCCCGATGTTCCCGGAGCATCCCGACTACCTGTTCGAGGTCGACCTGCTGCTGCGGGGCGCGGTGATCGGCACGAAAACGTTTCGCAATTATACCCAACGGCATCAGTATATCGTCTCGACCCAACTGCTGTTCGAAGATTTTAACGTACTGACGCTGAACGCGAGACGGATCTCCGGCGGGACGGAAGCGCCGCGCTTCTTTGTCCGACTGTTCCACGCCCAGCGCGACCGGCTGCTGCGCACCTTGGAAAGTAACAGTATCTGGGTGTTTTCAACGGCCCACTCCGGCAGTACCTGGCTCAGCCAGGATCTGCTGTGCGCCGCCGCCCCTTCAACGGAGTATCGCACCATGACCCGCACCCGGTACCTGGCTCAGCCAGGATCTGCTGTGCGGGGCCGCCGATGTGCGCCCGATGGAC
>CALFNB010000542.1 GCA_937902425.1 uncultured Acetobacteraceae bacterium | reverse complement strand
GATTATCGCGCGATGACGGAGAAACTGGACCGGAACGATTACGTGATGGTGTAAGAGGTCCTCAGATTGCGGCCACCGTGAGACCGAGGGCGCGCGCGTTCTCGGCCATGCGGCGGTCGAACGTTGCCACGGAAGCACCGAGGCGGTTCGCGATTGCGAGGTTGATCGCGTCTGGCGCACGAACAGCGAGGTTCAGACGACGAATGATCGCCGTAGCAGCACGGATATCGGCACCGTCGACATCTTCCATTTCAGCGGACCTGGTTCGCCAGGTATCGAACCCGCTGAAGGCCGCGCATGCCTCGTCGTCGACGATGCGCCCCATTCGCGTCAGGCGGGCGACGGCTGACGCGAATTCAGCCGCGGCGAAGTCACTGACGATAAACAGATCATCCGCGCCGACATAGAATGCCCGCGCGTTGGAAGCGAATGCATCCGTATCGACAAACAGTCCGACCAGAAAACTTGTATCGAAATAAATACTCAAGGCCAGTCTTCGTCTCGCATCTTTGATACCAGTTCGACCGGATCGATGCCCTCGCCACGAAGCTTGAGCCGGCGCGCTTCCAACCACGCCATCTCTGCTTCGCGCGCCGCTCGATCACGAACCTTGACCGGCTTGATCTCCGCCACCGGCCGCCCATCCCGCGTGATGACCACAGCCTCGCCCTTCAGCGCCTGGTCAATCAGGTCCGAGAGGTTATGCTCCGCTTCAGCGACATCATGCGTGCTCATGGGCCATTGGTAGCCCGGCGGGGACCATTTTGTCCAATGCGAAGACGCGTCTACGCTGCCTCCAAACCCGCCGCGAGGAACCCCATGTTGAAATTCGGCATCTCACTCTTCTTCACCGAGTACTCAATGACCCCCGTCGAACTGGCCACGGAACTGGAGCAACGGGGCTTCGAGTCCGTCTGGTCGGGGGAGCATTCGCATATTCCCGCCGCCATGAAGACCCCGTTCCCCGGCGATGGCGGGATCAAGCGGCACTATATCGACGTCATGGACCCGTTCGTGACGCTGACCGCCGCGGCGTTGGCGACCAAAACCCTGAAGATCGGCACCGGTGTTTGCCTGATCGCCCAACGCGATCCGATTCAGACCGCGAAACTGGTGGCCTCGATCGATCAGGTGTCGGGCGGCCGGTTCCTGTTCGGCGTTGGCGACGGCTGGAACCAGGAGGAAATCGAAAACCACGGCACCGTGTTCGCGACGCGACATAAACGCGCGCGCGAGAGCGTGGAGGCGATGAAGCAGATCTGGACTCAATCGAAAGCCGAATACCACGGCGAGTTAATCCACTTCGAACCGATGATGGCCTGGCCGAAGCCGTTGCAAAAGCCGCATCCGCCGGTCCTGGTCGGCGGCGCGTTCCCGTATTCCGCGCGCCGAGCGATCCGTTACGGTGACGGCTGGGTGCCCGGCAGTACCGGAGGACATCGCGATATCGTCGATCTGATCCCGAGATTCCGTCAAATGGCCGCTGAGGCCGGACGCGATCCGGCGTCGCTGCCGATCACCGCCTGGTATCCGGCGCGCGACCTCGCGCTTATGCATCGATATCATGAACTGGGTGTTGAGCGGGCGGTGTTCACGGTGCCGTCGGCGACGGCTGACATCGTGCTGCCAGCGCTCGATGAGATCGGTGCGTTGATGGCGGCGGTGAATGGGTAACGACAGTTGGATCGAGCAGAGGACCGGTCGTCGTAGGCGCTTTGGTTGAGCAAGTGCTTTGCGAAGTCGGCCGGAACCATTTGATACATCCGCCCGCGGTGGCGGAGTAATCGCTTGAAATGGCAATCTGCGTCCGGATGCCCTTCAACCAGACTGGAGTTGGCAAAGGGAAGGTTTTTCGAACGCGGATACACACAGATGTTTTTTGATTGTCTGACCCGGGTCAACTCGACCGGCCGAATGGAAATATCGCCGGCAAAATTCCCAGGAATATCCGCGTGTATCCGCGGTTCAAAAATGCTTGCTTCTTATTTCCGCATCACTTCAGGCGCTCACCCGCCCGCCGCGGGACACGGCGGCGATCTGGGGTCCGTTGATGGAGCGCTATCTCACCTCGCGCGGCGCCCATCCTTGACATACCACGCCCTGACTTTGTCGCCGTCCGCGTCCGTGTCTACACTCCCGCCAAACGACTCGGGAGGATCCCATGCGCTTTGGCCTGATCATCCGCGGCCAGTACCCTCAGGGCGACGACATGCGGGTCCGCCTGAAGGAGGATCTCGACGCCGCCAAATTCGCCGAGGACCTGGGTTATGACGTGATCGGCAAGGGCTCGCATTACAGTTCGCATCCGTTCCAGTACATCCAGCAAATTCCGTATCTGTGCCAGGTCGCGATGATCGCGCCGAAGCTGCGGCTGTGTCCCGGCGTCGTACTGCTGCCGTTGCACAGTCCGTTGCATGTCGCCGAGGAACTCGCGTCGCTCGACGTCATGTGTAATGGCAAGCTGATCTTCGGCGCCGGCATTGGCTACCGCGAGGTCGAGTTCAAGGCGTTCGGCGCGACGCAAAAGCAATCGGGCAAGCGCTTCGAGGAATGCCTGGAGGCGGTGAAGCGCCTGTGGTCCGAGGACTTCGTCACCATGAAGGCGAGCTACTTCGAACTCGACAACGCCAACTGCACGGTCATGCCGGTACAAAAGCCGATGCCGCCGGTGTGGATCGGTGCCAACGCCAATGTCGGCATCCGCCGCGCCGCCCGTATGGCCGATGCCTGGTTCATCAATCCGCACAACAAGATCGATACGATCGCCGAGCAGATGGAGGTCTACAAGCGCGCCCTGGACGAGGCCGGCAAACCGTTCCCGGACGAACTGCCGATGGCGCGGGAGGTGTTTGTCGCGCCCACGCGCGCCGAAGCGATCCGTCTCGCGCGGCCGTCGCTGGAGGCGAAATACAAAGCGTACAAAGACTGGGGTCAGGATAAGGTGATGCCGACGGGCGATGCGTTCAGCGCGGATTTCGCGGAACTGATGAACGACCGGTTCCTGTTCGGCTCGCCGGCGGAAGTGACCGAGCAAATCCTGCTGCTGCAACGTCGTTTGGGGATCAATACGTTGCTGTTGGGCATTCATTGGGTCGGCATGCCGGCCAGCCTCGCGATGGAGCAGATGCAACTGATCTCGGAACAGATTTTTCCGGCGGTCCGGTCAGCGGCATAACCGATACAACAAGGAAACGTCCATGTTTCGCACTGTCTTACGTGCTTTCGTCGCCGCTGCTCTCGTGCTGCCGGCGGCGCGGGCGCTCGCGGCTGAACCGTTCACCATTGGCTTCGATATCGAACTGACCGGCGGCCTCGCGCCCAACGGCCGCGCGGCGCTGCTGGCCATGCAAATCTGGGCTGACGAAATCAACGTCAAGGGCGGTTTGCTCGGCCGTGAGGTGAAGCTGAAATATTACGACGATCAGTCCAATCCCGCGTTGGTGCCTGGCATCATCTCCAAGCTGCTCGACGTCGATAAGGTCGATCTGCTGATTGGCGGCAACGGCACCAACGTCGTCGCGCCCGCCTTGCCGGTGGTGATGCAGCGCAACCTGACCCTGGTCGGTCTGTTCGGCCTCGACGTGAACTCCGAGTTTCACTATCCGCGCTACTTCTCCATCATTCCGGCGGGCGGCGAACACCCGCGGGAGGCGTTCGCGCAAGGCTTCTTCGCTGTCGCGGCCCAGCAAAATCCGAAGCCGGCGACGATCGCGCTGGTCGGCGCCGATGCGGAATTCCCGAAGAACGCGCTGGAGGGCGCGCGCTCACTGGCGCGACAAATGGGTCTGAAAATCGTCTACGATCAGACCTATCCGCCGACGACCTCGGACTATTCGTCGGTGGTGCGGGCGATCCAGGCGACCAACCCGGACCTGGTGTTCGTGGCGTCGTATCCGCCGGATACCGTTGGCATGATCAGGGCCGCCAATGAAGTCGGCCTTAAAACGAAAATGTTCGGCGGCGGCATGGTGGGTCTGCAAAGCACGGCGATCAAGCAGCAACTCGGGCCGCTGCTGAACGGCATCGTCGATTACGACTTCTGGCAGCCGGTGAAGGAATACCGCACGCCGGAGGCACTGGCGTTCCTGGAGAAATATCAGGCGCGCGCCGCCGCCGAGGGCGTTGATCTTCTGGGCTATTACCTGCCGCCGTTCGCTTATGCCGACATGCAGGTCGTGGGCGAGGCGGTGGCGAAGACCGGCGGCACCAATGCGACGGAACTCGCCGACTATCTGCGCCACCACACGTTCCACACCATCGTTGGCGACATCGAATTCGGTCCCAATGGCGAATGGAAGCAGCCGCGGGTGATGGAGACGCAGTTCCAGGGCGTCACCGGTCACGACCTGGATCAGTTCCGCGAATCGAAAACGCAGATCGTGCTGTGGCCTCCCGCGCTGACGACTGGCACGCTCCGCTACCCCTACACCGAGGCGAAATAACCGGGCAGTATCGACGCCATCAGCAGAGAGGGCTCGCGCATGAAAATCGGCGCCGTTATGTTCTTCACCAGCGATTCGATGCAACCCGCGGCACTTGGCCGGGAACTGGAAGCGCGCGGGTTCGAGTCGCTGTGGGTGCCCGAGCACACGCATATCCCGTTGAGCCGCAAGACGCCGTATCCGGCGGGCGGACCGCTGATCCGGCCGTATTACGACATTTATGATCCGTTCGTCGCCTTGAACACCGCCGCCGCGGTGACCACGAACCTGAAGATCGGCACCGGGGTTTGCCTGATCCCGCAACGCGATCCGATCGTAACGGCGAAGTTGGTGTCCTCGCTCGACCGCGTCACCAACGGCCGGTTTTTGTTCGGTGTCGGCAACGGCTGGAACCAGGACGAGATGGAAAATCACGGCACCGAGTTCAAGACCCGCCACAAACTCGGCCGCGAGCGGATCGAGGCGATGAAAGCGATCTGGACCCAGGACGAACCGGAGTATCACGGCGAACTGGTGAACATCGAGAAGATGAACCAGTGGCCCAAGCCGGTGCAAAAGCCGCATCCGCCGATCATCGTCGGTGGCGCTTTTCCTTATGCCGCTCGCCGTGCCATCGCTTACGGGAATGGCTGGATCCCTCGCGCTGATCGGTTGGCGAAGGACGGCGTTGGCGTGCTGATCAGCAAATTTCGCGACATGGCGAAGGAGGCCGGCCGCGATCCCGCCGAATTGCCGATCACCATTTTCCGCGTGCCCGAGGACCTCACGCAACTGCGCTTCTGCGAGGAAATCGGCATCGACCGCATCGTGTTCTCGTTGCCGGCGGAGAAGGAAGACGCGGTCATGCCGATCCTGGACCGCTGGTCCGCCATCAAGAAGCAGCTTGAGGGGTGAAATCCGGCGCCGGGGGAATGGCCGGCCATGACCGATGGAATTCCCACCCTGACGACGGACCGGCTGATTCTGCGTCCGCTGGAACGCGCGGATGCCGACGCGGTGCAGGCGCTTTTCCCGCGGTGGGATCGTGCGGTTCCTGGCCAGCAACGTCCCGTGGCCCTGTCCGGCGGATGGCGCGCTGACGTTCATTCGCGATCGCGTGCTTCCCGCCATGCGAGATGGCACGGAGTGGCATTGGTCGATCAGGTCGCGGCAAGCACCGGAGCGTCTGATCGGCGCGATCACGTTGATGGACAAGCCCGAAAACAATCGAGGCTTTTGGCTCGTTCCCGAATTTCAGGGGCAGGCGTTGATGTCGGAGGCCTGCGCCGCCGTTACGCGATACTGGTTCGAGAGCCCCGATCGGCCCGTGCCGCATGCACCGAAGGCCGTCGCGAACGAGCGGTCCCGCCGCATTTCAGAACGCGAAGGAATGCGGGTGGTTGGAACGGCCGAACGTGACTACGTCTCTGTGCGGTTGCGCGAGGAACTCTGGGAGATCACCCGGGAGGAGTGGCGGACCCGATCAGGTCAGTGATCTGGTATATCGCGTTGCCGCCGAATTCCGGGGTTGCTTGCACGAAGAAAGCAATCTTTACCACTAAGCGACACTAAGTCCATTCCGGATCAGAAATTACCCATGTTCTGAGATACCGGAATTCGTGGAACCCATGTGGGTCTGATTATCCGTGTCACATAACAAGGGTGCGGTCCGTTCGACATTGGTAAAAACTTAGTCGCTTAGTGGTAATGCTTACTTTTTTCCACCACGCTGTTCGCGGTTGGTCGAGCGCCAACCCACTCCCGATTTGACCCCTCCACCCCCGAATGGTCAGATACCCGTCACACGTCCGAAAAAGCATGCGACCATGGACCAAACACCAACAGGCTGGCAGCCCGAACTTGACGAATTGCGCGAACGGCAACGGATCGCCCGTCAGATGGGCGGTCCCGAGCGCATCAAGCGCCAGCACGACGCAGGCAAACTCACGGTGCGTGAGCGGATCGACCGGCTGATCGATCCGAATTCGTTTCTGGAACTCGGCTCGATCGCCGGCAAGGCGACCTATGATCCCAGCTTCAAGGTCATGACGGATTTCATGCCCGCCAACGGCGTGTTCGGCCGCGCGACAATCGATGGCCGGCCGGTCGTGGTGTTCGGCGACGATTTCACCGTCCGCGGTGGCTCCGCCGACGCCTCGATCAAAGGCAAGTACCAAATGCCGGAGCACATGGCCGGCGAATACCGCCTGCCGTTGATCCGCATGATCGAGGGTTCCGGCGGCGGCGGCTCGGTGAAAACGATCGAAACCACCGGCCACGCCAATCTGCCCGGCGGCGTCGGCCAAAGTTCCGGTCTGTGGTTGTGCGCGCTCAACATGGGGCGCGTGCCGGTGGTCGCCCTCGGCCTCGGCTCGGTCGCCGGATTGGGCGCGGCCCGCCTCGCCGCGAGCCACTACTCGCTGATGGTCAAGGACACATCAGCGATTTTCGTCGCCGGTCCCCCCGTCGTCGAACGCCTCGGCGAAACGCGCACCCGCATGCAACTGGGCGGTCACGAGGTCCAGGTCGAAGCCGGAACAATCGACGACGCGGTCGATACCGAGGAGGAAGCGTTCGAACGCACCCGGCGCTTCCTGTCCTACCTCCCGTCGTCGGTGTGGGAGTTGCCGCCACGCGCACCCAATACCGATCCGGTCGACCGCCGCGACGACCATCTCATTTCGATCGTGCCGAAGGACAAGAAGCAAGCCTACAGCATGCGGCGCATCATCGATTCGTTGATGGACAAAGCCAGTTTCTTCGAAATGAGCCGCGGCTTCGGCCGTCAGATCATCACCGGATTCGCCCGCCTCGACGGCTGGCCGGTCGCGGTGCTCGCCGGCGATCCGCTGTTTGGCGGTGGTGCGTGGGGCGCGGCGGCATCCCGCAAAATCACCCGCTTCATCGATCTGGCGCAGACGTTCCACCTGCCGATCATCCATCTGGTCGATTGTTTCGGTTTCGCGGTCGGCCTGCATGCTGAATCAACCGGCACCATGCGCGCCGCCGTCGCCGCGATCAGCGCGGTTCATCAATCGACCGTGCCCTGGTGCGCGATCATCATCCGTAACGTGTTCGGCGTCGGCGGCGGTGCGCACGTGCCACATACGCAACAGACGATCCGCTATTCCTGGCCTTCCGGAAGCTGGGGGTCGCTGCCGTTGGAAGGCGGGGTTGAAGCGGCGTATCGCGCTGAAATCGCCGCCGCCGCCGATCCGGCCGCGAAACTGGCGGAAATCGACGAACGGTTGCAGAAGATGCGTTCTCCCTTCCGCTCCGCCGAGGCGTTCCTTATCGAGGAAATCATCGACCCGCGCGACACCCGCCCACTGTTGTGCGAGTTCGCCAACATGGCCGCGCCGTTGCGTACCCCGGGTCAATCGTTCTTCACCATGCGTCCTTGAGAGTTGCTCATGCCGTTGTCCGCCTTTCACATCCTGCAACTCGGTTCCGGTATCGCGCTGGATTATTGCGGCAGGCTGTTCGCCGATTTCGGCGCCGATGTCATCAAACTCGAAGCTCCCGGCGGCGATCCGTTACGGATCATGCCGCCGCTCGTCGGCGACGGAGACAGCGGATACTTCGCCTGGCTCAATACCAACAAACGCAGCGTGACCGAAACGCCCGACGTGCTGGACCAGCTGCTGGCGGGTGCCGATGTGCTGCTGGACGGGCGGACGCCCGCCGCGATCGGGACATCGCATGACGTTTGGCGCCAGCTTCATCCCGGCCTCGCTATCACCGCGATATCCTGGTTCGGCGAGACCGGGCCATATCGGGATTTCGCCGCCACCGACGCGATTTGCCGGGCGCTCGCGGGTCTCGTCGTGCTGACCGGGGCCGTCGAAGGACCGCCCATTCTCGCGACCGAGGGGCAATCGAGCATCCTCGCCGGCCTGACCGCGTTCATTCCCACCGTGGCCGGTCTGTATGGCCGTGACGCGGGCGCGCGCCGCTTCGCGACCAGCGTCCACGAGGCCTCACTTGGCGTATCCGAGTACGAATGGGCGATCGCCTGGGAAGTGGGCGAATCGCGGCGGCGGCCTGGCGTCAATCGTTTCGGTCGTAACTACCCGGTCGGCATCTATCCCACCAAACAGGGCCGGATCGGTGTCACCATCGTTACTCCTGGGCAATGGCGCGGGATCTGCGAGATGATGGGACTGCCGGAACTCGCGCGGCGGCCGCATCTGTCATTGAATACCGACCGGTTGAAGAACAGTGCCGAGATCGACGCCGCGTTCGGTCCCGTGTGGCTGACAAAAACCGCCGAGGAATGGTTCGTACTGGGCTTGCGATACAAGTTGCCGCTCGCTGTTGTTCCGACCATGCAAGAGTTGCTCCGGCAAAAGGTCCATCGTGACCGCGGCGCCTTCGTGCCGGTGCGGCTCGGTGGCAAATCGTTTGAAGGTCCGGTCGCGCCGCTGCATCTGGAAGGCACACCGCCGAAACACGGTGGCGAGGCTCCGCGAGCCGGCGCACACCAGGCCGCCTGGGTGGCCCATGCCGGTCCCCGTCCCACACATCAGGCCGCATCCGGCACGCTGCCGCTGACCGGGATGCGCATGATCGATCTCACCATGGGATGGGCTGGCCCAACCGGCGCCCGTCATCTTTGCGACCTTGGCGCTGAGATCATTAAAGTCGAGGCCTGCCAGTATCCTGACTGGTGGCGCGGCACCGATCTGCGCGCCTCGTTCATCGCCGAACAGCGCTATGAGAAAATCCCCTGGTTCCAGTTGATGAACCGCAACAAACTCGACGTCACGCTGGACCTCACGCATCCCGAGGGCGTCGCGCTGTTGAAGCAACTCGTCGCCGGCGCCAACGCGGTGATCGAGAATTATTCCAGCGAGGTGCTACGGAAGTTGGGACTGGATTATTCGGTGTTGAAAGATGTCCGACCAGGCCTGGTGATGATTTCCATGCCGGCGTTCGGCTCCTTCAATGCCTGGAGCGAGTGCCGCGCCTACGGCTCCACGTTGGAGCAGGCGTCCGGATTGCCGTCGATCACCGGATTTCCGCACGATCCTCCGACGATGAACCAGACCGCGTACGGCGATCCCGTCGGAGGTTTCAATGCCGCCGCCGCGCTGATCGTCGCGCTGTTGCATCAGCAACGAACGGGCGAGGGCCAGAACATCGACCTGTCGCAGGTCGAGTGCATGCTGCCATTGGTAGCCCAGGGATTGATCGAGCAATCGGCGAGGGGAGGAGTGGCGGAAAGAGTCGGCAACCGTCATTTCCTGCATACGCCGCATGGCTGTTTTCGTTGCGCGGGCGACGATGCGTGGCTCGTCATCGCCGTTACCAGTGACGCCGCGTGGCGGGTGCTGGCGGGATTGCTTGGACGCGAAGACCTCGCTTCCCTCGATGCATCCGAACGTCGGGCCCGGGAAGCTGAACTTGAAACGATCATCGGTGGCTGGACCGCCGACAAAGACCCGGATGCCGCGATGCTGACCCTGCAGGCCAACGGCATCGCCGCCGGTGTCGCCCGGCGCCCGTTCAATTTGCTGACGGACCCGCATCTCGTCGCGCGCGGCTTCTGGCACCAGGTGGAGCGGCCGTTTATCGGCACCCATTATCAAACGTCCGCGGCATTTCGGGAAAGCACCGAACCGTATCCGCTCCGCCGCGCCGCCCCGACGCTTGGTCAGGACAACGACGCGATCCTCGGCGGCCGTCTCGGCCTGGACCGAAACGAACTCAATCGGCTGGCGGAGCTGGAGGTCATCGGCACGGTACCGAAACCAAGGCGCCCGCAAGGGGACACCTGATCGCCTCCAGCAGGATGGATTCCAAAGCCGCCGATTGGCGGACCGCGTTCAGGCGCTCGCCCACCGCGCGAAACGCCACCTGAGCCAGTTGAGCCGCGAGGTCTGGCTCCGCACTCAGCCGATGCATCGCCGCGGCGAGGGCGTCCGCGTCGCCGGGAGGCACCAGCAGACCAGTCACGGCATCGGTCACGGCCTCCGCGATGCCGCCTTCGTTGCTGCCAATGACCGTGCAGCCCCTCGCCATTGCCTCGGGCACCACACTGGGCAGTCCCTCGGTGTCGCCGCCCGAAGCCACCACGCTCGGCACCAGCAGTGCCAGTGCCGTCTCCATCCGTGCGGCAAGGGCGGGCGGTTCAAGCCAGCCCGCCAGTTCCACGCCGGGGATTTCCCGGGCCAGTTTCTCCAGCACCGGCCGCAGCGGTCCGTCGCCGGCACAGCTCAACGGCGTCGTGTCACCCATGGCGCGCAGCCGGCGCATGGCGTCGGCCAGTACCGTGATGCCCTTCTTCTCCACGAAGCGGCCGGCGAAAAGGAACCCGCGATCTCTGGGTAAACAAGGCGCGGCGGCGGGGACTTCGACGCCGATCGGCAACACCGTCAGCAACCGTTCCGGAACCCCGCGCCGTCGCGCGATTTCGGCCACCGCATGGGAGACGCAAACGAAACGATACGTCTGGGCTATGACCTCGGGCCAGCGGCGCGCCAGCATGGTGTGCCGCCAGTTCTTGTCCTTGGCGACATCGCCGCCATGCAGCGTGACCACCAGCTTCGCGTTCATCGCGCGAGCCAATGGCAGCGCGAGGGCCCCGCCGCGAGCGAACTGCGCGTGCACAACGGGAATGAAAGGCGTGAAGTCGAACGCCGGCATCACGCCGAAATGCCGGAACAACAGGCCGCGCACGCCGCCGATGCGGATCAGTGAGGCGGCGATCCGCTCCGCGCCCGGCAGCACCACGCGCCCGATCCAGACCGGCCGCAATGTGCGAAACCCGAGATATTGCCGGCGGGAGAATTCAATCTCCGACGCGACACCGATCCGGTCGCGATAAACCAGAACCGGGCGTCTTTGCTCCAGAGAGTTGTGCGGCGCGGATGTCATGATGGTGTTTCATAGCAGCTACGCCGGCATCCCCGCCACGCCGCAGCCATCGACGCTCCGGGACAACCGCTGGCAATGCCGGCGATGCCCGGAGCGTCTCTGGGTTCCGCGGCCTGAGGGCCAAAATGTCCTCATTGCTCAAATGCCAGGCTGCCCGGAATGCGAACCTCTAATGCCGGCATATTATGCCCGGAACGGACTGTTGTCAAGAAAAAAGAATATGTTCCTTCAAACCTGGGAACCCTGGCGGCCATCGCCGCCGCATGATACCGATGCGGAGGTTCGCAACAGAGAGACGCTCGCCATGAATATCGCCACCAGGCCGCCGGTCCCGCCGCGATCGCCGAAACGGAATGGCGCATCCGCCGCGACCTCGCCGCGCTGTATCGGCTGGTCGCGCATCATCGCTGGACCGATTTCATCTACACCCATATCAGCGCCCGTCTTCCTGGGCCTGACCATCACTTCCTGATCAACAAATTCGGCGTCAACTTTCAGGAAATGCGCGCCTCGGACCTCGTGCGCATCGACCTGAACGGCAACGTGGTCGAGGACAGCGACAAAAGTTCCCGCGATGTCAACGCCGCCGGTTTCACCATTCATTCCGCTATCCACATGGCGCGGCCGGATCTGTTTTGCGTGGCTCACACACACAGTTCGGCGGGGATCGCGGTGTCGGCGATGACCGAGGGGCTGCTGCCGCTGTCGCAGCACGCCATGAAATTTTACCACCGCATCGCTTATCATGATTACGAGGGCGTCGCGCTCGACCTGGACGAACGAGATCGTCTGGTGCGCGATCTCGGCCAACACAAGGCCATGATCTTGCGCAACCACGGACTTCTGGTCGCCGGCACCTCGGTCGCCGAGGCGTTTCATCAGCTTTATATGCTGGAGCGTGCCTGCGCGGTGCAGGTCGCGGCACTGTCCCGCGGGCGCCCACTGACCATCCCGCCGCACGAGGTCTGCCAGCACGCCTCCGACCAGTTCAAATCCTTCGAGAACGACGAGGCGCACTGCGCGATGCCGTGGGACGCGGCGCCGCGGCTGATCGAGGATGGCAAACCCGACCATCGAGGCTGAGACGCCTCAAATATGCAGCGCCTGGCCGTAGGCATCCAGCACCGCCTCGTGCATCGTTTCGCTGATGGTGGGGTGCGGGAACACGGTGTGCATCAATTCGGCTTCGGTCGCTTCCAGCGTGCGGGCGATGGTGTAGCCCTGGATCATTTCGGTCACCTCGGCGCCGATCATATGCGCGCCGAGCAACTCGCCGGTTTTGGCGTCGAACACGGTCTTTACCAGGCCTTCGGTCTCACCCATGGCGATCGCCTTGCCATTGCCGATGAACGGGAAGCGGCCAACCTTGACTTCGTGGCCGGCTTCTTTGGCGCGTGCCTCGGTCATGCCGACGGAGGCGATTTGCGGCCGGCAATAGGTGCAACCTGGAATATTTCCCACATTCATTGGATGCACGTCATTCAGGCCGGCGATCTTTTCCACGCAGATCACGCCCTCATGCATCGCCTTGTGCGCCAGCCACGGTGGACCCGCGAGGTCGCCGATCGCGTAAACGCCAGGCTCGCCGGTGCGGCAGAATTCGTCGATCACGACATGGGTACGGTCGACCTTGACGGCGGTGCCCTCCAGCCCAATCCCTTCCACGTTCCCAACGATGCCAACGGCGGAGATCACCCGATCGACAGTGATATCTTGCGATTTGCCGTCCGCTTCCACGGTCACCGTGACGCGGTCGGCGGCTTTCTTCACGCCTTTAACCGCGGCACCGGCCAGAATGGTCATGCCTTGCTTAACGAATGCCTTATGCGCGAAGGTGGAAATCTCCTCGTCCTCGACGGGAAGGATGCGGGGCAGGACTTCCACCACCGTCACCTTGACGCCGAGATTAAGGTAGAAACTGGCGAATTCGATGCCGATCGCGCCGGAGCCGATCACCAGCAACGACTTCGGCATCGCCGGTGGCACCATCGCATGTCGATACGTCCAGATCAGTTTGCCGTCGGCCTCCATCCCCGGCAACTCGCGCGCGCGGGCGCCGGTGGCCAGGATGATGTGCGCCGATGTCAGTGTCGCGACCGGCTTGCCGTCTTTCTCCACCGCCAGGGTTTGCTTGCCGGCCAGTTTGGCGGTGCCGTCGAACACGGTGATCTTGTGCTTGCGCATCAGGAACGCGACGCCGGACGACAATTGTTTCGCCACCGCGCGCGACCGTTTGACGATTTTCTCGATGTCGAATATCGGCGTGACGGGTGCGAAACCGTAGTCCTGCACATGCTGCAGCAGATGGTTGATCTCACTGGTGCGTAGCAGCGCCTTGGTCGGAATGCAGCCCCAGTTGAGGCAAATCCCGCCCAGATTCTCGCGCTCCACGATCGCCGTTTTCATTCCGAGTTGCGCCGCGCGGATCGCCGCGACATAGCCGCCCGGACCGCCGCCCACCACGACGAGATCGAAGCTTTGCTCAGCCATGCTTTGCTGCTCCTCCGGCGAGCGCGGTCAACGCGGTACCGTACACCCGCCTGATATGCCAGTCCGTTATCCTGGTGGCGCCAAGACGTTCGTAGAACTTAATGGAGGGTTCGTTCCAGTTCAGCACGCGCCATTCAATGACGTTGTAGTTCCGGTCAATCGCGATCTGCGCCAGATGGCGCAACAACGCGTGGCCGATGCCGTTGCCGCGTTGGTCTGGTTCAACGAACAAATCCTCCAGGAACAGACCGACCTGGCCTTTGAACGTGTTGACCGTGCGATAATACAGCGCGAGTCCAACCGGCGCGCGGCCGGGAAGTTCGGCCAGGGTCGCCTCGGCGACATGGTCCGGCGCGAACAGCAGCGCGTCGAGTTCGCTTTCCTTCGCGGTGAATTCATGTGCCAGGCGCTCGTATTCGGCGAGGCCGCGAATCAACCGAGCAACATCCCGCAGGTCAGCGCGAACCGCGGGACGTAAAGTGCAACCAGGGGGGATCACAGCATCAGACTCAACGGGTCTTCAACGATTGTTTTGAACTCGCGCAGCCAGCGGGCGCCCAATGCACCATCGACGACGCGATGGTCGACGCTGATGGTGCAGGTCATCACGGTGGCGATGGCGAGCGCGTCGTTCTTCACCACCGGCTTTTTCGCCCCGGTCGCCACCGCGAGGATCGCGGCCTGGGGTGGATTGATGATCGCGGAGAACTCATTCACCCCGAACATGCCCATGTTGGAGATGGAGAAGCCGCCGCCCTGAAACTCCTCCGGCTTCAACTTGCCGGCGCGCGCGCGGGTCGCGAGGTCGCGCATTTCGCGGCTGATGGTCAGCAGGCCCTTTTGATCGGCGCGGCGAACGATCGGCGTGATCAGGCCGTCCGGAATGGCGACCGCGACGCTGATGTCGACGTCGTCGTAAAACACCATGCCGTCGTCGGTCCAACTGGCGTTGACCTCTGGGATCCGCCGCAGGGTCGCGCCCGCGGCGCGGATCACCAGATCGTTGATCGTGATGAAATACGAGCCGGGTTGATCGCGCGCCGGCGACTTCGCGTTCAACTGATTCTGCAGGGCGATCAGCGCGTCGATCTCGATATCCATCGAGATGTAGAAGTGCGGAATGGACGACTTCGCCTCGGTCAGCCGCCGCGCGATGATCTTGCGCATCGAACTGTGTGGCACCAACCGATGCGGCGCACTGATCGCGGCGGCCGGCACTGGCGGACGTGCCGCCGCGGCGGGAGCCTGAATGGGTGCGGGCGCGCCTTTCTGGGCTGCCTCGATATCCGCCCGCACGATGCGTCCGTTTGGACCGCTGCCCTTCAACGCCGACAGATCGATGCCAGTCTGGGCTGCCATCCGACGGGCCAACGGGGAGGCGAAGATCCGTTCCTCGCCCGCCGCATGCCCATTCGCCGGGCGAACTTCCGCGACTGGCGCGGCAGCCGCCGTGGGGACCGGTGCCGGTGTCGGCACCGCCTTGGGCGTTGGCGCGGCCGCCGCCGGAACCGCCTCGCCGGCGCCAACCAGCACCGCGATCGGTTCGTTGACCTTCACGCCCTCGGTGCCGTCCCGCACCAGGATCCGGCCGAGCACGCCTTCATCGACCGCCTCCACCTCCATCGTCGCCTTGTCGGTTTCGATCTCGGCGATGACGTCGCCCGCCTTGATCGTTTCGCCTTCTTTTTTCAGCCAGCGCGTCAGCGTGCCCTCGGTCATCGTCGGGCTGAGCGCCGGCATCAGGATATTGGTGGCCACGATGCGTGCTCCCCGCTCAAATCAGTTTCTTCACCGCATCGACAATCCAGTCCGGTCGCGGCAGCGCGAGTTTTTCCAGATTGTCGGCGTACGGCAGCGGCACATCCGCACCATGCACGCGCACCGGCGGCGCATCGAGCCAGTCGAACGCATGCTCGATGATCCGCATCGCGATTTCGGCGCCGATGCCGGCGAATGGCCAGCCTTCTTCGACCGTCACCAGCCGGTTGGTTTTCTTCACGCTGGCGACGATGGTTTCGGTATCCAGCGGGCGCAACGAGCGAAGATTGATGACCTCGGCCTCGATCCCTTGCGCGGCCAGGGTTTCGGCGGCTTTCAGCGCGACGCCAACCATGATGCTGAACGCGACGATGGTGACGTGCGCGCCGGAACGCTCGACTTTCGCCTGGCCGATCGGCACGATGAAATCCGGATCGGTCGGGCAATCGAATGTCTGGCCATACAGAATTTCGTTCTCCAGAACGATCACCGGATTGGGATCGCGGATCGCCGAGCGTAACAATCCCTTGGCATCCGCCGCCGACCAGGGCGAAACGACTTTCAGGCCCGGCACATGCGCGAACCAACTGGCATAGCATTGCGAGTGCTGCGCGCCCACCCGAGACGCCGCGCCATTGGGGCCGCGGAACACGATCGGGCAGCCCATCTGGCCGCCCGACATATACAAAGTCTTGGCCGCCGAGTTGATGATCTGATCCATCGCCTGCATGGCGAAATTGAAGGTCATGAACTCAACGATCGGCCGTAGTCCGTTCAGCGCCGCGCCGACCGCCATGCCGGTGAAGCCGTGCTCGGTGATCG
>CALFNB010000541.1 GCA_937902425.1 uncultured Acetobacteraceae bacterium | reverse complement strand
CGTCTCGGCGGCGTCGCTCCGGCGCTCAGCACGGCGGACAGCGGCAAGGTTCGTCTCGGCGGCGTCGCTCCGGCGCTCAGCACGGCGGACGCCGGCAAGGTTCGCCTCGGCGGCGTCGCTCCGGCGCTCAGCACGGCGGACGCCGGCAAAGTCCGTCTCGGCGGCGTCGCTCCGGCGCTCAGCACGGCGGACGCCGGCAAGGTGCGGCTTGGCTCCTTCGCTCACGGCGCGTAAGTAATCGTCGACCAAGGTCAACCGCCCGCCTATACAGATATCTCCGATGCAGACCCATGGACCGGAATCACTGATTCCGGTCCATGGGTATTTCCCAGGTCAGCAGGTCTCCCATGTCGACAGCCGCCACGATCGAACTTCCGGTCCCGCCGGAGAAGCTGGTGACATTTCACCGGCTGATCCCCACCGCGCGTTTGCCGCAGCGCGCAGATCGCTCCGCTGCCGGAATGTTACCGACCCGAGCCTTCCGGTACTGTGAGCCGTCCACCTCGGCCTCTGGATTTGGCTACTACATTTTCCCGGCGATGGATTTCTCGTTGCGGTTCGACGGTTACGACGTTTTGTGGACCTGGCCGGGTGTGAGCGAATGGTTTCCCATCCCAAAGCTCGGAGCGGTGCAATATCCCGGCTTTCGGGATTATTTTGCTTCCGTCGCACCGCCGGAATGCGCCGAATACGCGCCGCCTCTCATGGGTGTGCTGCAGGAACCCGGATTCATGCAGATGTGGACCGGTCTGATGGCCCGTACCGCACCTGGCTGGAGCTTGCTCGTGCGATCGCCGGCGAATTTTGGTCGGCCCGGTGGATATGAGCCGTTCGAAGGGGTGATCGAAACCGACCACTGGTTCGGTCCGTTGATCACCAATATCCGTTTGATCAAGACGGACACCCCAATCGACTTCCGCCAGGAGCATCCCATGCTTCAGGTGCAGCCGATCCCCCGTATCGCTTACCAGGAATCGACACTGAACAATTATGAACTGGTGCCGGAACTGAAACAGTTCACGCCTGAGGACTGGGACGATTTCTACGACACCGTGGTGCGCCCCAATGTGATGACCGATCGCCCGCGCGGGATGTACGCCGCGGAATCCCGCAAGCGCAGGGCCGCCGAAGAAGCAACGCGCCGTAAGCCTGATGAGAGTTAAAACCACCCGGTTTTGGACTGTTCACGATCTCTACGACCAGGGCGCCCCAGCGAGGCGAAGTCCCTCCGCGTAATGCTCCCGATCCGATGTTCTTTCCAGCGGGGTCCGGCTCATGTAACGCTCGATCGTGAAATCGGGCTCGATCGTCAGCAGCCGCCGGAGAACGGTCGCTGCCTCATCCTTTCGGCCGAGATGACCGAGCGCTGCGAGATAAGGGTTGTAGCCCCCTGAAAAGGAGGGGTTGAGTTGCGTGACCGCGCGTCCCGCGATCGCCGCCGCCTCATGGTCGTGCCGCAACAATGGGACGATCACGAAGACCACATCGAAAAGGAACGCATTCGGATCGAGCGGTGACAGCGCCTTATAGCGATTGTTCCGCCGCTCGGCCTCATCGGCGTCGCCCAGATAGGCGTGGGTCATCGCTGAAAAAGCCCACGCCATGGCGAGATTCGGGTTCAGTTCCAGTGCTCGCTCGTGCAATCCCGCCGCCTCGCGCAAGCTGTGATGCAGGTAGGCCCGTACGTGCCCGGCGATGGTCAGCGCGCGGGCGTCGAACGGATCGAGGACGACAGCGCGTTCGGCGAACTCGCCGCCGCGCACCATGGTTTCGTTTGGATCCAAAGCCCAGTCCTGACCGACCAGAAAGATGTGCCAGTAGGCGTACCAGGCATGGGCGGCGGCGTAATCCGGCTCGAGCGCGATCGCCTGAGCGAGATACTCGCCGGCCTGCCGGAAGCTGTCGCGTTCGAACCGTGTCATCAGCGGGATCGAGCGCAATACCAGATCATACGCCGTCGAATCGACCCTCGGCCGCGCCGCGCTGCGTTTCGCCTCGATCAGCAGGATCTCCGGATCGATCTGCGCCACCACCTCGGCCGCGATTTCATCCTGCACGGACAACAAATCGTCCGCCAGCCGATCGAATCGCCGCGCCCAGACGACCTGATTGCCAGCCCGCAGGTCGAGCAACCGAAGCGTGATGCGCAGTTTGTTCCGGCTGCGCTGAACCGTGCCGTCCAGCAGGAAGTCGATGCCGAAAGCGCGCCGAATGGCGGCCTCGTCACGGTTGTCCTGCGCGAACCGAGTGAGCGAACTGGAGGACACCACGAACATCCAGCGAAACCGCGACAGCGCCGTGGTGATTTCATCAGCCAGGCCGGGTCCGAGATAGGAGTCTTCCTCGGACAATCCGACACATAGCATCGGCAGCACGCCGACATGCGCGCCACCTCTTGGAAGCCGCTCCTCCTTGGCGGGGGGTTCCCCGTCCACCGCCGTACCCTCCGGCCCGCTGGGGACAACCGGCACAGGCTCCGACACCTGGGCTTGCGCCCGTACCGGGAGCCTCGCGTTGGACAAGGTGCCAGCCGGAGTACTCGACGGGCCGCGAATTTCGGTCAGCAACTTCTGCGTTTCGGCAGAGGGCGCGGCGTCGAGCAGATCGGCCAGCACCGTCCGGCAACGGTCGTACGCCTGAATGGCCATGCCGCGCTCGCCTTGCTCGGCGTGCGCGCGCATGAGAGCCCGCCATGCGCCCTCATGCGCCCGGTCGATCTGCAGCAGACGCTGCGCCGCCGGAATGATTGCTTCCGGTTTATCCTGATCGCGCAGCAGCGCCTCGGCCACGCCGCGCGCGCGGTCGCGCAGACGTTCCCGTTCCGCTGTCAGCCACATGTCGAATGTCGGATCGATGCCGACCAGGTCTTCGAGCAGTTCGCCATCGAGCAGCGACAGCGAAGCCGGCTCACTGGTTGTCGCCCGCATGACCTCGTCAACGTCGATCCATACCGCGCCAGGCGTCAGTGACAGATGGTCGCGCGTGACCTGCAGGATGTCGGTCTGCGCGGGGGCGAGCACCTCCAGTAGGCGATGGATCTCCTGCCGTAACGACGCGCGCGCCTGCTCCTCCGGGCGGCGGCTCCAGAGCAATTCGGCGAGGCGGCCACGCAACGCCGGACGCGGTCCCGATAGCGCGATGGCCGCGAGCAAGGCGCGTGTTTTGCGTCCCGCCGGCAGGACGTTTTCGCTGGCGACCGTCCAGGCTTCCATCTGACCGATCAGGCGAAGCCGGACGACAATCTGGCCGGGGAGGGTGGCAGCCACGCGTTCTTCCTCCCGCGGATAAGGGTGAGCTCGCATGTGTGATACTCCCGTGAAATTGCCACATACAGCAATATGTTATCGTGCACCAGGGGCGGTCCGCGCGTTGAGTCGCCGTTAAACCACGCCAGGTCGCGTGCTTGTTTACCGTTGTTTAACGATTCGTGCTGGTTTACCGTTGTTTAACGATTTGGGAATTCCGCCGGATTGATGATTTCACCAGAAACCATTTGACCGGCATCCATGGCCTCCGGAGTGACACGGCGATGGGCTCGACCAAGATCTGAACCGTGGCTCGCGGCCGCGGTCGTGTTACTTCAAAACAATGGTAGGTAACACATGATTTGAGAATTTCTCTGAAATTCATTTTGGGGTTCTCGTCGCCGTCGGGCCGCGCCACGAGGCGGTCGCGATGCGCCGCCGGAACTCGGACTTACATCGCCGGCCGATGCGACGGCGTGGCGTCGCCGAACAACATCAGATCGCCGCTTCCTTGAAGATGTTTCGGATGTCACCATTCCAGACGGAACGGTTCCGCTCCAGCCAGTATTCCGCCGGCACCGGCCCGCCAGCGGTGATTTCAAATAGCGGGGCCAGAAGAATTGACTCGTCATTACCGGATTTGTCACGCTGATCTCGCGCCCGAAGGCCGTCGCGCGCGATCGCCACGACGTCCCGCGCCAGATCGCGCAAGGTTCCGGTCCGCAACGGCGTGGCGAGACCTTGCCGCGGCACCGCGGCCCGCAGTGCGACGGCATCGTTCCACTCCAGGTCGCGGACCAGTGCCTCGGCTGCGGTCAGCGCCGCCTCGTCATACAGCAGCCCAACCCACAGCGCCGATTGCGCCACCATCATGTCCGCGCGACCCGCGTCCGCGCCACGCATCTCCAGGAAGCGCTTGACGCGAACATCGGTGAAGACCGTGGTCATGTGGTCGGCGAAGTCGCCGATGGTGGGTGTCACCCCGGCCAGGTTATGCAGTCGCCCGTTCATGAAATCGCGGAACGAGGCACCCGCGACGTCGATATACTGGCCATCGCGATAGACGAAATACATCGGCACCTGATCGACCAGCCACGCCGTGTAGCGTTCAAAACCAAAGCCTTGTTCCAGCATGACCTGGGGAATGCCGGAACGCTGATTGTCGGTGTCGGTCCAGACCTGCGCGCGGTATGACAGGAAGCCGTTTTCCTTGCCCTCGGTGAACGGCGAGTTGGCGAACAGCGCGGTCGCCAACGGCTGCAGCAGCAACGAAACGCGCAACTTGCGCACCATGTCCCGTTCCGATTCGTAATCGAGATTGACCTGCACGGTGCAGGTGCGGGTCATCATGTCCAGCCCCATCGACCCGACCAGCGGCATATGGCGGTGCATGATCTGGTAGCGGCCTTTGGGCATCCAGGGCATCTCCTCCCGCCGCGCCAGCGGATGAAACCCGAGCGGCGCGAAGCCAAGCTCCAGGTCCCGCGATACCGCGCGCACCTGCTCGAAATGCGTTTCCAGTTCGGCGCTGGTTTCGTGCAGCGTGGTCGTTATGCGGCCGGACAGCTCCAACTGGCCGGCCGGTTCCAGCGACACCGACGCGTCACCCTGTTTCAGTCCGATCGTGTTGCCGTGATCCAGGATCGGGGTCGCATCGAAGGCCTCCAGCCCATGCAACAGGTCGCGGATACAGCCGGGCTGGCCGTCGGACGGCTCGTACGGCGGGGTTTTCAGGTCGCGCAGGCGGAAGCCGAACTTCTCATGCTCGGTGCCAATACCGAATTGTTCCCGGGGTTTACACCCCGCGGCGATATGCTCGGCGAGTTGGCGGAGCGACGTGATCGGGGTCGCATCGCCGTCTACTGGATTGGACATACGGTACTCGGACTTTCCGGGGGCGTTTCAGGGGGGCGTTTCAGGTTGGCGTAGCGTACTCGGCCCACCCCATGCCGAGCAACAGGGCCAGACCGGCGGCGGCGGCGGTCTCGGCTCGAAGCACGAAGGGGCCAAGTGAAATCGGCGTGACAAAAGATAGGCCGCGCAACGACTGACGCTCGACTGGCGTCCATCCGCCTTCCGGTCCGACCAGCAGGGCCGCCGGTACCGGGCTGGCGCTTCGCACGGGCGCGGCGGGCCATGTTCGCTCCAGCGCCATGAAAAGGTGGCGTTCGGGGGGCCAGGTCGACAGAACAGCGTCCAGACCGATGGGCGCGTCGACCGCCGGGATGGTCAGGCGTTCGCTCTGCTCGGCGGCTTCGATGGCGATGGCGTGGAGACGGTCATGATTGACCCGGGCCGCGTTGGTGCGTTCGGTGACGACCGGCAGGATGCGGGAAGCGCCCAGTTCGACGGCCTGACGAACGACGAGGTCGGTGGCGTCTCGCTTCAGCAGGGCGAACAGCAGCCATGGGCCGGCCTCCGTTTGCCGCGGTCGAAGCCGGGTCTCCAGGATCAGGGACAGGCGGTCCCGGCCTTGCGACACGACGCGGCCGAGCCATTCCCCGTCCCGTCCGTTGAACAGCCGCACCGGATCGCCCGACCCGCATCGCAACACCGTGCGGAGGTAATGCGCCTGTTGGTGCGAGGCGGCGATGTCCGAGCCGTCACGCAGTTCCTCCGCGACGAACAGCCTGGGCGCCGTCGTATATGGGTTCGGGTTTCCGATTGACCTGGTCATGCTGAGGATCACAGTAGCATCATGACCGCGCACACGGATATCGCCGCTACCGGTTGGGTCTCTCGGCTGCCGCGGGCCTGGCTGCCGTATCTGCTGTTGGCGCGGGTCGATCGGCCGATCGGGATCTGGCTTCTGTTCCTGCCGGGATCGTGGGGGATCCTGCTGGCGCGGGCGGCCTGGCCGGAGACCGTCCGGCTGATTCTGTTATTTGGGATCGGCAGCCTGGTGATGCGGGCGGCGGGCTGCGTGGTGAACGATTTGTGGGATCGCGACATCGATCGCCTCGTGGCGCGCACGGCGGGACGGCCGCTGGCATCGGGAGCGATCCGGCCGCGTCACGCGCTGGTGTTCCTGGCGGCGCTGCTGGGTTGCGGACTGGTGGTGCTCTTGAGTTTGAACCGGCTGGCACAGGGACTTGGAGTGGCATCGTTGGCGCTGGTCGCCGTGTACCCGCTGGCGAAGCGGGTCACCTGGTGGCCGCAATTGGTGATGGGTTTCACCTTCGGGTTCGGTGCGCCGATGGGCTACGCCGCCGCGTCCGGGCGGATCGATCTGTCCTGGTTTTTCATTTACGCCGCCGCGATTTTCTGGGATCTCGGCTTCGATACGATCTACGCCCACCAGGACCGCGAGGATGACGCGCTGGTCGGCGTGCGCTCCACCGCCCGCCTGTTTGGCGAGCGGACGCGGCCGTTCCTGGTGGTGTGCTATGGCGCCGCCGTGGTGCTGTTCGGGTTGTCCGGCTGGTCGGCCGGGCTCGGCTTCTGGTTCTTCGCCGCGCTGGTGTTGCCGGCCGGATTGCTCGCATGGCAGGTCGCCACCCTCGACATCCGCGATCCCGCGCGGTGTTTGACGCTGTTCCGCGCCAACCGCGAGGTCGGGCTGGCCTTCGCGTTCGCGCTGCTGGCCGGCGGGTTGTGACGAAGCCGGATCCGGTCGCGTTCATTCGCACCAACACAGTTCCTGACGCGACGGCCCTGGTGCCCGAGATCGCCTTGCATCTGGCCACGGAAATCACGCCGATCTGGCAGGCAACCGAGGACTGGCTGCGGGAACACGCGTTGGAGCCTCCGTACTGGGCTTTCGCCTGGCCTGGCGGGCAGGCCCTGGCGCGGCACGTGCTGGATAATCCCGGCCTGGTCGCCGGTAAGCGGGTGCTGGATTTCGCCGCCGGGGGAGGGATCGCCGCCATCGCCTGCGCGCGCGCCGGCGCGGCGGTGGTTGAGGCCGCCGAGATCGACGATCTGGCCTGGACGGCGATCCGGCTGAACGCGGAGATCAACGGTGTCCGCGTGAGTGTGACTGAAGGCGATGTCGTGGGCACGGCTTGCCGCTGGGACGTCATCCTGTGTGGCGACGTTTGTTACGAGGCGCCGATGACCGGGCACATTCTTCCCTGGTTGCGTGCGATGGCCCGCGCGGCGGAGGTGTGGATCGCCGATCCGGGACGCGCCTATTTGCCAAAGTCCGGACTTTCGCCAGTTGGACGCTATCTGGTGCCGACGTCACTGGAGCTTGAGGATCGGATTGAACGGGAGGTGGTGCTATATCGCCTCACCCCATGAATCCGCGGTGCCACGCGAAACCGGGCGAAACCGTCGTGAACCTGAGGTGGACCCTGACTTTCCGCGCGGCGATTTATTCGATCCCTCCTTCCGCATGACGTTCAGCGCCAGGTGACGCAAGATCGCGAGACTGCGAGGGCCACTATCCATTCAATCGCGGTCCTGATCCTCCGTCATTCATGATCACGTCCAGACGCCCACCCCGCATGGGGATGTCAGCCATTATCTCGACGATCCCGCGCGTTCGGGCTTTGGCGCTGCTCTCGCCTTCGCCGTGAGGGTGGCGTATGAAGCAAACAATTTCCGCTGTGGCCCAGCTGGTGGGGAGGGCATGGTACGACCGACCTGATCGTCTCAGCGTCCTTTGGCCCCAAAAGGGCGCGATGCCGGTTAACCCCCAGCGATTGTCGGGACCCCGAGTGACCCAAGATGCTGTCTGAGTTGTTTCGCTGGTGGGTCGGCCAGATGCGCGAACTCGCGGCGCCTCTGCTCAGACGCGTCTCGAACCCGGTGCGGGATGCGCTTCTGCTGGAATGCGATCCCACTGCCTCCGGTCCGTGGCGCCTCGTCCGCCATAGGCGCGGTGTGCGAACCGAGATCGCGACGCTTTTGCCCGATGCCACGGATGCGTGGCGGCGTGCCTTCGCGTCCCGCGGCCGGGGCGAACCCGTCTTGATCGCTCTTGGCAGACCATTCCTGATCCGGCGGGCAGCGGTTCCCGCCGCGGCCACCGGCAACCTGAACAGCCTGCTGCGTTATGAACTGGACCGGTTGACGCCGTTCAGCCCGGACGAGGTCTTGTTTTCTCATCGGGTGCTGCCGGGAGACGCGGCAAATGGTGCGATTTCGGTTGAAATCGCCTTGGCGTTGAATGCCTGGGTGCGGGCACCGCTGGAACAGCTCGCCGCCATCGGAGTTTCGCCGTCGGCCCTGGAAGCGCGTCCGAACGCCCAAATGGTCAGGGCGGTGCGCCGATCGCGATATCGGCATTGCAGGCGGTGACCACCGTGAATGTATTGTCCTCACCGCAGATCACCGTGGTCGACAATCAGCCCGCCAGGTTGCAGAGGTCGGCGCGCTGGTGCCGTATCTGACCGCCAGTTCGCAAAGCACGCTGGTCGG
>CALFNB010000540.1 GCA_937902425.1 uncultured Acetobacteraceae bacterium | reverse complement strand
GGGTGGGACTTGCACCCACGAGGTGATCGCGCCGTTCGGGGCGCACCGGATTACACGGAAGCCAAAGTTTTTGGCGCTTCGCGTGATTGTCCTTCCAAACACCGCGCGAAGCGCCAGGCTTGCCTGCTTCGTGTGCTCCGGTGGCCTCCGCGTCCTCCGTGTTACAGCCTTACTGACTTGCTTGCCGAGTTTCGAGCGTGACGCCCCGGCATCCCGCGCCTGTAGCGCTCACGATGTGTGCATTCTGTAGGGCTCGACCCGAGGATCAGCCGATCAGCGCACCACGCCAATTCTGACAGCCTTCCGCGTGGCGACAGATGCTCGGCTCAAGGCACGACGGTGCTCATGCGCAACGACATCATTCCGCCGGCGCGGTACCGATAATCGCCTTCCGATGTCCCACCATCCGCTCCAGCGCCAGCCAGACCACCGGTGTCGTATAGAGCGTCAACACCTGCGACACCAATAACCCACCAATGATCGAAATGCCCAAAGGCTGCCGCAACTCCGCCCCGGTGCCGAAAGCGAACGCCAACGGAAACGCCCCAAACAACGCCGCCAGTGTCGTCATCATGATCGGACGGAAGCGCACGAGACAGGCTTCCTGAATCGCCTCCAGCGGCGTCAGCGCGCGTTTACGTTCCGCCTCCAGCGCGAAGTCGATCATCATGATGGCGTTCTTTTTCACGATCCCCATCAGCAGGATGATGCCGATGTCTCCCATGATCGTCAGATCCGTTCCGGTGATCAGCAGCGCGAGCAGCGCGCCCACACCCGCCGACGGCAACGTCGACATGATCGTCAGCGGGTGCAGCCAACTTTCGTACAGCACCCCCAGAACGATATAAATCGAGATCAAAGCGGCCGCGATCAACACCGGCAGCGTCGACAGTGACTTCTGCAAAAATTGCGCATTGCCGGCGAACTCGGTCCGCACCTCATCGGGCAGGCGCAGTTCAAGCGTGGCCTGCTCCACCGCCTTCTGCGCATCGCTCAAAGCGTAGCCCGGCCTGAGATTGAAGCTGATCGTCGCGGCGGGATACTGGCCCTGATGCCGAACCGCGAGCGTCGACGTCCCTCGATCGAACCGCGCGACCTGTGATAACGGCACCTGCGTGCCGGACGTGGACCCAACATAAATCCGGTCCAGCAGTGACGGATCGACCTGCAGCGCCGGGTCGATTTCCAGTACCACCTTGTATTGATTGCGTTGGGTATAAATCGTCGACAATTGCCGTTGCGAATAAGCATTGTTCAACGCGTTGTCGATCGCCACCGTGCTGACCCCAAGTCGCGCCGCCGCGTCGCGGTCGATCACCACGTTGACCTGCGGCCCCGCGAGATCCTGATCGGACGTTACGTCGGCGAGACCAGGAATCTGCTTGATACGATCTTCAAGTTTCAGCGCCCATTCGCGCAATTCACCGACATCCGGCGCGATGATCGCGTATTGATATTGCGAGCCGCCCTGCCGCCCGCCGCCGCGCAAATCCTGTGCCGCGTACAGAAACGTCTGGATGCCGCCGACGCGCCGCAATGATCCGCGCAGCCGTTCGATGACCTGCTCGGACGACACCTTCCGCTCCGCCAGCGGCTTCAGGCTGACATCGAACCAGCCGCGGTTCATCGAATTCCAGCCTTGCGAGACGCCGATCCAGGACCCGACGCTTTCCACCGCCGGATCGGCCAGCACCACGGCGACCGCGGCGCGCTGCCGATCGCTCATGGCTTTGAAGGAAATGCCTGGATCGGCCAGCGTCGAGCCGACCAAAACGCCGGTGTCCTGCTCCGGCATGAAGCCCTTTGGCACGATCGAGTAAAGCTTGAACGTCAGCACGATCGTCAGCACGGTAACCATCAACGGCAACCATTGGTGCCGGAGAGCCCAGGCCAGGGTGCGCGCGTAGAAACGCGTGGTGCCATTGATGACCCAGTCAATCGCACGCCAGATCCAGCCATGCCGCTCACCCGCCGTTCCCGGTCTCAGGAACCGCCCGCAGATCATCGGTGTCATCGTTAACGAAACGACCGCCGAGATCAGGATCGCCATCGTCAGCGTCATGGCGAATTCATGGAACAAACGTCCCAGTATACCGCCCATGAAAATCAGCGGGATGAAGACCGCGACCAACGACAGCGTGATCGACATCACCGTGAAGCCGATTTGCCGTGCTCCGAGCAACGCCGCCCGCATCGGCGTCTCACCGCGTTCCATCAATCGGACGATGTTCTCGATCATCACGATCGCGTCGTCGACCACGAAACCGACCGAGATGGTCAACGCCATCAGCGAAAAATTGTCGATCTGGAAGCCGAGGAACCACATGCCGACCAGCGTGCCGCATATCGACAGCGGCACCGTGACGGCGGCGGCGGCGGTCGCGACCAGCCGACGCATGAAGATCAGCACCACCAACAGCACGAGAGCGATGCTGATCAGCAACGTTGTCCGCACGTCATGCACGCTGGCGCGGATCGTCGTGGTGCGATCGGAGATGACCGTGACATGGATGTCCGGCGGCAGCCACGCCATCAGCCGCGGCATCAGCTTCTTGATGCCATCGACGGTATCGATGACGTTGGCGCCCGCCTCCTTCTTGACCGTCAGCAGCACGGCGGATCGCGTGCCGTTCCACGCGGCGATGCGCGAATCGGCACTGCCATTGATGACCGTGCCGACGTCGGACAACCGCACATTGCCGGTGGCGCCGCCGCGCACGATCAGTGGCGCCAGTTCCTCGGCCTGTGAAATCTGCCCGTTCAGGCCAATCGTTTCGGCGGTGTCCGGCGTTTGAAACCCACCCATCGGGGCGAGAACATTGGCACCGCGGATGGCGTTGAACACGTCCTGACTGGCGAGGCCGGCGGCGGCCAGCCGCACCGGATCGAGCCGCACCCGGATCGCCGGCTTGTCCGCTCCGTTGATCAGGACCTGCGCGACGCCATCGGCCCGCGACAGCCGCTGCACCAGGATGGTGTCGGCGGCATCGTAAATCTTCGCCGTCGACAACGTGGCGGAGGACAGCGCCAACGTCATGATCGGCGCCTCGGCCGGATTGAACTTTCGATAATATGGCCGGATCGGCAGATCGGCGGGCAGATCGGCGGAGGCGGCGTTGATCGCCGTCATGACATCGCTGCCCGCCGAGTTGATGTCACGCGCCAAATCGAACTGGATGATAATCGACGTATGGCCGATCGAGGAAATCGACGTGATCTCCGTCACCCCGCCGATCTCACCCAGCCGGCGTTCCAGAGGTGCCGCGACGGAATTGGCGATCGTTTCGGGATCGGCGCCCGGCCGGCTGGCGAATACGACAATGGTTGGGATGTCGATCGACGGCAGCGCCGCCACCGGCAGGAACTGGTACGCGAGCGAGCCCGCCAGGAATAATCCGATCGCCAGCAGGATCGTCGCCACCGGACGCGCGATGAAGATGGCGGAGAAGCCCATCAGGCCTCCGCCTCCACCGCGGGCGCGCCGAACCAGGCCGCGCGCAGACGTTCGAACGCGAGGTAGATCGCCGGCGTGGTGTACAATGTCAGGAACTGCGACAGCAACAAACCGCCGACGATGGTCACACCGAGAGGGTAGCGCAGTTCCGATCCGGCGCCTCGCTCCAACGCCAGCGGCAACGCGCCAAGCAGCGCGGCCATGGTGGTCATCATGATCGGCCGGAATCGCAGCAGGCATGCCTCGCGGATCGCATCGTGCGGCGAGGCGCCCTGATGACGTTGCGCGTCGCGGGCGAAGTCCACCATCATGATGGCGTTCTTCTTCACGATGCCCATCAGCAGCACGATCCCGACCAGCGCCACCAGCGACAGGTCGATGCCGCAAATCATCAATGCCGCGAGCGCGCCAATGCCCGCCGAGGGCAACGTCGAAATAATCGTGACCGGGTGGATCCAGCTTTCGTACAGCACGCCCAGTACGATGTAGATTACCACCACGGCCGCCAGGATCAGCCACGGCTCGGAGGCCAGCGAACGGCGAAACTCCGCCGCGTCGCCGGACCAGTTGCCGCTGATCGTTTCGGGCATGGCGATGTCGTGCTCGGCCCTGGCGACGGCATCGACCGCATCGCCCAACGAATAGCCGGGGGCGACGTTGAAGCTGAGAGTAACGGCGGGGAATTGTTCTTGATGCGTGACGACCAGCGGGGCGATCGTCCGTTCGATCCGGGCGATGGCCGACAGCGGCACCTGCGCGCCAGGCGTGCCAGGTGTGCCATTGGTCGCGGGTATGCGCAGCAGCCTCAGGAAATCCGGATTTTGTTGCCATGCCGGATCGGCTTCCAGAATGACGCGGTACTGGTTCGCCTGACCGAATATCGTCGAAACCTGGCGTTGCCCGAACGAGTCATACAGCGTGTCCTCGACCGCCTGCATCGGCACCTGAAGCCGCATCGCGGCGTCGCGATCGACCACGATGTTGGTGCGATAACCCTCATCCTGCTGATCCGACGCGACATCCCGCATTTCCGGCGAGCTCGCCAGTTTCGCCCGCAGCCTGGGCGCCCACAGCGCCAGCGCATCCGCGTCGGTATCCATCAGCGTGTACTGAAACTGCGTGCGGCTCAGCCGTGAGCCGATCTGAATGTCCTGCACCGGCTGGATGAACGCCACCAGGCCGGGAATGCCCGCCACCGCGCGCCGCAGCCGAGCAATGACCACATCCGCCGGATCCCGCCGATCGGGCGATTTCAACGCGATCGTCAGCCGTCCGGTATTGGGCGTGGCGTTGATCGTGCCGGCACCAACGAACGACACCACGCCGGTGACAGCGGGATCCTCACGGATGATGCGCGCCATCTCCGTCTGCAAGCCGTCGAGCTTCGGGATCGATATACTTTGCCCAGCCTCGGTCACCGCCACCAGGACGCCGGTATCCTGACGCGGCAGGAACCCCTTGGGCACAATGATGTACAGCCACGTCGTGCCGATTAAAGTCAGCGCCCCAACCAGCAGGACAAACCGCTGATGCCGGAACGACCAGTCGAGCGAATGACGATATCCGGTCAGCAACCGCTGAAATCCGCGCTCGGTCCAGCGGGCGAACCAGGTCGGACGCTCTTGCGCCGCCGGCCGCAGCAGGCGGCCACACATCATCGGCGTCAGGGTCAGCGAGACCACGGCGGAAACCATCACCGACACCGACAGGGTGACCGCGAACTCGTTGAACAAGCGGCCGACCACGCCGGTCATGAACAGCAGCGGAATGAACACCGCGATCAGCGACACGGTCAGCGAGACGATGGTGAAGCCGATCTGCGCCGCGCCGCGGAACGCCGCCTCCAGAGGTCGCATGCCGTGTTCGATGTAGCGCACCACGTTCTCGATCATCACGATCGCGTCGTCGACGACGAAACCGGTCGCCACCGTCAGCGCCATCAGCGACAGATTGTCGAGGCTGTAGCCCAGAAGGTTCATCACCCCGAACGTGCCGATCAGCGACAACGGCAGAGCGATCGCCGGGATGATGGTGGCGCGCAACGACCGCAGGAAGACGAAGATCACGCCGACGACCAGTACCACCGACAGGATCAGGGTGAATTGCACGTCGGCGACCGAGGCGCGGATCGTTTCGGTACGGTCGCTGACGATCGTGAGCCGGATGCCGCTTGGCAACGCCCGCCGCAGTCTTGGCAGTTGCTGCTTCACCGCCTCCACCGTCTGGACGATGTTGGCGCCGGGTTGCCGTTGGATGTCCAGAACGACCGCCGGCGTGCCGTCATAGGTGGCGGCGACCCGCGTGTTCTCCACGCTGGCGACGACCTGGCCCAGAGCCGACAGCCGCACCGGCGCACCGTTGCGCCAGGCGATCACCAGATCCTTGTACGCCGCGGCATCGGCCAGTTGATCGTTGGCGCCCAGAGCGAACGCCAGTCGAGGCCCATCGAAGCCGCCCTTCGCACCATTTACGTTGGCGCCGGTGATGGCGGTGCGCACGTCCTCCATCGACAGGCTGTAAGCGGCGAGCCGGGCGGGATCGACCCGCACGCGCACCGCCGGCCGCATCGTGCCCTGCACGGTGACCCGGCCGACGCCGGTGATCTCGGCCAGTTTCGGCTGCAACATGGTGTCCGCCGCGTCCGACAACACGTCGACCGGCCGCGTCTCCGAGGTCAGCGCCATCGTCAGGATCGGCGCATCCGCCGGATTGACCTTGGAATATGTCGGCGGGTACGGCAGCGACGTGGGCAGCGTCCCGGCGGCGCCGTTGATCGCCGCCTGCACGTCCTGCGCCGCCGAATCCATCGAGCGGCCCAATTGAAATTGCAGCGTGATCTGGCTGGTGCCCTCGGCGCTCTGTGAAGTCATGGTCACCAGGCCAGGAATTTGCCCGAACTGCCGCTCCAGCGAGGCGGTGATCAAAGTCTCGACGGTTTCCGGTCCGGCGCCGGGCAATTGGGTCACCACCTGGATGGTCGGAAAGTCGACCTCCGGCAGGGCCGACACCGGCAGCCAGTGATAACCCAGGCCGCCTGAGAGCAGGATGGCGAGCGCCAGCAGCCAGGTGGCGATCGGCCGCGCGATGAACGGGGCGGAGATGTTCATCGCATGTGCCGATCAGCCGCCTTGGCTCGATCCTGGTTGACGGGTGCCTGGCGCGGCGGGGCGGTTGATGCCGGAGGGCGGCGTCGGATCAGGCGCGACCACCGCGACCTTCGCACCATCGGTCAACCGCGACGCGCCATCCACCACGACGCGATCGCCGGGTTGCACGCCGCTGGTCACGATCGAGCCCAGATCGTCCTCGTAGCCAATGGTGACGGTCTCACGGTGCGCGATGTCGCTCTGATCGACGACATAAACAAAACTGCCACGCGGACCGCGCTGCACGGCGGCCTGCGGGATCACGGTCGCGTCGCGCACGGTGTCGACCCGCAAGCGGACGCCAACGAAGCCGCCCGGCCACAAGGTGCCATTCTTGTTGGGGAACGCCGCTTTCAGTTTGATCGTGCCGGTGGTGGGATCGATCTGGTTGTCGAGCACCGTCAGCGTGCCCATGTCGAGCGGGCTGCCGCGGCCGGCTTCGGTACCCTGCGCGTACGCCACCACCTCCGGCCCGGACCCTCCGTTGGCCGCCACCTGAGCGGCCGCCACCTGAGGCAGGCTCTGCTGCGGCAGATTGAACACGACCGAGATCGGCCGCAGTTGCGCGATCATGACCAGCCCGCCGGTGTCGCTCGCGTGGACAATATTGCCCTTATCGACCAGCCGCATGCCAACCGTGCCATCCAACGGCGAGGTGATCGTCGTATAGCTTAATTGTGTCTGTGCCGTATCGATCTGCGCCTGATCCTGCCGGACCTGCGCCTCCAACTGGGCGACCGTCGCTTTCGCGGTGTCCGCCTGTTGCTGGGTCGCGTAGTTGGTCAGCACCAGCTTCTGATACCGCGCGAGGTCCAGCCGCGCATTGGCGAGGGTCGCCGCGTCCAGCGCCTGCTTCGCCGTCGCGTTGTCCAGCGCCGCCTGGTAGACCCTCGGGTCGATGCGCGCCAGCACCTCCCCGGCGTGGACGGTTTGCCCTTCGGTGAAGGCGACGTCGGTCAGCGGCCCGTCGACCATGGACTTCACGGTCACCATTTGAAACGCCTGCACCGTGCCGAGGCCATCGAGCCAGACCGGCATGTCGCGCTTTTCGGCGCGCGCCGGCACGACCGGGACGATCTGATTGGCCTCCCGCAGCCGGGCCTCCTTATCGACCGCGGGTGCGACCGGCCACCGCCAGATCGCGAAGCCCAGAGCGGCGGTCGCCAGGACGCACAGCAGCGCCAGCAACCACCGGCGCGCGCGGCTGGCTTGTGGCGCGAGCACTGGCTCCCGGGTCAACGCGTCCATTCGTACTCCCTGTCACTCACGTTGTGCTTCGCCTAAACCGCGATGGGTGCGTCGCCCGGAGTCGTGACACGCCGGTCATCGATTGCCACCAACCGGCAGCGCCACGCCGCCTTGTAGCATGCCAGGCGACAAGCCAGGAAATTTCTCCGCGTCCGACTTTCTCCAGCCCCCACCAAGCGCCTTATACAGATTCAACAGCGCCTGCACCCGCGCCAACCTTACCTGGGCCAGCGTATCCTCGGCATTGAACAGCGCCGCTTCCGCCGTCAGCACGGAGGTCACGTCAGCGGTGCCCGCCAGCATCTGCTGCCGCGCGATCATCGCCGCCTCACGGGCGGTGTCGACCGCGATCCGCTGCAAGCTCTCCTGCTCGGAGCCATACCGCCAGGCGGTCAGCGCGTTGTCCACATCGGTGAACGCCTGCACCACGGCCTTGCGGTAATCGGCGAGCAATTCGGCCTGCCGACCCCTCGCCTGCTCCAGCGCGCCGCGCAACGCGCCGCCGTCGAACAGCGGTGCCGTCACGCCGGCGGCCAATGCGGCGATGAAACCACCCGGACTGATCAGCGCGTTCAGCGCCGCCGCCTGAAACCCGGCCGAACCGGTCAGGTTGATCGCCGGATAGAACGCGGTCCGCGCCGTCGTCACGTCGAAGCCCGATGACATGAGCTGCGCCTCGGCCGAGGCGACGTCCGGCCGCCGCTCCAGCAACGCCGAGGGCAGACCGGGAGACACCAGCGGCAGCTTCAGCGCCGTCAACGTGCCAGGCCGGACCACGATGCGTTCCGGCGGCTCGCCCACCAGGATGCCGAGGCTGATCAACGCCTGCTCGAGCTGGTTCTGGAAGTTCGGGATGCTTGCATGCTCGCCGGCGACCAGGGTCGCCTGATTGGCGACGTCGAGCGCACTGGCGGTTCCCGCCTGCAACCGGCCGCGAATGACGGCGAGGGTTTGCTCGCCATCCGCGACGTTGCGTTTCGCCAGCATCAGCCGGTCGGCGAGCGCGAGGGCGGTGAACCAGGTGTTGGCGACGTTGGCGACCACGGTCAGCGCCACGGTGCGCTGGTCGAAGCGGCTGAATTCCGCCAGCGCGACCGCCGCTTGGCGGTGTGCCAGATTGTGTCCCCAGAAATCAAGCTGGTACGCGGCACTCAGCCCAACGGAGTACGAGCGCAAATCGACGCTGGCGTTGGCCCTGCCACCTCCGCCGCGCACCGAGCTGGAACCGGTGCCAAGGCCGATATGTTGCCAGTCCGCCGAAGCGTTGCCGTTCAACGCCGGCAGCAGCGCGGAACCGGCGATACGCACCTGCGCGTCGGCCTGGCGCACCCGGGCGATCGCCGCCAGAATGTCGAAGTTCCGCGCGCGCGCCTGTTCGATCAGCCCGTTCAACTCGGGTGAGGCGAAGCCGGTCCACCAGTCTTCCGCCGGCCATGCCGCCGTCGCGCTCTCGGCGGTGGCGCGATACGCGACCGGAATGTCGAGGTCGGCCGCCACCTCGTCCTGACCGCGGCCACAACCCGCCAGCGCCAGAGTCGCGAAACCCATGGCGTCCCTCAGCAGGGCACGTCGCGACTGATCCGATCCCACGCGTGTCACTCTCCAGTACCATTGTCCCATACCACATGAGCGCGCCGGTCCAACGCCGGGAGAAATTATGTAACCCGCGTAGGTCAGGCCCGTTATTTGCCCAGACAACGGTCCCGAAGGCGGCCGCGAATGGCCGCCAGTACCGGGCCGGTTAATCCGGTTCAGGCCGCGAGTCCCGTTTCGAGGCCAGCGCGTCGGCCAACGATTTCGACAGCCGGGAAACGGTGCGTTCCGCTCCGGTGTCCCGGCCGTCACCCGCTTGCGCCTGGATTGCTGGTGTGCGACACGCCGCGGCCATAGGTGCGAACACGACAAGGGGACGCCCAGGGGTGAACGATACCATCCTGGAAACTACTGGCCTGACTCGCGAGTTCAGCGGCTTCGTCGCCGTGGACGGCGTGGATTTGCGCGTCAAGACCGGACAGATCCATGCGCTGATCGGGCCCAATGGCGCCGGTAAAACAACCTGCTTCAATCTGCTGACATCGTTTCTACAGCCGACCAGAGGGAGCATCCATTTCAAAGGCCGTGACATCACCGGCATGAAGCCGGCCATGGTCGCACGGCTTGGACTCGTCCGCAGTTTCCAGATATCCGCCGTGTTTCCTCATCTGACCGCGCTGGAAAACGTCCGCCTGGCACTGCAACGCGCGCGCGGGGCCAGTTTCGATTTCTGGCGCTCGGAAACCGTGCTGCGCGTTTACGATGAGCGGGCCCATGCGCTGCTCGACGATGTCGGGCTGACGGATCAGGCGGACACCGTCGTGGTCAATCTGCCGTACGGGCTGAAACGCGCCCTGGAGATCGCCACGACGCTCGCCCTGGAACCCGAAATGATGCTGCTGGATGAGCCGACCGCCGGCATGGCGCACGGCGACGTGGATCGGATCGTCGATCTGATCCGCCGCATTCGCACCGGGCGCACGATCCTGATGGTCGAGCACAACCTGTCGGTCGTGGAAGGTCTGTGCGATACCATCACGGTCCTTACTCGAGGCCGCGTGTTGGCCGAGGGCGATTACGCCGAGGTTTCAAGAAACCCGGAAGTCATCGCCGCGTACCTCGGCAGCGAGCACGTCAATGCCTGAGTTCCGCATGCTCGAGATCAGCGAACTGAACGCCTGGTACGGTGAAAGCCACATCCTGCATGGCGTGGACTTCAACGTTCAGGAGGGCGAGGTGGTGACCTTGCTCGGCCGTAACGGTGCCGGCAAGACCACGACGATGAAGTCGATCATGGGCCTCGTGGGACGCCGCGAGGGCAGTGTGAAGTTCAAGGGCGGCGAAACGATCGATCTGATGCCGAATTTGATCGCCCGCGCCGGCATCGCTTTCTGTCCCGAGGAACGCGGCATTTTTGGCTCGCTCAGCGTGACCGAGAATCTGATGCTGCCGCCGATCGTCGCCCCGGGCGGGCTGTCGGTCGATGAGATTTACGCGCTGTTCCCCAACCTCAAGGAACGCGCGAAGACGGCGCACGGCACAAGGCTGTCGGGCGGCGAGCAGCAGATGCTGGCGATCGCCCGCATCCTGCGCACTGGGGCGCGGATGCTGCTGCTGGATGAGCCGACCGAAGGCCTGGCGCCGGTCATCGTGCAGCAGATCGGCCGTACGATCCGGGAGATCAAAAGCCGCGGCTTCACCGTGCTGCTGGTGGAGCAAAACTTCCGCTTCGCCGCCACGGTCGCCGACCGTCACTACGTGATGGAGCATGGCAAGATCGTCGACATGATCGAAAACGCGCAACTCGGGTCCAGCATGGACAAGCTGCACGAATATTTGGGCGTATGACTGCTCGGTTATCAGAAGGAAACGCCATCATGAGTCTGACCCGCCGGACTTTGCTCGCCGCCGCCGCCGCCGCGGCGCCCGTGATCGCGCGCGCGCAAGGGACGCCAACGCTGAAGATCGGCTGCCTGACGGATATGTCAGGTCCGTATAAGGATCTCGCCGGACCCGGAGCCGTCGCCGCCTTGAACCAGGCACTGCTGGAGTACGGGGTGTCCGGCAAAGGCATGAAGGTCGAGGTGCTCGTCGCCGACCATCTCAACAAACCCGATGTCGGCGCGACCGTGGCGCGGCAGTGGTTCGATCGGGATGGCGTCGATGTGATCGTCGAGGTGGCGAATTCCGGCGTGGCGCTCGCGGTCGCCGGCGTCGCCAAGGAGAAGAACAAGGTCTACCTCAATACCGGCGCGGCGACGTCCGATCTGACCGGGTCCGCCTGCAACACGAACACGATCCACTGGGTGTACGACACCTACATGCTGGCGAAATCGACCGGCGGGGCGATGGTGAAGACCGGCGGCGACAGTTGGTTCTTCATCACCGCCGATTACGCGTTCGGCAAGGCGTTGCAGCGGGACACGACCGACTTCGTCATCGGCGCGGGCGGCAAGGTGCTCGGCGGCGTGGCTTATCCGTTCCCGGGCACGTCGGATTTCTCGTCGTATCTGATCCAGGCGCAGGCGAGCGGAGCAAAGGTCCTGGGAATGGCGAATGCCGGCACCGATACGATCAACACGATCAAGCAAGCCAAGGAATTCGGCATCACCAACAAGATGCGGCTGGCCGGGCTGCTGTTGTTTCTGACCGACATCCATTCTCTGGGGCTGGATATCGCGCAGGGCATCGTGCTGACGGATAGTTTCTACTGGGATATGAACGACCGGGCGCGAGCATTCTCCAACCGGTTGTCGCCGAAGATCGGCGGCGCGCGGCCGACCATGGTGCAGGCCGGGGTGTATTCCGCGGTCTTGCATTACCTGAAGACGGCGACCGCCATGGGCGTGGACAAGGTGAAGCTCGATGGCGCGGCGACCGTGGCCGAGATGAAGAAGCTCCCGACCGACGACGATTGCTTCGGACCCGGATCGATCCGCGCCGACGGCCGCAAACTGCATCCGGCCTATCTGTGGGAAGTGAAGAAGCCGTCCGAGAGCAAGGGTCCGTGGGATTACTACAAGCCATTGGCCACCACGCCGGCCGATCAGGCGTTCCGGCCGCTCGACAAGGGCGGCTGCCCGATGGTGAAAAGCTAGCATCGCGTGGCTGCGAACGAAACGAAAGTCCATGGGCCGCATGGCCCATGGGCAAAGCCGGCGAGCGCGAAACGCGCCACCGCTGCGAGGGGGTATTTGGGATGTTCACTTAACAGCGTGAAGGATCTGGTACCATGACACTGTCCCGCCGTTCCATTTTGACCGCCGCCGCCGCTTCGGCGCTGACGGTCCCCGCGTTGCCTCGCCTGGCCCATGCGCAATCCGCGGCCATCAAGATCGGCGTGCTGAACGACCAGTCCGGTCCCTACACCAACACCGGCGGCGCGACCTCGGTGATCTGCGCGAAGCAGGCGGTGCAGGAGTTCGCGACCGCCCAGGGATTGAGTGTTGAAGTGATTTCAGCGGATCATCAGAACAAGCCCGACCTCGCGGTATCGATCGTGCGGCAATGGTTCGACCGCGACGGCGTGGACATGCTGCTGGACGTGCCCACCTCCTCGGTCGCACTGGCGGTGCAGTCGGTGGTGCGGGAGAAGAACAAGGTTTATCTCAATTCCGGCGCCGCGAGTTCCGCGCTCACGGGTGAACAGTGTTCGCCGAACTTCATTCATTGGACGTATGACACGTTCATGCTGGCCAAATCGACCGGCGGCGCGATGGTGAAGGCCGGGGGCACTTCCTGGTACTTCCTGACCGCCGACTATGCGTTCGGCAAACAGTTGCAGTCCGACACGAGCGATCTGGTGAAGGCGGCGGGCGGCACGGTGGCCGGCGCGTCGCAGTATCCGTTCCCGGGCACAACCGACTTCTCCTCCTTCCTGGTGCAGGCACAAGCCAGCAAGGCGAAGGTGATCGGGCTCGCCAACGCGGGCGGCGACACGGTGAACTCGATCAAGCAGATCAATGAGTTCGGCATCAACAAGACCATGAAGGTCGCGGCGCTGCTAATGTTCGTCACCGATGTTCATGCCCTGGGCCTGGATGTCGCGGCCGGCCTCAACCTGACCGAAAGCTTTTACTGGGATCTGAATGACAAGACCCGTGCCTTCACCAATCGCGTGAAGGACAAGACGCCGAAGAACTGGCCGAACATGGTGCATGCCGGCTGCTATTCCGCCACGCTGCATTATCTGAAGACGGTGCATGACATGGGCGCGGCCGAGGCGAAGAAAGACGGCGTCGCCACCATCAGCCGAATGAAAGCGATGCCGGTGGAGGACGATTGCTTCGGCAAGACGACGATCCGCGAGGACGGCCGCAATCTGACCCCGGCGTACTTGTTCGAGGTCAAGAAGCCGTCCGAAAGCAAGGGCCCGTGGGACTACTTCAAGCAGGTCGTCCACACACCGGGCGAAGCGGCGTATCGCCCGCTCGCCGACGGTCATTGTTCGTTGGTAAAAGCCTGAAACAAGCAGGGGCGGCGCGGCCGGAGCGACAACCATGATCATGATATTTGGCATCCCGGGACCGCTGTTGTTCGGCCAGTTGTTATTGGGCCTGATCAACGGCGCGTTCTATGCGATGCTGTCGCTCGGTCTCGCCGTCATCTTCGGTATGCTCAACATCATCAACTTCGCGCATGGGGCGCTGTTCATGATGGGCGCGTTCGTGGCCTGGATCCTGCTGGACGCTCTCGGAATTGGTTACTTCCCCAGCCTGATCCTGGCACCGTTGATCGTCGGCGCGTTCGGTGTGGTGCTGGAACGGACCATCATCAGCAGGCTGTACAAACTGGACCATCTGTATGGCCTGCTGCTGACCTTCGGCCTGTCGTTGGTGATCGAGGGATTGTTCCGTAACGCTTATGGCAGCTCCGGCCTGCCGTATCGGATCCCGGACATTTTGCAAGGCGCCACCAATCTCGGGTTCATGTACATGCCGAACTACCGCGGCTGGGTCGTGCTCGCCGCCCTGGTTGTCTGCTTCAGCACATGGGCCATCATCGAGAAGACCTCCCTGGGCGCGACGTTGCGCGCGGCGACCGAAAACGCGCCGCTGGTGCAGGCGTTCGGGGTCAATGTGCCGCGGGTCGTTACGCTGACCTATGGCGCGGGCGTGGCACTCGCGGCGTTCGCCGGCGTGCTGGCGGCGCCGATCTATTCGGTGAACCCGAACATGGGCAGCAACTTCATCAACACCGTGTTCGCGGTCGTGGTGATCGGCGGCATGGGTTCGATCCTCGGCTCCATCGTCACTGGCTTCGGACTGGGCGTGATCGAAGGCCTGACCAAGGTGTTCTACCCGCAGGCCTCGGCCACGGTCGTGTTCCTGGTGATGATCATCGTCCTGCTTGCGAGGCCGCGCGGCCTGTTCGGAAAGGCCGCCTGAATGTTTGGATTTTCGCGCCCGCAGTGGATCGCCTTCCTGGTCATGGTCGCGCTGATCGTCGTCAGTCCGTTCGTGCTGTATCCGGTGTTCCTGATGCGCGTGCTGTGCGCCGCGCTGTTCGCCTGCGCGTTCAACCTCATGTTGGGCTATGTCGGGCTGCTGTCGTTCGGTCACGCGGCGTTTTTCGGGATGGGCAGTTACGTCACCGCGTGGACGATGAAGTTCTGGCACCTGGACGCGTTTTTCGCGATGGCTTTGGGCGGCCTGACCGGGGCGGCTTTGGGGCTGGTGCTCGGTTATCTGGCGATCCGGCGTTCCGGTATTTATTTCGCGATGATCACGCTGGCGCTGGCGCAGATGGTTTACTTCTTCTGCCTGGAAGCGCCGTTCACCGGCGGTGAGGACGGCATCCAGCAAGTCCCGCGCGGACATCTGTTCGGGTTCATCGATCTGTCCAACGACATGACGATGTACTGGGTCGTCGCGGCGGTGTTTCTCGGCGGCTTCCTGATGATCCACCGCATCATCCACTCGCCGTTCGGTCAGGTGCTGAAGGGCATCCGGGAGAATGAGCCGCGCGCGACCTCGTTGGGTTATCGCACCGACGACTATAAGCTGATCGCGTTCGTGCTGTCCTGCGGATTGAGCGGGCTCGCCGGTGGCACCAAGGCGTTGGTGTTTGGCATCGCGACATTGACCGATGTGCATTACTCGACCTCGGGAGAGGTGGTGCTGACCACATTGCTCGGCGGTCTGGGCACGGTGTTTGGTCCGGCGATGGGTGCGCTGATCGTGATGTCGATGGAGAATTACCTTGCCCAGGCGGGGGCGTGGGTGACGGTGATTCAGGGCGGGATCTTCATGCTGTGCGTGCTGGCGTTCCGCCGCGGGGTCATTGGTGAGATCGCCAACTGGCGGAAGCTGACGCTGTAAAGGCCGCTTTGCGAGAACAGTCGTCGCGGTGGCTCGGCCTGGTCACGGTGGCGCTGATCACGTTCATCCTGGTCCGGATCGCCGTGCTGAACATCTTCTACACCACCGGCGATATGCACGACCCCGGCTGGATCGCCAGCGTCACCTGGCACAATACCTGGCATCTGCACGGCCCGCCGGCATTTCACGCGCCGTACTTTTCCGAGCACCTGGCGCCGATGTTGTGGCTTACGAACGCTGTCAGCTACGTTCTTCCACTGGCGAAGTTCGACTACTACGCCGCGCTGATCGGAGCCATCCACGCGCTGTATGCCGCCGGCATCTACCGCGCCTGGTGATTGAGCGACGTTCGCGTCACCGCGGCGCGGGCGGTTGTCGCGATCCTGGTGGCGTTGGCGGCGGCGTTCAGCGGTGTCGCTGTCGTCGCTCTGGGCCTGCTGCATCCGGAACTGGCGATTCCCGCTCTCGCTTTGTGGTTCTTCATTGCCATGGCGCGGCGCGCTTACGTTGCGGCGGCGTTCTGGTTGGCCGCGTGCCTGCTGACTCGCGAAGATGCTGGATTGCACGTATTCCCGCTGTTGATCCTCTGGGCCGCCGTGCTGTGGTGGCGGCTGCGGTCCGTCTCTCCGGATGTGAAATGGCTTTTGCGATTTGCCCTCGCGGCTTTGGGGTACAGCGTTGTGGCCTTCGTCGCCAAGCACGTCTGCTTCCCCGCCGGCGACGTTCTGGCACGCTCCTATCTCGGCAGCCCGCCATTGCATCACGTCACCATGCATTTCATTCTGGGTCGGCTACATTTCTACCTGATCGAGCGCAGCTATGTGATGCTGCCAATGCTGGTGAGTTTTATCTGGGCTGCGATCAGCCGAAATCCGCTGGTCCCGCTTGGCTATGTCGCCGCGCTGCCCCGGCTGATGCTGAGTATGCTCGCGGTGCATTCGACACCTGGCGAATTGGGTTACTACTATGGGTTCCCGTTCTGGCTCAGTCTGGCGTGGCCGTTGGTCGCGGTGCGCGTTTGGCACCGGAAGGATGGACCACCGAACCAGCGATGGCCTTACGCGCTGATGCTGTTGCTATCGCTCGTCGGGTGGCATTGGAATCGGGTGGTGATCTTTCCATTGGAGAAGACTCCTTTCGGCGACTCTCCTTTTGTCTACAACGACACTTTGCGCGACCGCGCGCGCGTTCACGAGTTCGCTGACTATTTCCTGGCGCACAGCCCGCTGTTTGGGACCACGGCATTTGATCAGGCGGTGTTCGGACTGCTGATCGACCACGTGGACCGGACAACCTGGCTCGACCCGCCGGGATCCAGCCAGCCGCCGGAGACGGTGATTTACTTCGACCATGCGTACGAGTGGCAGTCGTACGTTCTGCCGCTGTTGCGGTCTGGACTTTACCGCTGTGTCTACGCGATGCCTGAAACCCGCATCCGGCTGGCGACGCGCGATCCGCTCAGCAACGATCTGCCGGCCCCAATGCCAATGTTCCTGATCGCCAGCCCGCCCGGCACGGAATGTCAGTAGTCGCGCGGCGCGCGCCGGTGGCGTAGTCTGAGCCCATCCGGTCGAGGGAGTCCGTCCAATGAGCAGCCAAAAAGCCCAGTTGATTGACGGTTCGGTGGCGGTGGTGCCGCGGCGAGGCGCGCCCGGCGCCCCGAGGCCTGGCGCCGAAATCACCGGCGTCGACCTGCGCGCGATCGATGACGCGGCCTTCGCGGCGATCCACCGCGCCTGGATCGATCATCAGGTTCTGCTGTTTCGGGATCAACACCTGACCGACCACGACCTGATCGCATTCTCCCGCCGGTTCGGCGACCTGGATCACGCGCCGATCCAGGAGAACGGCCAGAGCATCGCCAACGGCATGCCGGAAATTTATGTCGTTTCGAATGTGATTGAAAACGGCGTGGCCATCGGCAGCCTCGGTCATGGGGAGGCGGTGTGGCACACCGACATGTCCTACCTGAGCGCGCCACCCAAAGCCAGCATGCTGTACGCGCTGGAGGTTCCTCCCGCTGGCGGCGATACGTCCTTCGTCGACATGTACGCGGCGTTCGAGGCGCTGCCGGACGCATTGCGGCGGCGCGCGATGGGACTGCGCGTCAAGCACGATGGGACCTACAACAGCGGCGGCTACGTCCGTCTGGGCGTCACGCCGACGGACGATCCGCGCGAGGCGCCCGGCACGCTGCATCCATTGATTTGCACGCACCCGGAGAGCGGCCGGCGAATGCTGTATCTCGGGCGGCGTAAAATGGCGTGGCTCGAGGGTTTCGGCCTGGCCGAGTCAGACGCACTGCTCGACGAGATCTGGAGTTTCGCGACGCAGAAGAAATTTGTTTGGACGCATCAATGGCGGGTCGGCGACCTGGTGCTGTGGGACAATCGTTGCACGATGCACCGGCGTGACCCGTTCGATGCGAATACGCGCCGGGTCATGCACCGGACCCAGGTGAAGGGCTCCGCGCCACCGATGGCGTGAGACCGCGCCGCCGCACGGCCCGTCCGCCCCGGCGCCGACCAGCGCGTTCAGGCGCTGAACCCGCACCTCTCACGTCATCCTGGGCCTCGTC
>CALFNB010000539.1 GCA_937902425.1 uncultured Acetobacteraceae bacterium | reverse complement strand
GCCACCGAGATGTCCGCGGGCCTCGATCGCTCCCGCCAATCGCGGCTGAATCGCGGTCAGTTGGTGCAGCGCCAGAGTCCAGTCCGCGCTCAGCAAGCGGTTGACGAACTGTCCGCTGGCGGAGGCGTTGATCCCGGGTCCGCCCAGAGAAAACCGGCTCAGCCTGACATCCTCACCGCTCACCGAGGCAGCCAGATCGATCGTGCCGCTATCCCCGATCAGCGTGGGAATGGGCCGCATGCCGTTGCTGATCCAGACGCCGCCCTTCACCGTCAGATCGACCCCATTCCCGGATCGGGCAGCGCCAATGTCGAGTTCAGTGTGTCCCTGAAGGTCCACACCACCGATCGCCGAGAAAGGCGTCAGATCGGGCACGGTCAGATGCACCTGGCCGCGGCCGGTATCGCCGGTCCCCTCGGCTGAAAACAATGAATGCCGCAGCGAGAACCGAAATGGCCGGACCGCATCCGCCAACTGAACGGTCGCCTCCAGCGTCAGTGGTCCGCTCGCCAGTACGTCGGGCGACGGACCCGGCACGCGCAGCCCATCGAGGCTGGCCCGAACTTCGGTTTGACCGGTGGCGTCGCCGGCGACATTGGCACGCAGCGAACCGACTTTGGCACCGCCCGCGGTCAACGCCTCGGCCGCCAAAGTCGCCGTCGCTTCCGGGGCGGCGAGCGGACCGTGCACATGGCCCTCCAGCCGGATCCAGGACCACCCAACCCCAGGCGCCGGTGTCATCGCGGGCGCCACGACGGAGAACCTCAGATCCGCGTTCCGCCTGGCCGCGTCCACGCTGCCGTTGATGCGGCCGTGCAGAGCTCCGGCCTCGATCGTCGCCTTCGTCGCCAGAGCATCCAAGGGACCATCGACCGACGCGGCGATCGCGATCGCACCCAGATCCGGCAGTCCCGCCAACCCCGCGACCAGCCCATGCGCGCTCTCAGCGACGCTGATTGTCGCGTGCAACCGCGCCGGATCCATCGACATTTCGACCAAATAATGATCGAGCGGAGCCGCATCGCGCGGCGTCAGAGCGGTAACCGCCAGATGCACCTCCCCGGTATCACGAGCAACGATCTCTCCGGCACCTTGCACCGCCACGGTGATCGGCTGACCCGCGACGCCGGGACCAATATCCAGCCGCGCCACCCGCAGCCGCGACACCCTCCCGCGGAGCGCGGGGATACCGACGCCGCTGTCGCCTCCCGACGATGCCGGCAGGCGATCAAGCCCAACGCTGCGCGCCTCCAGCCGCTCGATTGCTATCTGGCCCTCGATCAGCCGCCGCGGCGACCAGTCCAGCGCCGCATCGTTCACGGTCAGCCAGACCCCGCCGGCATCCGCGACCGTCAACCTCCCGATCCGAAGCGCGTCGGGAAAGCGGCCGGCGAGACCGTCGATCCTCACAACTCCCGCGGTGAACCTGGGCGTCAGCGCCTCGATCAGCCGTTGGCCGGGACCGGTATTGCCGCCAAGCAGAACCGCGCCCGCCAGCAGCAGCGGGATCGCGAGCAGGACCGCGAGGCTCCAGGCCAGGATTTTCACAGTGCGCCGCATCAGAATGCCTGGCCGATTCCGACATACACCTCGAACGAATCACCGCCTCGCACCGGGATCAATGGCACCGCGAAATCCGCTCGGATGGGTCCGATCGGCGTGTAGTAACGCACGCCGGCCCCCGCTCCCGCTCGCCAGTTCGCGCTGAACGGTTTGCCGTCGGCACTGGCCTGGCCCACATCGAGGAACGCCGCCGCGCCCCAGTGCTCCAGGAACCGCTGGCGGAATTCCACCGTCGCGGCCGACACGGCGGTGCCTCCGGTGGGCTTGCCGTCGGCGAAATTCGGCCCGATCGACTGATAACGATAGCCGCGCACAGTGCCGGTGCCTCCCGCGTAGAGGCGTTGGTCGGGCGGGACGCCAAACACGCCAGCTCCGGAGACCTGCCCCACGAGGCCACGCAACGCGACCACGCTCCGGCCCTGGTTACCCAGATCGAGATAGGTCGATGCGGATAGCTCGGTGATCACATAGGTGCCGCCGGCACCGAGCGACCGCACCGGAGTGACCGACGCCGTGGCGCGCATGCCATTCACAGGATCCAGCAGGTTTATCGTGCTGTCGTATTTCACGCTGAGCGGCAGGCCGACAAAGGTGTAGCCACGACTGACGCCTTCCTGTCTGATCTCTTCTTGCTCACCCAGAATTCCAGCCTGCACCGACCAATGCGGCGACAGCTTCCGCGTGATCCCGATCCGTTCGGTCAGCGCGCGCTGCTCGTACGGGATCAGGTTCTGATCCACCGCGTTCAGGTCGATCTCAAGCGACTGGTCGCGCCGAAGAAAGTCCGGCTTGATGAACTGGGCGCCAACCTGAGCGCCGGGTTTGGTCGTCGCATCGCCGCCCAGTTGCACGGCGGCGGTAAGATTGAGTTGCTCGGCCTCGCCGAAGAGGTTGCGGTGATGCCAGGCCACGTTCGCGTTCGCGCCCAGGTCGGTGGACCATGCGGCGCCGACATCCACCGCGTGCGATTTCCGCTCGGCGACGTCGACATCCAGCGGCAACGCGCCATCCGGGTCCAACTGCGCGGCGGGGATCACGCGGACCGAGGAAAACACCCCGAGCGAGAGCAGATCCTGCCGCGCCCTGTCGATTGTCGACGGACTGAACGGATTGCCCGGCTGGAGCAGCAGCCGCTTGCGCAGGAACGCTTCGCTCACGTCGTGAAGTCCGGTGAACCGGATCGGACCCAGCGGGGCTCGCGGTCCGGTGGCGACCTCAAACGAGACATCCAGTTCCCGCCGATCGCGATGCAGGACCGCCGGCGGCAGGCTCACCGCGGCGAACGGATAACTCGCCTCGCGCAACGCGGTCAGCAGCCGATCCCGCGCGGCCACGACAGCCGCCGCCACCGAGTCCTGCCCGGTGGCGATGCCCAATGACGGTGCGACGTCGGGTGGGAGAGCGCCGTCGATGGTGACCTGGCCGAAGTGGAACCGCGGACCCGGCACGATGGTGACCGTGACGGGAAGCGGCGGCGTGGCGGGAGCATGGTCGATCGTGTCGACCAGAGCGGGATCATCGAGCGGTCGCGCGTCGAACGTCACCACGACCGTGCTGTCATAGTACCCAAACGCCCGCGCCGCTTCCTGAAAGCGCGCCGCGTCGTCGCGGGCGCGTTGCAGCAAAGCGAAGCCGCCAACCGGGGTCTTGTCCTGCAACGAGAGCAGCGTGGAACTGTCCTTGACCGCGGCGTCGAGGGCCGCATCGCCGGTTGGCCTCAACTCGACGCCGTACGGCTGCGGATCAGCCGCGCGTGCGACCAGCGGTCCCAGACCGAGGATCGCCGTGAGGAACAATCGTGCCGCGGTCCGGCGGAAAGCTGCGAAGCCGTGCATCCTGGTCGTTATAGGGGCGTCACCGGGTAACGCGACCCCGCCGGCCGCGTTCCTTTGCCGGCGCCTGTTTCGCCCATGCGTGACGTCGGCGTATCCTCCGTCCGCCAGGAGGATCAGCCATGCCGAGAATTCCCCTCGTCACCGAAGCGACGATGACCCCGGAACAACGCCAGGTCCACGACGCCATGGTGAACGGCCCGCGCAAATCGGCGCCCGTCGGACCGCTCGCCATCGCCATGCACCGGCCGGAACTGGCTCAGGCGATGTCAGGATTGGGCCTGGTGCTGCGGTTTGGTTCGAGTTTTGAACCGCGGTTGCGGGAGTTCGCCATTCTGTTCACCGGCCGGTATTGGGACTGCCAGTTCGAGTGGGCCTCGCACGAGGCGGAGGCGCGCAAGGCCGGCCTGTCCGATGCATCGATCGAAACGTTGCGAACCGGTGGCGCGCGCTTCGACGCGGCCGATGAGCAGGCGATCCATGACTACGGGATCGAGTTGCTGACCCGCCACTTCGCCTCCGACGCAACCTATCAGCGGGTGCTGGCGATCTTCGGTGTCGCCGGCGTGGTCGAGCTGACCGCGTTGATCGGCTACTACGGGCTGGTCGCGCTGACCCTGAACGCGGCGGAGTTTGAGGTCCCGGCCGGCATGACCCCGCCGTTGCCGCCGCGCACATGACCGAAGCGCTGTCCTGTCAGGTCGAGGCGGAACTGGCTCTGTTCGCCTACCCGGTGCGGGACTGGGTCAGGCCGGTGCGCCGACCCGACGGCGCGTTTGTGCATAACGTGGTCATTGTCGGCGGCGGTCAGGCTGGTCTGGCGATCGCGTTTGGTCTGCGACAGGAACGAATTTCCGGCGTCGTCGTGCTGGATGAAAATCCTGATGGCCTGGTGGGGCCGTGGATCACTTACGCGCGGATGATCACCCTGCGAACGCTGAAATTCCTGACGGGTCCCGATCTCGGCGTGCCATCGTTGACGTTCCGCCGCTGGCACGCCGCGCGTTACGGCGAGGATGCGTGGGAGAGTCTGGTGCGCGTCGATAAAGCGGACTGGATGCGGTATCTGGTCTGGTTTCGCGCGACACTGAATATTCCCGTGCGCAACAACGTTCGGGTCGCGCGGATCGAACCGGCGGCCGGGTTGTGGGCGCTGCATCTGGACACGCCGGAGGGCGGCGCGGTTTTGCTGACCCGAGAAGTCGTGCTCGCTACCGGGTTGGAAGGCGCTGGCGCTCGGCGGGTGCCAGAATTTGTGCGCGATCGATTACCGCGCGATACGTGGGCGCATACCGCTGACCGGCTGGACTTTTCCGGGTTGCGTGGACAGCGAGTCGCGGTGATGGGTGCCGGGGCCTCGGCGTACGACAATGCCGCGACCGCGCTGGAGCACGGCGCCGCGCGCGTCGACATGTTCATCCGGCGAGATACGGTCCCCATGGTCAATCCATTCCGGGCGCTGGAATCGTCGGGCTTTTGGCGCAATTTTCCGGACCTGGACGATGCCACGCGGTGGCGGTTCATGCATCGGCTGTTGTCGTTTCCGATGCCGCCGCCTCAGGATTCCGTCGATCGCGTGATGCGCCACGCGAACGTCTCGGTGCATTACGCGACGCCTTTGATTGATGCCGCGCCCGGAATTCGGTTGCGCACGCCCGGCGGCTGGTTCGACACTGATTTTCTGATCCTGGGGACCGGTTTTGGCGTCGATCTTCGCGACCGGCCGGAGTTGTCCGCGATCCTCGATCACGTCGCCACCTGGTCGGATCGTTACGCGGCCCCCGCGGATCGAGCGAACGCCGAAATGGGCCGTCATCCTTATGTCGGTCCCGGCTTTGAACTGCTGGAGAAAACGCCAGGCGCGATGCCGGGACTGCGGCGTATCCGGATGTTCAACGGTGGATCGATGGTCAGCACCGGGCCGATTTCCACCGGTCTCAATGGAATGCCGTTCGGCCTGCCGCGGCTGATCAAGCATATATCATGCGAATTTCTGCGCGATCAGGCGGGCGCGTTGCTGGAGGAGTTCGAAACCTACGATGAGCCGGACACCTGGGAAGCCGTGCGGACCGGCCGGGATGGAGCGCCATGAAAATCAAAACCGTCGATGTGCGGGTATTGAAAGTGCCACTCGATCAGCCTTACTCGGCGGGCGGCCGCGCGGTCGGCGCCAACTGGCACGTGATGGCCGAAATCACCACCGAGGACGGCGTCACCGGGTTCGGCTACATCGTCGCGCTGAACCAAATGTTCATCGGCACCGTGGCCGCCGCGACCCGCGAACTGGCGCCGTTGCTGACCGGCATGAGCGTCACCGAGCCCGAGGCGGCGTGGAAGAAAATGGCGCGCGCGGGCGACTGGGTGGGGCCTGGCGGATTGTTGCATTACGCGATCGCTCCTTTGGACATCGCGATCTGGGACGCGTTTGGCAAGACGGTGGGCCAGCCGGTGTCACGCCTGTTGGGTGGCGCGCGCGATCGGCTGCCGGTCTACGCCAGCGATGGGTTCTGGTACAGCCTCAGTCTGGACGAACTGGCGGCGTCAGCGCGACGGGCGTTCGACGGCGGCTTCCGCGCGGTAAAATTACGGGTGGGGAACGAGAAGCATCCGGACGGCGAGGTCGCGCGCGTGCGAGCCGTGCGCGACGCGGTGGGTCCGGGTGTCGCGATCATGACGGATGCGACGGAAACCTGGACCGTGACGCGCGCGATCCGAACCAGCAAGGCCCTGCAAGAAGCCGGTGTCGTTTGGATCGAGGACCCGGTATCCCACACCGATGTCGCCGGCATGGCACGGGTCACCGCCGCCCTGGACGTGCCGGTGGCGACCGGCGAGCACCTGTATCAGATCGCCGATTTCCGTCGCCTGCTGGAGGCGCGCGGCACCGGGATCGCATTGATCGATCTCGGCCGGATCGGCGGGGTCACGCCGTGGCGTCACGTCGCATCACTCGCGCACGGGTTTGGCGTGCAGGTCGGCGGGCACGTGTTGCCGGAGATCCATGTGCATCTGCTTACCGCGGTGCCGCACGCCCAGGTGGTGGAGTATGTGCCGCGGTCGGCGGCGTTATTGCGGGCGATGCCGGAACTCAGCGACGGCACCCTGATCGTTCCGACCGGCGGTGGTTTCGGGTTGGAACTGGATCAGGACGCGGTGCGGCGATTCACGGTGTGATTGGTTACGTCCAGGACACGTTCCACGGATAGGGCGACGTTGACTCCAGGATGCCGGTCAGGCCCTTGCGATGCGCGGTCAGAATGAAGAAACGGCCGAGCACCACGGTTGGGACCGCCTCCAGCGCGTGCAGGTGCATCGCGTGGACGACCTGCATGCGTTCCTGATCGCTCGATACCGTGGTCCATTGTTCGGTCAGTTGCTCGATCTTGTCGTCAGTGAAGAAACCCGCCCAACCTTTGGCGCCGAGACCGCGAAGCACCGGGCTGATGGCGGGGTTGATGAACGACGTGCCAAGCCACCAGTTATGGAAGATCGACCAGCCGCCCTTCTCGACCGGATCCGGCTTGGTGCGTCGCTGCGCCAGGGTGTTCCAGTCCATCTCCTGGAGTTCCACGTTCATGCCGAGCTTGCGCAGGTAGTCGTACGTCACCTGCCCGAACGGCGCGATCGTCGGCACATCGGCGGGATTGAGGATGACGACCTTCTCGCCCTTGTAGCCGGCGTCATCCAGTGCGCGTTTCGCGGCTTTGATATCGCCGGTCATGCCGCCCTCGCCAAGTTCCTCGCCATAGGGCGTGCCGCAAGGAAACAGTGCCTTGCAGGTGCGATATATCGACGGGTCGTTGCCGGTCACCGCGCTCATGTAGTCGTCCTGATTCATCCCCAGGCGGACGGCGCGGCGAATGGCGGCGTTATTGAACGGCGGATTGAGATGGTTGAACCGCATCGTGCCGAAGAAGCCGACGGTATTGAAGTTCGAGACCACGACATCAGGGTTCTTTCGCAGCATGGGCAGCAGGTCCGGCTGCACTTGTTCCCACCAGTCGATCTCACCCTTCGCCAGCGCCGAAGCAGCGATGGACGAATCCGGAATGATTTTCCATTCATAACGCGCGATCTTCGCGACCTTGCCGCCGGATGCCCAATCGGGCGGTTCCTGACGCGGCACGTATCCGTCGAACTTTTCGTAGGCGGCACTGCTGCCCGGAACGAATTCGTTTTTCATGAACCGGTACGGACCGGAGCCGATCATTTCCGTGTTTGGCTTCGACAGATCGGTGTTGGCGAGCCGCTCCGGCATCACCACCGGCAGCATACCGTTGGGTTTCGCCAACGTATCCAAAATCAACGGAAACGGCCGTTTCAATTTAACCCGTATCGTCCGATCATCCGGGGCTTCGAACGCCTCGACGACAGCACCCAGGGTCTGGCCGTAAACATCGCGGGCGGCCCACCGGCGAAGGCTCGCGGCGGCGTCCCGGGCAAGCACTTTCTCGCCGTCATGGAACGTCAAACCGTCGCGCAGCCGGATCGACCAGACACGGCCGTCATCGGACACCGAGGCCGCTTCGGCCATTTGCGGCCGCGGCGTTTGCGTATGATCGATGCCGAACAGCGTATCGAATACATAATAGCCGTGGGTGATCGACACCTGCGTCGTGGTCCAGGACGGGTCGAGCACCGACAGGTCAGCGGTCGGCACATAGCGCACCAGTTTGTTATCGCGGTTCGCCGCGATGGCGAAGCGGCGCGGAATCGCGGCCACCGCCGCTGCCGCACCCAGAATATGGCGTCGCCGCATGGTCGTTTCTCCCTGACTCGTTGGTCGTTGCGTGATTATGCCATGCCAGGGTTGACCCGTCGCCTGGGCTTCGCGAAGGTTTCCCCAACCAGAAGGAGGCGGCCGTGAGCGAAGCCAGAAAAGCGAAGATCAAACAGGATTTCATCGACGCCCGCGGTTACTGGAGCCGCGGTTGGGACCCGCTGTTGGACATCGCGCCGGATTACTTCGAGGCCTACGCGAAGCTGTCCTCGGTGCCATGGAAGACCGGCACGCTGTCACCGAAGGTGAAGGAGCTGCTGTATATCGCGATCGATTCCTCCACGACGCATATGTACGAGCCGGGATTGCGCGTGCATATCCGCAATGCCTTGCGCCATGGCGCGACCCGCGATGAGATCATGGAAGTGTACCAGTTGACGTCCTCGATTGGCGTGCATTCCGTGACAATGGGCGTGCCGGCACTGCTGGATGTCATGCGACAGGCCGGCAAACCTGACGTGACCAGAAAACCGCTGACGCCGCGTCAGGAACAACTAAAGGCCGCGTTCATCGCCAATCGCGGTTACTGGTCGCCGCTGTGGGATGGCGTGCTGGCGCTGTCGCCCGATTTCTTCGAAGCGTACGCCGAGTTTTCCTCGGTGCCGTGGAAGACGGGTACGCTGGAACCGAAGATCCGCGAACTGGTTTATGTCGCGATCGACGCCGCGACGACGCACATGTACGAACCAGGCACGCGTATTCACATGGAGAACGCGCTGAAACTTGGAGCGACGCCGGAAGAAATCATGGAAGTCCTCGCCCTGGTCAGCGTGCTCGGCGTTCACACGATCAGCATGGGATTGCCGGTGTTGCTGGATGAATTGAAGAAGCTGGAAACGCGGGGCGGTTAACTGCTCGTCTCACACCAACCGCACCCGCGTTCCGCATAGCGTCAGCGCGCCATCTGCCTCGGGCACCTCTTTCTGCCGGGCCGCGAAACGAGCCCGTTCGTGACGGGGGATTTTCACGTCTATGCCCCCCAGGCCTTCGCCACGCCCGTCGTTCGCCGGAACGAAACGCAGTGTTCCAATATCGAGGTCAATTGTTGGCACCCCGGCAACATCGCGCACCGGCCGCCGCAGAATCTCCGACCATCGGCCCGCGAGGTGAGCGGGGTCGCCGGACTGCAATTCAGCCGCCACGATCATGTCCTCGGCCTCAACGCCATGCGCGCCGGTCCAGCGCGGGCCGGCGGGGTGATACGGACCGTCCCAGGCGCCGCCATGCGAGTGATTGATTTCCAGCAATGCCCCGCCGGTATCCCGCGGATGCAACTGCAACCCGCGATATTCGCCCGGATAATCCAGATCGTTGGCGATACGAACCCCAACCGCGGGCAGATGCGTCAGCCACGGTTCGATGGCGTCACAATCGAGGATGACCATGTAGCCGCCTTCGCCGCCTCGCCGATCGAGATACCGGCCGGCGGCGGTGCCGTCCCGGGTCGGTGCCACCACCTCCAGGAACGAATTGCCGATCGGCATCAGCGCATTGACCAGACCGTATTTCTCGACATTTGGGTCGACGTAGCACACCATCGTGCCGAGCACGGTGCAGATCGTGGAAACCGACGGCTCCAAATGCGGCGCGACGAGGCAGATCTGGCGCAGACGTAAGGTCATCGAATTTCCTCCGGCGGTTGTTCCTGGCAGACTGCGCGAAACAGAAGGAAACGCCAATGACCTCACTCACTCTCCCGGCCGCCCTCGACATGCGAGGCAAACGCGCTTTGGTGACCGGCGCGGCAAGCGGTATCGGTAAAGCCACCGCACTGGTGCTGGCCCAGTTGGGCGCGGATCTGTTACTGACGGACCGCGCACCGCTGGACGCGACGGCCGCCGAGGTCCGAGCGCTCGGCGTTCAGTGCGACGTCAGCGAGGGCGACCTGACCGATGACAGCTTCCTCGCCGGTCTGTTCGCCGGTCCCAGGCTTCACGCGATGGCGCATTGCGCCGCGATCCTCGAAAGCCGCGACTGGCGCAATGACCGCGCGTGGCGCGAACGGTTCCATCGCGTCATGGACATCAACGTTCGCGTTCCGCTGGAGATCGCGATGCGCGCGATCGATCATATGGCGGCGCACGGCGGCGGTCATATCGCACTGGTCGGTTCGGTGGCGGGCAAGACCGGCGGCACCTCGCTCAATACGCCACCAGATTATTCCGCGTCCAAAGGTGCGGTGCACGCACTGGTGAAATGGACGTCGCGGCAGGGCGTCACCCAGGGCGTCATGGTCAACGCGGTCGCTCCGGGGCCGGTCGAAACGCCGATGACGCGCGGCTCCAACCTGGGCCCCAATCTACCGCTCCGCCGCATGGGCCGCGCCGACGAACTGGCATGGCCGATCGCGTTCCTGTGCACGCCCGCCGCGAGTTACCTGTCCGGCGCCGTCATCGACGTGAACGGGGGCGCCTTCGTGGGTTAGATCAAACCTTCGCCGGCGCCTTCGTTTCGGCCAGGTGGTCGAACTGCCGCCGGTAGGTGCCCAGACCCTGAGTCTGGGAACGCAGATCGATGATCAGGTCGTGCAGTTCGGCTTCCGGCACCAGCGCCTCGACATCATCCCAGCCGGGCCAGCCCTCGCGTTCGCCGAACCCGAGGATCTGGCCGCGCCGTCCCGTCAGCAGTCGTTGCGCGCGCGGAGTAAGATCGTTCGGCACGCTGATCGTCACGCGATCGATCGGTTCCAGCAGCACTGGGTCGGCCTTCGCCAAGCCCTCGCGCATCGCGATCTGCGTCGCGGTGCGGAACGCCATGTCGGAACTGTCGACCGCGTGAAATCCGCCGTCGACCAGCGTGACCGAGATGTCGACGACCGGATATCCGAACGGGCCTTTTTTCGCCGCGTCTTCCGCCGCCTCACCCACCACGGGAATGAAATTGCGTGGCACCGCACCGCCCACCACCTTATCGACGAACAGGAAGCCGGCACCGCGTTCCCGTGGCGCGAGGTTGATCTTCACATCGGCGAACTGACCGTGGCCGCCGGTTTGCCGTTTCAGTCTGCCGTGTTCGTGTACCGGCGCTTTGATCGTTTCGCGATACGCGATCGACGGACGCCGCGTGGTCATCTTCAGATTGTAGTTCTTCGCCATGTGCTCGATGGCATTCAGCAGGTGCATCTCGCCCTGGCCATGCATCACCGTCTCACCGGTTTCGTGATCCTGTGTCACGGTCAGCGACGGGTCTTCCTCGGCCATCTTGCGCAGCGCATCCGACAGCCGCACGTCGTCCTTGCGGTCGGTCGTGGTCACCGCCAGCGCATAGACCGGAGTGGGCGCCGGCGGGAACGGCAATTGCTCCGGCACCGCGCCTGGCGAGACGGTCGCGCCGGTCGCCACGCCATCCAACCGTCCCAAAGCCACCACGTCGCCGGCGACGCAGGCGGGAGACTTGGAAAGCTCGCCGTTGACGAAATGATAAATTCCACCCAGGCGCGTACCGCCCAACGTCACGCCGTCCTTGATCTCGCCGCGCCAGATCCGGGCATACGATAGTTTGCCGGTATGGCCGGCGTACTCGGTGCGGAAGATCTGCGCCAAAGGCGGGCCGTCCGCGTCGATCCCTTTGCGGTCACAGGTTTCAGCCGTGGTCGGCGTCTCGTGGCGCAGCGCCTTCCACAACCGGCGCACACCATGGGTGGCTTCACCGGCACCCAGCATGACCTCGATCACCGCGCCGGCCAGCAGATCCTTGCGCATGTCGAGGTAGAGTTCCTCCGGCGTCGGCCGGATATCTTCCAGTACTTTTTCCAGCAGCGCATCGTCACGATCAGCCAACGTCTCAACCAGCCGGCCCCGTTCGGCGGCTTCCTCGGCGGCCATGGATTCCGGGATGCGGATCAATTCGGAGGCCTGACCTTTGCGATAGCGATACGCGCGCTCGCTCATCAGATCGACATAGCCACCAATGCGGCCGCTTTCCGTGATCGGCATCTGCCGCAACACCAGCGGCGAACCGGCATACGCCTGCAAGGAGGCGATCACATCGGCGACCGACCCATCGAACGTATCGATTTTGTTGATCAGGACGATATGCGGCACCAGTTCGCCGCTGAGCGCGCGCAGCAGCGGCGCGATGGTTGTCGCGCGGGCTGGATCGGGCTCACAGACGACGATGGCGATATCCACCATCGCCAGCGCGGCATGCACCTCATGAGCGAACTCGATCGAGCCGGGACAATCCAGGATGGACCATGCTTCATCGAGAAAGCTGCAATGTCCCACGCGGATCGTGGTGGTCGCGGGCCGGTTGCGTGGATCGGCGGGCCGTTTGACGGTTGCGCCGGTCGCCTCCATCAACGCGTCGAACAGGGTCGACTTGCCGCTTCCCTGCGGTCCCACGAGGGCCACGGATCGAGGATTTTCGCCGTTTCTGCTTTTGGACATGGCCGCACCTCCTTCATTCGCCGAAGCGCTGCCCAGGTTCGCGTCCCAAAGTACGTGGGCCCCCGGAGCGCCCGCGAAAGAGTGTAGCGCCAATTCGACCGTACGCGAGTCCCCGTTCGGCCGCCGTTTCCAGACCGGTTCAGGTGCGGTCGATCTCGCCGGTCGTTTCAAGCCGAGTTGTAATTTTCGTCAATATACGGTTGAGCGCGTTCAGGTCGGCACGGCTGAGGTTGCCAAACAGCATGGCTTCCAACCTAGTAGCCAGCGACACGAATTTGGCGTGCACCGCGGCGCCCTTGCGCGTGAGCCGCAACAGCCGGCTACGCCCGTCATTCGGATCCTGGCGCTGCCGCAGCAACCCTTTGGCGACCAGACTTTGCGTGGCACGACTGACTTTGACCTTATCCATCAAAGCGTGCTGCCCGACAGCGGTCGGCGACAGCGTGCCATGCTCGGCGATGACACTCAGCGCGCGAATTTCCGGTATCGTGAGGTTGAACGACCCCACATAATTTTCAGCGAACATGCGGTAGACCGAATCAGTTACCACCACCAGTCTGAAAGGCAGAAAGGACCCAAGACGAAACTCCGCCACACGGTCGTTGCGATTCTTGATCGGCATGAACTACCCCCCTCAAGGGTGGAAGCCCCGTATAGTATCGCCATGGTGAAAATCAAGCCGAATATTGGGAGCTCGCGGCGATGCCTGACATGATCGACCGTTTGTGTTGGTTCGGCAACGAGAATGCAACAGGATCGATCCAAGGCGCACTTCCCGTCGGACAAAACTCCCTACGGCAACTCGCGTTTGGGCTTTGTGCCGAACAGTTATCAGAAATACCGTGCACCATCGGGAGGCGCGGCGCGTCTGGATGTGCCGCATACGATCATGTGCAGTGTATCCGTCGTATTGAGTTGCGCTCTGTGTACGGTGTGCTCGCGGGGACCCGACAGTGCGGCGGATTTTCTGGACGGATTCGTGACTGCGTTGTCAAATTCCGAGACGGAATGCAGTCAAAGCGTCACGATCCACCAGTATCACGCGAACCGTGACATGCGGCGCGTCTTCTGGGACGCGGTTGGCGAGTAACCAATTGTACCACAACCTGGCCGACAGGCGATTGACATGGAACTCGCCCGGCTGGCCGTCTCACCTCGCGAAATCGCCGTCATCCAGCGCGGCATTCGCTTCCGCGTCGCGCTGCATGATGGCCAGGCGCGAGGCTACATCCGCGAAAATCACGGTGCCATGCCGCGGTTGCCGGATCTCCGCCCGACCGGCGCCAACGGTCTCGCCAATCCGCGCGACTTCACGACGCCGGTCGAGTAATACGAAGATCGTGACGAGCCAACGGAGGTCGTGCGAAAATTCAAGGGCCAGATCTGGAGCACGACACTACGCCGCGGAAAATGGACGGCTCGATGGCGATTATGTTCGAAACCCGACATATTCCGCGGCCAGCGCGGCACTCCCTGGCCCACTCGCGACCGCGGGCCGATCATGATGCTGTCTGGAACGACCTTGGCAACGCTTTCACGGGAGGACACCGATGATCGACGAAACGCATGACCCCGGCCGCACGAGCTGGGTTGAGTACGCCAACGGACACAACGCATTTCCGATTCAAAACCTGCCGCACGGCGTGTTCAGCCAAAATGGCGGCGCGCCACGCGGCGGTATCGCGATCGGCTACAAAATTTTCGACATCAGCGCGGCGCTGGAGGCCGGGTTGTTTTCCGGTGCGGCACTTGAGGCAGCCCAGTCGGCGAGCGGCCGCTCATTGAATGCGTGGATGGAATGCGGGGCGGGCGCGCGGCGAGCATTGCGGCGGCGTGTCGGGGAATTGCTGGACAGCAAAGGGACGGATGCCGGACAGCTTCAGGGAATCGCGAAGCAGCTGCTGCACGACGCCGCCGATTGCACGATGCATTTGCCGGCACGCGTCGGCGATTTCACGGATTTCTTCGCGGGCATTCATCACGCCCGCACCGCCGGCACGATCAGCCGGCCGGAAAATCCGCTGATGCCCAATTATAAGTATGTGCCTGTCGCGTATCACAGCCGGGCGTCCTCGGTCCGGCCCTCAGGCGGCACGGTTCGCCGGCCCAACGGACAGCGCAAACCACCAGAACAGGCATCCCCCGATTTTGGGCCATGCCGCGACCTCGACTACGAGCTTGAACTGGGCGTGTGGGTTGGGCCGGGTAACGAACTCGGCACGCCGATCCCGATCGCCGAAGCATCGAGCCATACCGCCGGCTTTTGCCTGCTGAACGACTGGTCGGCGCGCGACGTCCAAAGTTGGGAGTCGCAACCTCTGGGCCCGTTCCTGGCGAAAAGTCTGTCGACGTTCGTGTCGCCGTGGATCATCACGACGGACGCTTTGGCGCCGTTCCGCATGGCGCAGCCGCCGCGGCCCGCGGGTGATCCGGCCCCGCTGCCGCACCTGAACGATCCGGCGGACCAGGCGACCGGCTGCTTCAACATCGACTTCGAGGTGTTGTTGCTGACGCCAAAAATGCGCTCGGCGGGCACCGCGCCACATGTGATGTCGCGTTCCAAAGCCAGCGATTTGTACTGGACGGTGGCGCAAATGGTGGCACACCACACCTCGAACGGATGCAATCTGCAAGCTGGCGATCTGTTCGGCAGCGGCACCGTGTCGGGGACCGAACCAGGCTCGGCGGGATGTTTGCTGGAAATGACCCGGGGCGGCCGGAACCCGGTGACGTTGTCCAACGGTGAAACACGGACCTGGCTGCAAGACGGCGACGAGGTCATCTTCCTTGGGCAGGCCCGCCGCTCCGGCTACCTGTCCATCGGATTCGGCGAATGCCGCGGGACGGTAACGGAGGCCCTGAAGCTGACCTGACCGTGACATCCCGGCCGCATTGCGTGCATCATGTCCCGAGATCGCGAGAACGGGAGGCTGGGGCTGATGGATCTGGTTGTTCGTAACGCGCGCCTCGCCAGCGCGCCCGAGGCGCCGCCGGTCGACATCGGCATCGCGGATGGCAAGATCGTCGCCATCCAGCCCGGACTCCACGTCGAAGCTCCATCCTGCGACGCGGAGGGCCGGCTGACCTGCGCTGGCCTCGTCGAGACCCATATCCATTTGGAGAAGTCGCGGATCGCCGACCGTTGCGCGCCCGAGACAGGCCGCCTACCCATGGCGATGGAGCGCGTCTCGGCGGTCAAGCACACTTTCACGGTCGAGGACGCGTATCGTCGCGCCGCGCAAACGCTTGAGGGCTGCATTAAGTTTGGTGCCACCCGGATGCGGCCTCATGTCGAGCTGGACGGCGGTGTCGAAATGCGCACGTTCGATGCCGTGGCCGCGCTGAAACGCGATTACGCATGGGCGATCGACATCGAACTTTGCGTGTTCCCGCAAGAAGGCCTGACCAATAATCCGCGCGCCGATGAGCTTCTGGTCGAGGCATTGAAACGTGGCGCCCGCGCGATCGGCGCCGCGCCCAATTTCGATCCGGATCACGCGGGACAAATCCGCCGCGTGTTCGATCTCGCGCGGGAATTCGATGTCGATATCGATATGCATCTCGATTCCGGCAACTCGCCCGACGATATGGATATTCATCTCGTTTGCGAGCTGACCGAGAAATATAAGCTCGGCGGGCGCGTCGCGATCGGGCACGGGTGCAAGTATTCGACGATGAAAGTGGATGGGTTCCATAAGCTGGCCTCGCGTATCGCCGATGCCGGGGTGGCGGTTACCTCACTGCCGGCGACCGATCTGTTCATGCAAGGCCGCGATCAGACCGACAATGTTCGCCGCGGTGTCGTCGATGTGAACGCGCTCGTGGAGCATGGAGTCAATTGCTCGATCTCCACCAACAACGTGCTCAATCCGTTCACGCCTCTTGGCGATTGTTCGCTGATCCGGATGGCCAATCTTCAGGCGAATGTCTGCCAGATCGGTCATCCGAAACGGCTGCGGGAGTGCTTCGCCATGCTGACCGAGCGATCCGCGCGGCTGATGAACCTGAAGGATTACGGCATCGCGGTCGGCAATCCCGCCGATATCGTGGTGATCGACGCGATGACCCCCGAGCAGGCGGTGGCGGAAAACGCCGCCCCGCTGGTTGTCTTCAAGCGCGGCGTGCGCACCGTGACCCGGGCGCGCGCCGAACTGCACCGTCCATAGAACAGAGGAAACCACCCGATGAAAATCACCAGCTTCGAGGCGACGACGCTCGCCATTCCGGAAGACGATCCGCTCGCCAACATGCCGGAAGAGGCCGGCCGCAAACGGCCCGTGGTCACGTTGCGGCTGCGCACCGATAGCGGCATCGAGGGGATCGGTATTTCGTTCTATGGCGGCAAGATGACCGGCAGTCTGCGGAAAGCGGTTGACGAACTGGCGGAACTCACCATTGGCATGGACCCGCTGCGGATCGAGGCGATTACCGCGAAACTCCGCGCCGGCACCGGCGATGCCTGTGGGCCGGGCGGGATTTTTACCCTGGCGGCCGCCGCGATCGACATCGCGCTGTGGGACATCAAGGGCAAAGCGCTCGATCAGCCGTTGTGGAAGTTGCTCGGCGGGCATCGCGACCGGGTACCGACGTACGCGTCCGGCTCGCTGCGGCGCGGGCTGACCGATAACCAGGCGCAACGAGCCGCGCAAATTCTGGTGCAGAAGGGTTTCAAGGAGATGAAAACCCAGATGGCGCTGCCGGGAAATCCGACGCCGGCGGAAGAGGTGCGGCGGGTGCGCGTCGTCCGGGAAGCGATCGGCCCCGACATCAAATTGATGTGCGACATCAACCAGCGCTGGCGGCCGGAGCAGGCGATCGACATCGGCTCCCGCATCGAGGATGTCGGGCTGTTCTGGCTGGAGGACGTGACGACCGCTGACGATTACCAGGGGCTCGCCCGGGTCACGGCGGCGCTGAAAACACCGATCGCGGGCGGCGAGTATGTCTACGGCATCGCGCCGTTCCGGCAGATGATCCAGAACCACTCGGTCGACATCGTGATGATCGACATCGTCCGCGCCGGTGGGGTGACGCCGTGGATGAAGATCGCCGGCATGGCGGAGGCGTTCAATCTTCCCGTGGTCAGCCATGTCATGCCGGAGATCCTGGTTCATCTTATCGCCGCGATCCCGCATGGCCTGACCGTCGAATACATGCCGTGGATGCTGGCGCTGTATGACGAAACCCCGGCGATCGAGAACGGCATGCTGGTGCTGCCGGAGAAGCCGGGCCTCGGCTTGAAGTTCGACGAGAAGGCGGTGGCGGCGTTCAAGGTAGGGTAGTCGCGGCGAGGCAAGGGAGTTGCTATCAATATCAATTGCAATTCCCTTGGATTACGTTGCGATGCCGACCGAGCAACTGCTGTTGCGACTCCCTGCCGAACTGGTGCGGCGCTTTCGGCGCGCCGTGCCCATCGGGAGCGGAGCTTGTTTATCCAACACTGCTCGAGCAGGCATTGCCGCCGGAGGATAGCGACGATGACCCGCTCTACCGGGCCGCGCTGGAGGTCGAGCGGCGCGCGCAACTCAATGCCGAGATGGGCGAGTGGGAGACGGCTACCGTCGATGACGGCCTGGCCGAGCCGGAACCTCCCAAACCCGGGCGATGAGCGGCGCCGGGCGTGAGGGCCGAACGCCGCGACGGGGTTGAATCTGGTGGGTAGATTTGGACCCGACTCAGGGCGCAGAAATCCGCAAGAGCCGGCGAGCGGCGGTGTTGAGCACGGACGGGTTGAACCGGGTCCGGCGGACAATCGTGGGTCGTGCCATTGGCGACCAACCCAGAGCCTCGTCCGCCCATCGTTGTGGCCGTGCCGTCGGAGGGCGAGGATTCGGTCGCCATTTGCGACCAGATTCGCGCGGTTGCGGCGGCCGGCCGGGGTGCCGTCGCGCGCGGACCTGCGAGCGGTCGAGGACGGCGTGCGTGGAGTGTTGTTGTTGTGAGGGGTGGATGACAGGAGAAGTGCGCGCGCGTAACGTCCAGTCCGTCGGTCACAGCAGGCGGCGAGGCTTGAGGGGCTTCGGGGGCTCCGGAGAGGATGGCGAGAGTGGGTCGTGAACCTGTGAAACGCGGGAATGCGGGTAGGTCCGGCCGAACGCCAACCCGGGCGGGTGACGATCACGCGAAAGCGGAGCTGCGAAGGGACGAATCGCGATCGAATGGGTTCCGGGTCGCGGCGGAGATAATCTGGTCAATGGCCGTGTCTCCGGACGGGCGGCATGTCCTGACCGGGCATAGTGATGGCAAAGCAGTGTTGTCCGATCTCGTCTCCGGCGAGCCGCTCCAAGAACTTGAAACCGGCGGTGTAGACGTTTTCGCGATTGCCTTCATTCGACGGCCACACGGATAACGTAATGGCCATCGCCGCGTTGCCGGACGGAATGCGGGCTCTGTCCGGATCGGAGGACGAAACGCTCCGCCTCTGGGACCTAGCTTCAGGGCGGGAACTCCGCCGTTTCGATGCGGTAGGCTTTGTCTGGTCGCTCGCCATTCTCCCCGACGGAAAGCGCGCACTGTCCGGCGGCCGCGGAGGGATCCAGCTCTGGGACCTGGAAACCGGAAGGGAACTGCGACGGATCGAGGGCCACAGCGGAACCGTCACCACCATCGCCCTGTTGCCCGACGGCAAGCGTTTCCTCGCGGCGGACACCGATGGATGGGTCCGCGTCTGGCAGATCGACGAGGTGGCGCCGGACGATCACCTCTACACCACCGCCCGCGTCGCCCTGCTTGGCGACAGCGGAGTCGGCAAGACCGGCCTGGGTTGGCGCATCGCCCATGGCGAATTCCGCGAACACCCCTCCACTCATGGTCAACAATTCTGGGTGGTTGACAGGCTCGGTGAGACGCGGTCGGACGGCACGCAATGCGAAACGGTTCTCTGGGACCTTGCCGGGCAGCCCGACTATCGGCTGATCCATGCGCTGTTTCTCGACGATGTCGATCTCGGCCTGCTGCTGTTCGACCCGGCGAATCGCGAGAAACCGCTGGCGGGCGTCGAATACTGGATAAAGCACCTGCACGCCGCCACGCTGCGCCAGGCAGCCGCCGGTCCGATCGGGGCTGGCGATAAGCTCGCCTCGACCGCGCCGACGATCCTGGTCGCCGCCCGCTCCGACCGCGGCACGCCCACACTCACCGACGCCGAGATCGAGACATTTTGCCAGCGCAACGGCATCGCCGGCTACATCCGCACCAGCGCCCGCGACAATGTCGGCGTCGAGGATCTGCTGGCGCGCATCAAAGCCGCGATCCCCTGGCATCGCCTGACCCAGACCGTCACCACCGACACCTTCAAGCGCATCAAGGATCACGTATTGCGGTTGAAGGAGGCCGGCGGCGGACAGACCGACATCCTGTTGCCAGCCGACGCGCTTCGACAACAACTACAGGCTACCGACCCCGCCTGGCGTTTCGACAGCGCCGAGATGCTGACGGCGGTACGCCACCTCGCCAATCACGGCTATGTCGCGCTGATCCAGCGCGCCGACGGCGAGCATTCCGTCCTGCTCGCCTCGGACCTGCTCGTGAACCTCGCGTCCTCAGTCGTTCTGGAGGCGAGACGGCAGGAACGCGGCCTCGGGCTCGTGGACGAAACGCGGCTGCTCGGCGGCGATTATCCGTTGCAGGAACTCGCCGGGCTGACCGCGGAGCAGCGGCGCCTGCTGCTGGACGAAGCTGCGCGATTGTTCCTGCGCCGCAACCTCTGCTTCCGCGAGACGGTGAACGGCGCCACCTGCCTCGTGTTCCCCTCGCTGATCAACGAGAAACGGCCCGTCGCCACGACCGCGCTGATCGACGACGTCAGCTACCGCGTCATCGGCGAGATCGAAACCGTCTATCCCGCTCTGGTCGTCCAACTGGGTTACACGAGCCTGTTCGCGACGGAAACATCATTGGCAGACCCAGGCGGAATACGAGCTGGAGCAAGGCCAGGTCTGCGGGTTCCGCCGAACCGCGGAAACCGAGGGCGAGATCGAGCTGGTGCTGTCCTACAGCCTGAGCTCGCGCGAGGACACACGGCTGTTGTTTCAGGGCGTGTTCGAACGATTCCTGATTCGCCGCCGCGTCCAGGTCTCGCGCCTGCCCGCCGTCACCTGCCCTCGCTGCAAGCAGCTGCAAGGACGCGATGCCGTGCGTAGCCGGATCGAGGCGAAACAACCGCATCTGTTCTGTTTTGCTTGCGGCATGGAATTGCCGACGCCGGCGCTGAACGCGATCGGCACGCCGCCGGAGGGCAAAGCCCAGGCAGTGCGCGAAGCGACAGAGACCGCCGACCGGCGCACCGATTACGAGGTGGCGATTTCCTGGGTGAAGAGTTTTCGCCGTGAGCGCGGCGATGCGACGCCGCCGAGCTGTTTCATTAGCTACGCCTGGGGCGATCCGAAGCACGAGCGCTGGGTCGAGGATCTCGCCGACCATCTGCGGCAGGCGGAGATCGCGGTGACGCTGGACAAGTGGCACAGCGTCGTCGGCACCGAACTGCCCGGTTTCATCGAACAAATCGAGACGGCCCATTTCATCTGCGCCATCGGCACGCCCGATTATCGCCGGAAATATGACGACCAGACCGAGGACGCCGTCGTGCGCGCAGAAATCCGAATCATCAACGAGCGCAGAACCAAACGTGACGCTTTGGCTCGAACCGTTTTGCCGGTTCTGCGCGGCGGGTCGCCGGAACAGTCATATCCGCCCCTGTTGCGCACGGCGGTCCGCGCCGACATGCGAAACGATCGCGACTTCCTGCCCCGCCTGTTCGAACTCGTACTGACGATCCACCGGATCAGTCTGGAAGAGCCCATGGCCCGCCAGCACCGCGCCGCGATCGCCGGCGATGATCCGCGTCTCGCCGCTCGCTGAGCCCGGCTGCCACGCGGCGAACGCCGGTTACAATTTCTTCGGCTCGGCGACATAGATGACTCCTGGCCTCGACCCGGGGCCGTATGCGACACTCCGGTCATGCGTCCCGAACAGGTCATCGCGGCCCTTCGCTTCGACCCACTGCTGCCCATCTGGCTGATCGCCGCGATCGCCACTGTCGCCGCTCTGGTGTGCGCGCTCGCGTTGTGGCGGCGGGCGAAGGGCGCGGTGCTGCGTGCCCTGGCGTTCGCCATGCTGTTGCTGTGGCTCGCCGGCCCCCGGCTGGTGCGGGAGACGCGGGAAGCCCTGCCTGATATCGGGCTGCTGGTCATCGACCAGACCGCGTCGATGCAGGTCAACGACCGCGCCGCCGTGGCCGAGGCAGCCCAGACGGCGATCCGCAAGCAGGCGCGGCAGTTCCGCGATCTCGATCTGCGCACCCTCACCGTCCCCGAAAAGGGCGACGCCGGCACGCTGTTGTTCGGCGAGATCGAGCGCGCGGTTGGCGAAATTCCGCGCTCCCGCCTCGCCGGTATCGTCGCGATCACTGACGGCCAAATTCACGACGTGCCCAAAACCGTGCCCGGCGACGTGCCCCTGAATGTCCTGATCCCAGCGAAAGGCGAGGAAACCGACCGCCGGCTGCGGATCATTGAGGCCCCCGGTTTCGGCATCGTCGGCAAGCCCGTCACCCTGCGCGTCGCCGTCGATGATCTGGGCTCACATGGCCGCGGCCAGGCGACACTCACGCTGCGCCGAGACGGCGAACCGCCGCGCCAAAGCACCGTCTCCATCGGCCGCGAACAACAGATCGAGATCCCGATCACCCGCGCCGGGCCGACCGTCGTGGAACTGTCCGCCAGTCCGCTGCCGGGTGAGGTGTCGACCATCAACAACCGCGCCGTGGTCGAGATCAACGGTGTGCGCGACCGCCTGCGCGTGCTGTTGATTTCCGGCGAGCCGCATCCGGGGGAACGGGCGTGGCGGCGGTTGCTGAAATCCGACCCCTCGGTCGATCTCGTGCACTTCACGATTCTGCGTCCTCCGGAAAAGGACGACATGACGCCGTTGAACGAATTGGCGCTGATCGCCTTTCCGGTGCGGGAGCTGTTTCAGGACAAGATTGGCGAGTTCGATCTGATTATCCTGGACCGGTTCCAGAACCGCGGTCTGCTGCCGATCCCGTATCTGGCCAACATCGCCAACCGGGTGCGCCAGGGGGGCGCTTTGCTGCTGAGCGTCGGGCCGGAGTTTTCCGGGATAACCAGTCTCGCCTCCACCCCGCTCGCGAGTGTGCTGCCAGGCGGTCCGGCGCGGTTCAACGCGGTGGTGAACGAACAGTTTCGGCCGCTGGTGACAGATCTGGGGCAGCGTCATCCGGTGACCGAGGGTCTCGCCGGCGCCAATCCACCGGGGACCGAACGGGTTCCCACCTGGGGGCGCTGGTATCGGCGGATCCAACCCGGCGATATGCGCGGCTCCGTGCTGTTGCGCACGCCGGACGACCAGCCTCTGCTGGCGCTGGATCGGGTCGGCGAGGGACGCGTGGCGCTGTTGCTCTCGGATCAGATCTGGCTTTGGTCGCGAGGGCATGAAGGCGGCGGACCGCAGGCGGAGCTGCTGCGTCGCATCGCGCATTGGCTGATGAAGGAGCCCGCGCTGGAGGAAAATGCCCTGACCGCCCATGTGAATGAAGGACGGTTGACGGTTCTGCGCCGCTCCACCGATCCGGCGCTTCCTGGGCCGGTCACCATTACCGATCCGGATGGCAAGACCACGACGGCTCAACTGGCGCCGACCGGTTCAGGCGCGGGGACTGTAAGCCTGCCCGCGACAACACCCGGCGTCTGGCAGGCGAGCGACGGCACCCACACCGCGTTCGCGGCGGCGGGGGCGGCCAATCCGCCGGAAATCGCCGATCTGCGGGCGACCGCCGGGGTTGTTGGCAAGCTGGCGAGTGATTCGGGCGGCGGCGTGCACTGGCTTGGCTCGCTTGCATCGATGGACGTCCCGGCGCTGCGGCGAACCGAACCGGATCGCCCAGCGTCGGGCGGCAGTTGGATCGGGATGCAACGCCGGCACGACAATATCGTGACCGGCATTGCCTCGTTGGCTTTGCTGCCGGCGTGGTTGTCGTTGCCGGTGATCCTGGCGCTGCTGGTATTGGGCTGGCGGCGCGAGGGAGCGTGAGAATTCGCCCGAACAGACCGGTTATCGGATCATCCCTGGTGCTTGCGGGTTATACCCGCCCGACGGCCAACCCTGGCTTTGCGGGTAGCCGGGTCCGCCCCGATAGGCAGGCGGCGAGCTTCCCTGTGGCGACCCGTAAGCGATCTGTGGTGCCGCCCGGGCCGCGGTCGCGATCTGATTGCCACGAGAATACATGCACTGGGTGTAAGCCAGATCGTAACGGCCCTGGAGAGTGTTCTGATCGCGGGCCGACCCGTGCCCCGCCATCGCACCTCCGCCGATCGCCCCGACCGCGCCGCCGAATTCGGCACCACGTCGCCCGCGAACGGACGCACCGAGACCGGCGCCCAAGGCGGTGCTGATGGCCATGGTTCCCAGTTGTTTGAGATTGGACATGGTCGCGCCGCCATCCACCTCTCCGCCGGCGAATTGTTTGCACATCTCCTGTTCTTGCGCGAAGACCTCAAACGGCTTGCCCTGTGCCGGCATGACCAGCGCGGTCGGGCCCATCGGAGTGGTGGCACAGCCGCTCAGCAAAACGGCGGCGAGCAGGCGCGAGAAAATGGGAAGGCGGGACATGGTCCGCTGCTCCTGTGCTGGGAATGTGTCTGGCCGTGACCACACAAGCGGCCACGCCGATATCGTGCTGGCGGTTCGGCTTGCCGGCGTCGTTACAAATTCAATCTTGGCTGGAGTGGCGCGTCCGCCGTGGCGGATGCCATACGCGACATCACGGCCGGGCCAGGACCCGCGTGCCACCGACCGCTGGAACCACCATGACCTCTTGACCCCGAGCTATGGGATCGACCTTCGCCGGCATGACTCGCCGAGTGGGAACCGCCACCGCCGCCTCGACCGCCCCACCCACGCGCCGACGCCTGAAGAGGTGATGCCAGTATCGCACCGATCGCAACCAAAATGCCCAAGGATCGAAACATTCGCGTGCACCAGACCCAATTGCCTGTGCACGGTTTAGCAACCCCGGATTAACGAATCCCTAACGCCGACGATGAAAAACCAGCGCCCATTCACGGTGACGGCGCGCGGCGACGCCGCGATCAGAGCATTCGTTGCAGGATCAGTTTCTGCACGTCGGAGGTGCCCTCATAAATCTGGCACACTCGGACGTCGCGATAAATTCGCTCGACCGGGTAGGCAGCCAGAAAGCCATAGCCGCCCAGGGTCTGGATGGCGGCGGTACAGACGGCTTCGGCGGTTTCCGACGCGAACAGCTTGGCCATGCACGCCGCTTCCAGCGATTGCCGCCCTTCCGCCTTCAGCCGCGCGGCGTGCAGCGTCAATTGGCGCGCCGCTTCCAGCTTTGTCTTTGCCTCCGCGAGGCGAAATCCCACCGCCTGGAAATCGATGATTTTGCCGCCGAACGCGGTCCGTTCCTTGGCGTAGTTGATCGCATAATCCAACGCCGCGCGCGCCATGCCAACACTTTGCGCCGCGATGCCGATGCGGCCGCTTTCAAGAGTGGAGAGCGCGATTTTGTAACCCTCACCCTCGGCGCCGATGCGCTGGTCTTCCGGGATTTCCACGTCGTCAAAACTCAGAGCGCACGTATCGGACGCTTTTTGACCCAACTTTTCCTCGGTGCGGACGACCGAGAAACCGGGATGGCTCTTATCGATAACGAAACAGGAAATGCCGCGCTTGCCGGCCGAGGGATCGGTCACCGCGAAGAACACCAGGCTGCCGGGATGCGTGGCATTGCTGATGAATTGTTTCGATCCATTGACGATATAGCGGTCGCCCTTTTTCACCGCCCGCGTGCGCAGATTGGACGCGTCCGAGCCCGCCTGCGGCTCGGTCAGCCCGAACGAACCCACCGCCTCCCCGGTCGCCAGCTTGCGCAGCCAACGATCCTTTTGCGCATTGGTGCCGGAGTTGGCGATCACGATGCAGGTGGGCGAGTTATGCACCGACACCATGGTTGAGACCGAGCCATCGCCGGCGGCGATCTCCTCCAGCAACAAAGCGTAGGTGACCGGGTCGATTTCGCTGCCGTCCCACTCAGCCGGGGTGGTGGCGCCGAACACGCCCAGCTCGCCGAGTTCACGGATCACTTCGGGCTCGATCCGCCCCCGCTTCTCCCGCTCCGCCGCGAATGGCGCCAGCCGCTCCTGAGAGAATTTGCGGATCATATCGACGATGATCGTGTCGCCGTGCACGGGGAGACTGTCGGGCATGGTTTACCGTCCCTTGGCCCAGGCTTCGTAGCGGGCTTTGTTTTCGGCGTTCGGCGGGTAGAGGCCGGGCAGCGCGGCGCCCTTGTCGACCTCGGACATGATCCAGGCTTCCTGACGTTCCTGCTCGGCGGCCTCAGCGGCGACGGCGTCGACCAGGGCGGCGGGGACGACGACCGCGCCGTCATCGTCGACCACGACCAGATCGTCCGGGAACACGGCGACGCCGCCGCAGCCGATCGGTTCGTTCCAGCCGACGAAGGTCAGGCCGGCGACCGAGGCCGGAGCGGCGACTCCCTGGCACCAGACCGGCAGGCCGGTGCCGAGCACGCCCGCCACGTCGCGCACGACGCCGTCGGTGATCAGGGCGGAGACGCCGCGTTTCGCCATGCGGGCGCAGAGGATGTCGCCGAAGATGCCGGCATCGGTCACCCCCATCGCATCGACCACGGCGATGCAGCCTTCCGGCATCGCCTCGATCGCGGCGCGGGTGGAGATGGGGGACGCCCAGGATGCCGGGGTTGCGAGGTCCTCGCGGGCGGGGACGAAGCGGAGGGTGAACGCGCGGCCGATCTGGCGCTTTTGCGGTGAGCGGATGGGCTTCGTGCCGCGCATCCAGACGTTGCGGAGGCCCTTTTTCAGCAGGACGGTCGTGATGGTGGCGGTCGACACGCCGGCGAAGGCTTTGGCGAGGTGACGATCGATGGTCATGTTTGGCTTTCCGGCTCCTGGGCTGGTGGTGGATTGTGCGCCGGGCCGACGGGCAAGGCCAGGGGTTTGGGCGATTGTTATATCGGCGGCAGGGCCTTGTCTCTCGCCAAACTGGCCTTCGAGGACCATTTCCGCGCCAGGTTCCCGCACCGAAGAACCGTGGTGGTTCAGGCGTTCAATGCTGGTGCGCGCGAGGCGGTTATCATCAAACGGCCGTGTCGGGTGGCAGTAAATCAATGATCGTATCAACAAACCGCTGCGCGATATCGATCACGTCCCGTGGCTCCGCCACCGTTACGACCCCTTCAGCGCCAACAGCATGGTCCACGACTTAACATCGAGGCGAGCGCACGATCGATACGCGGTCGTCCTTCGCGACCAGAGCAAACATGGTGCGCATGCCACCATGGCTCTTCACAACCTTGCCAGTGGTCTCGAAGATAAACGCATGGGCCGCGTGGAACACCGCCAGATAAGCTTCCTTGGCCGCGACCTGGGGGAGAGGAAACGTATTGATCTTGATCGCCGCGTCCAGGCATTCTCGCGCTTTCGCGATATGGTCGGCAGTCTCGGGCTTCACAGATCCAGTCCGTCGCGCCGCAGTTCGCTCATAAATCCTGTCCGCTCCTTGTAAGCACCAGCCGGAAAGGGCAATGCGTTGATCAGAGATCCGGTGTCATAAAGAATATCCGTCTCGACCTCCGCGAGCCGGGTCATCTCCTCCGCCCGACTGCGTATATCGCGGAGGAACAGCGCGACATCGTAATCGGAATCCGCGCGATGGTCGCCGCGCGCGCGAGAGCCAAACAGCACCACCCGTTCCACGCGGTCCCCGTAGAGTTCGGTCACCGCGGCACGGAAGCGCTTCAGCACGGGATCATGCGGTATTCGCTGAGCCATGGCATGGTTCGTATAGCACGAATTCACGAGCGGTTGAGCCCCTCGAAACCGCGGTTCTTCATGCGTCACCGCCCGACCCGAACTCATGCCAGGTCGTGGTTGGGTTCATGGCGCGAGGAACCGTCATCCCGTCACGCAGAGATCGACCAGCCGAAAGCCGGTGCCCGACGCATGGCGTGCCGCCAGCGGAAACGCATTATCGGAAAACGCCGACGGATACACGACGACCATGAAGACGGAGCCCGTGAGCCCCCGGTGATGCCAGTCGGCGCAAATGGCGGGCGCGGCGTCGAGCATGTCGGCCACGTCCAGCGGATTCGAAACATCGAACTGCCGGCGCAGGCTTCGAAATTCTTCGTGCAAACGCAACGTATGCTGTGAGCGCATCGCGAATACGGACGGCACGAAAATCTGATCCGCGATCGCCTGCGTTCCCATGTACTCCGCCGGCGGCCGCCAGAATTCGTCCCAGGGAATGGCGGTGCGCGGTGTACCAATGCCGCTCAGCAGCATGCTGTGACTCGGGATTGTGCGCGCGGCCGCGGCGAACTCGCGGTAGACTTCAGCGTTCGCCGCCGCATCGTGGCTGAACGACGCCGAACGCGCCAGCGATACCACCAACAATATCGCGAAGCAGGCCAGGCGCATGCCTCGGTCGTGCCACTCCAATCGGACGAACAGCCCCGCCAGCAGGAAGACCAGCGGCGGCAGGCGGTAATCCAGGCCCAGACCCTCACCCACACCGTTTGGCACGATCAGGAACAGCCCGATCAGGCCGGGCACCAGAAAGTACCATCCCGGCAGCGCGCGCGGGATCAGTTGCCCGCGCCGCCAGGCCAAGGCCATGACACCCAGGAACGCCACCGCTCCAATCAGCAGAATTGCCGCGCCCAATCGACCGCTGCCATCCAGCACGGGGTGTCCGAACAGCGCCAGCTTTCGCTTCACGATCCCCAGGACGGACAAATCCACGCCGTAAAAAACGCGCATCGTATCGGCCGTGGGCGACAGCGCGAAAAGCAGCACAACCGGGACGAAGGCGGCCAATGGCGAGGCGTGACGCACCAACAGCGACAGCGTCCAGGTTCGCTCGCGCATCAGGCTCGCGAGCTCCAACAATCCAAGCACGGACAGGAGGAAGCCGGCCGCGACGATATGGCAAAAGAACACCACGATGCCGCCGAACATCGCGAGGAACATGCGCCACATGGGCCGGCTCACGGCAAGCCAGGCCGCCAGGAAGAATAAAGCCACTCCGGCGCCCATCATATAATTGACGAACCCATCCAGCAGCGCGCCGTTGTAGAACAGGATGACCGCGAGCAGCGGCTTGAATGGATCAGCGGTCCGCAGCGCCCAGGCCAAAGCCAATGCCGCGCCGACAAACAGGGCGTATGTCAAAACCAGCACGACCTGAGCCGCCACCGGCACCGTCAGACCAATCGCATGCAGCGCGAGGATGCTGATATCAACTGACACGTTCGGCAGCATGAAGGTATTGACCTGATAAAACCGCGGCCAAAAATCGCTTCCCTCCCGCAACCACGTCAGGATCTGCACGCGGGCGACATGACCGGGCCAATCCTCCAGCGCCGCCGGCCGGCCGGCCAGCAACGGCAGAGCACCACAAAGTACCCCGATCAGGGCCGCGAGATACAGCCATGCCGGCTTAGGACGGATCACTGATTGACTGGCTTTTTCGACGCGGGTCCGCCGGCTTCGGTTGGCTTCGGCAGCGCTCGAGTCTCAGGCATCGCGAATGCCGCCAGCGCCACAGCGGCGATCCCCGCGGCGGCCAGCACCCAGAATGCCGTGTTCCGCCCGAACCGATCAGCCGTCCAGCCAGCCAAGGCCGTGCTGACAGCGGTGCCGGCCCCGGCCGCCAACCCGAGCAGGCTCAGACAGGTCGTGTAAGTCCGGTTACCGCCAGTCAGATCGGCCGCGACCAGAGGCATCATCACGCCAAACGTCGCCCCGCCTAACCCTTCCAGCACCTGCACCGGGACCAGCACATACGGGTTTCGCACCATCGCGAACAACACCCCGCGGATCGGTACTGTCACAAATCCCGCCAGCAGCGCCGGGCGGTGCCCCCAGCGGTCCGCCGTCTGCCCGATCCACGGCGATAACACGGCGACAACGACCTGTGGCACAATGAGGAACGCCGCGATCACCAGCGCCCCGCGCGCACCCAATCGGGCGGTGACATCGACGGCCGCGAGCTGCAGCACCGCGATGCTGGCGACCTGGAACAATGCGACGCACAACGCGTAAATCAACAAGCGATGATCGCGCAGCAACCGGAATGGCGCCAGCAGACCCGGTTGCTGCTCGTCCGGGTGCGCGATCGCCACTTTGTCCGGACCAATCGCCCGCGCCGCCAACAGGGCCGGCAACGTCAGCGCGGCGGCCACCACGAACGCCAGGCGTTGCGAGCCCAGATACCCGCTGGCGCCCATGATCGCCGCGCCCAGACCGGCACCGATCGACCCGTAGCGCCCATTGCGGCCGACGCGCTCCCCGAGTCCTTCGCGGCCAACCAGTGCGAGGCTGATCGCGGCGATGGCGGGTGTGAGCAAACTACCGGCCGCCGCCTGGAGGGTCATGGCCAGCAGGATCGGTAGACCGCGCGGCAGGATGACGAACACCACCGGCACGATCCCCATCGCGAGGATAGCCCAGTACAGCACGGCCCGGCGGTGCGGGCCGATCATGTCCACGAACACGCCGGCCGGAACCTGGCACAGCATGCTCACAACGGTGCTGACGGTCAGAACCAGACCGATACTGGTCTGTGTCCAGGCGTGGGTCGTGAGATAGACCGGAATGAACGCGCCGTAGGCGGCTCCCATGCCGGAGACCAGCATGTTGAGCCAGTCCATCCCACGATCGGGCTTCATGGCGGCGGGCGGTCGATCACGATCAAGGTGTTGTCCGGACCTTGAAACTCCGCTGCGGCGGCAGCCGAATCGAATGTCAGGTCCATATGGATAAGCGTCCCGCCGCTGACAGGAACGAAATGAAGCAGTCGCCAGGCCACCGCGACACGGCGCTGGCCGACGCCCAGAAAGCCGCCGACATCGATGACGCCGGCCACTGGCTTGCCGGCGTTGTCCACCATGACGTCAACGAGTGGGCCGACATCCTCACCTTCGGAATCGACCACGCCGCGGCCGAGGATGATGCCCGCTTCGGTGTCGGAGAGCGGCCGCGACACAACCGTTGGCGGTTGCTGTTGCGCCCGTGCGCCGAGGTTCGCACAAAGCAGGAACGCGGCGAACAACACCAAAGCTCGTTGGGCCCGTGGAATATGCAACGACCGTTCTCCGCCGCGGCGTGATGTTCAGTACATACCGATGCCGCGGTTCACGTGGATCGCCTGACCGGTGACGTAGCTTCCGGCGGCGAAGCAAGCGGCAATCGCGCGGCCCGAGCCGGCGATCGGCGCGACCCTCCCATCCAGGCGGAACCCGTGCATCTTAACGCTTCCTCCATGCTCCGCCGGTATCTGGCGGCATAAGGCCGCACCCGGCAAGTCGGGTTTCGCTTTCTGGCCGGCGCGCCACGCTCTATGATCCTGCCAGAGGGCCATCATGCGGACAACGACGATCATTGACGACGAGGACGACGGCCCTCCCCGCCTGGCGGGCGGCAGGTTTTACATGACGCCCGAGGGACACGCGGTGCTGACCGCGGAACTGCACCAACTTCGCGCCGTCGAGCGCCCCCGTATCGTCGACATCGTTTCGTGGGCCGCCGGCAACGGCGACCGGTCGGAAAACGGCGATTACCTGTATGGCAAGCGCCGTCTGCGTGAAATCGACGGGCGAATGCGCTTTCTGATGCGCCGGCTGCGTCACGCCGAGGTCATCGACCCGCGGCATCAGACCAATCGCTCGCGCGTGTTTTTCGGCGCCTCGGTCACTTACGTGAACGAACGCGACGAAGAACTGACCGTGACCATCGTCGGCGTCGATGAAGCGGACATGGCGCTTGGCAAAATCAGCATCGCATCGCCGGTAGCGCTGGCTTTGCTGCGGGCTCAGGTTGGCGATGAGGTCGCGGTGCGCATGCCGCGAGGTGCCGAGGCGGTGGAAATCCTGGCGATCGACTACCCGGCATGACCCGTATCGTCACGGTGACGTTAAATCCGGCGGTCGACCTCGCCTGTTCGGCGGAGCAGGTCCGGCCCACCCACAAAGTCCGCACATTCGACGAACATATCGATCCCGGCGGCGGCGGCATCAATGTTGCCCGCGTGCTGCATGCGCTCGGGGCGGATGTGCTGGCGCTGATCGTGGCGGGCGGCGTGAGCGGGGCACTGATCGAGGACCTGCTGACCGAAGCCGGCGTGCCGCATCAGACCGTGCATTGTCATGGCCGCTCCCGCATCAGCTTCACCGTGTTCGATCGCACCACGAAACAAGAATACCGGTTCGTACCGCAAGGACCGGTCGCCGAACCGCATGACTGGACCGAAATCCTGGCACTTCTGGAGCAAGTGGAGTGCGATTGGATCGTCGCCAGCGGGAGCCTGGAACCCGGTATGCCGCCAGACCTCTACGCCATGATTGCTCGGTTGACCCGCCGTCGCGGCATTCGTATCGCGGTCGACACATCCGGCGCGCCGTTGCGGGCCGCGCTCGAAGCCGGCGTCGACCTTGTCAAGCCCAGTCTTGGTGAACTGGAAATCTATGCCCGCCGTGCGTTACCCGATGCAATGGACCAGGAAACCGAGGCGATGGCACTGGTTCAGTCCGGTCGCGCGGCCATGGTCGCCGTCACACTCGGCGAACAAGGTGCGATCCTGGCCTCGGCCGAGGGCGTGATCCGCATGCCGGCCATTCCGGTGCCCTTCCGAGGTGCGGTTGGTGCCGGTGACGCCTTCGTCGCCGGCATGACCTGGGCTTTGTCGCGCGGACTGTCGAAGAAGGAAGCTCTGGGTTGGGCTATCGCGACCGGCAGCGCCACGGTTTCCCGCGTTGGCACCGCGCGCGTGCGGCTTGAGGACGTGATGGAATTTCACGCGAAACTGCCGGCCTGAATCAAACAGCGTCCGGCAAGGTGGCCAGTAACCGTTTCGCGCGCGCCTGTTTCGCCGGATCGGGATCGCGGGCGACGATTCGTTGCAGAACCGATCGTGCTCTCGGATCGCCTGTTTCACCGAGTTCGAATGCGCGGGCGTCTCGCTTGTTGAACCAGACCGGATCGAACGGTTTGATCGTCAGATCCAGCTTGCGCCAATAGTATTTCAGTTCGTCCGACGACCAGCCGGCGTAGATATCGTCCCAGGCCAACGGTTGACCATCCGCGTTGGCGTTATCCGGATTGAATGGTTCGGACACCAGTTGGTATCGCACATCCATCGACATGCGCAGCCTGTCATCGCGGTTCGGCACACCTTTGTGAACCAGCAAACCATGGAAGATCAGCACGTCGCCAACGGAGAACGCGCCGGAAACCCAACGATCTTCGAATGCATCGGTGATCTCGATGCCGCCGGCGCCCAGACCGATGTCGAAGTCGTAGACCTCACCGGTGTGCGAGCCGGCGGCGACCTGTAGCGGGCCGGTTCGCATGGGGCAATCGATCAAGGGGAACCAGGCGGTGTAAACCTCGGTCGTGCCCTGGACGTTGGGGAAATCCTGATGCGCCTTCGTCGTGTAGATTTCGCGCTCCGGAAAGATGGCCCGCATCAGCACGCGCGGATGCGGCAGGATCGGGCCGCCGAGCAGGCGTTCGAACAACGAGATCAGCGCGGGATGGTGCTTGAGCCGATGGTAATCCTCCAGCCGGTTGACGGCGCGGAGCGTGGTTAAATACGCGGGATCGGGATCGACACAAAAGCCGTTTGGGTCGGCGACCGCCTCGGCGATCTCGCGGTCACGCCTGAGCCAGCCGGCGTCACGGACGATCGTTCCCACCTGGCGTTGCAGGTCATGCACCGCATCGGCGGGCAGCAGGCCGCGCAGAAACAGATACCCGTCCGAGCGCATCCGCGCCGCCAGCGCGGGACCGTCCGGGATCAGCGGGGTCGAGTCACGGAATGGGCGCGGCCCGACCATCACGCGGCAAACCCCTTGAACCGGCTTGGGATCTTCTTCAACGCCTCGATCGTGCCGCGGCGTACCGACGCGGGCGTGCCGTCGACGAAATCCACCGACACGGCGTCAACGATGCCGCCGTAACGCTTTTCCACCGCTTCGGCGAGCCCCTCATACGGTGCGCGAGCGACGAACAGGTCCAGCACGTCGTCGGGCACCTGTTTCGCCATGTCGTTCCATTGGCCCAACCGCGACATCGCGTTCAGTTTGATCCCGAGATCGCCCACCCCATGCTGGTCGAAGACGCCTCGGTAGGCGGGCGTCGAGCCATAGAATGCCACCCGGTAACGGACTTTCTCGGCGGCCTCGCGCACCGCTTTTTCATCCGGGCCGGTCGCGATGAATCCGCCGCCGGTCATTTCAAAATGATCAAACGACTTACCGGCCGCGGCGAGTTCGGTTTCGAGCAGCGGCCGCACCACCTCATCGACATATTTCCGCGTCGCGAAACTATGCAGCCGCACACTGTCCGCCACCCGCGCGGCCGTCTTCAGCATCAGCGGCCCCACGGCGGCCATCGCGATCGGCGGCAATCGCAACTTTTGCGGACCCGGCGAGAACTCCGGCGTCATCAGGGAGAAGTTGTAGTACTTGCCTTGGTAATTCAGCTTCTCCCCGTACTCCCAGCAGCGAAAGATGGCGCGCAGCGACTCGACATACTCGCCAAGACGGGCGGCGGGTGCGATCCAGGGGACACTGAAACGGCGCTCGTTGTGCGCCTTCACCTGCGAGCCCAGTCCGACAACGAAACGACCTTTCGAGTGGCGCTGCAAATCCCAGGCGTGATTGGCGACAATCATCGGACTGCGTGGGAAGGCAATGGCGACCGATGGAACCAGGGCGACCCGCTCTGTCGCCAGGGCCGCGAATGCCAGGGGGGTGAACGGATCGTGGCGCAATTCGTTGCTGGTGACCACATCCACGCCGTCGTCCTCGGCCTGCCGCGCCGCCTTGGCGCAGGCGGACCAGTCGTGCACCGGCAGCCCCATCGATACGCGCATCGTCCTTCTCCTCCCGGTTTGCGGCCCGCCGCACGGTCTCGTAAACCTGGGTTGCGAAGAGGAGTCAAACCGCATGGTCAGCCTGGCAGGCAAGGTCATCATTGTTACCGGCGCGAGCCGCGGCATCGGCGCCGCCGCCGCCGCCGCTCTGGCCCGAGAGGGCGCGACCGTGATGCTGACCGCCCGGAACGGCAGGCTGGCCGCCAACGTCGCGCAGAGCATCATCGAGTCGGGCGGCCGCGCCAGTGCCACCGCCTGCGACGTTTCGGACTACGGCGCGGTCGAAGCGTTGGTCCGCGAAACCGAAGGCCGCTTCGGCCAGATTGACGCGCTGATCAACAACGCCGGCGTGATCGAGCCGATCGCGTCCATTGCCGAAAGCGATCCCGCGATCTGGGCGCGTAACATCGAGATCAACCTGATTGGCGCTTACAACCCGATCCGCGCGCTGCTGCCCCGCATGATCAAGGCCGGGGGAGGAACGATCGTCAACGTATCGTCCGGCGCCGCGATCCGGCCGCTGGAGGGCTGGAGTGCGTACTGCACCGCCAAGGCCGGTCTCGCGATGCTGACGCGGGCGATCATTTTGGAAAATCCCGCGAACGGCATTCGCGTTTTCGGTTTCCAGCCAGGCACCACCGACACCGACATGCAGGTCGCGATCCGCGCCTCCGGCATCAATATGATCAGCAAAATCCCGCGGGAGAACCTGACGCCGGTCGCACACCCGGCCGCTGCCATTGTCTATTTGTGCACACCGGCGGCCGATGATCTGAACGGTCAGGAGTTCAGCCTGCGTGACGAACCGTTCCGCGCTCGCCTGAAGCTGGAGGGTTGAGCATGCCCAACCCCCTCGACGGTGTGCGGATCATTGAAATCGGTCAGGCGCTCGCCGGACCGTTGGCGGGCGTGATCATGGCCGATCTCGGCGCCGATGTGATCAAAGTGGAAAAGCCCGACGGAGGCGATGACGCGCGACTGTGGGGGCCTCCGTTCATCGATGGCGATTCCGTCAGCTTCCACAGCAACAACCGTGCGAAACGGTCCATTACTTTGGACATCAAGAGCGCGGCGGATGTCGAGCGGCTGAAGACGCTGGTGCGTGACGCTGACATTCTGATCCAAAATCTACGACCCGGGATCGTCGACGATTTTGGCATCGGACCGGCTGCCATGATGGCGGTGAATCCGCGGCTGATCTACTGCTCGATCTGGGCTTTCGGGAACCAGGGACCATTGAAGCTGGCGCCGGGCTTCGATCCGTTGCTGCAATGCTATGGCGCGGTGGTCTCGCTGACCGGGCGGCCCGAGGATCCGCCGACATTCTGCGCACCGGCGATCAATGACACGGCGACCGGCATGTGGTGCGTGATCGGCGCGCTCGCCGCATTGAAGCAGCGCGAGGCGACCGGTAAAGGATGCGTGGTCGATACCTCATTGTTCGAGAGCGCGGTGGCGTGGGTGCAAGGTCCGCTCAACAGCTTTGGCGTGACGGGCATGCTGCCGCGGCGGCATGGCGCGGCCAGCGCGACGCTCGCCCCGTATCAGATCTTCGAGACCGCCGATCGCCCGATCTGCATCGCCGCCGGCAATGACCGGCTGTTCGTGAAGCTCGCACGATCGATGGACCACCCGGAATGGGGTGACGATCCGCGGTTTTCCGATGGCCGGATACGCGCGGCGAATCGCGAGGCACTGGTATCCGTCATGCAGCCGGTATTGCTGGAAAGAACCCGCCGCGACTGGCTGGGGATCATCGGCGAGGCGGGCGTGCCGGTCGCGCCCGTCAACAACATCGCGGAGCTGGCGGAAACTGAGCAGTTGCAGGCGATGGACATGATGCGCACACTGCCGGGCAGCGATTTGCGCGTTGTCGGTCTGCCGGTCTCGTTCGACGGCCACCGCCCGCACCCTCGCGGCGATTCGCCCAAACTGGGCCAACACAACACGGAAATACTCGGAGTCCCCGCATGACCAAGGCCGCCCTCGACCGCGCCCGTTCTTATCAAAAGGAACTTGTCGCCATCCGCCATGACATCCACGCGCATCCCGAACTTGGATTGCAGGAGGTCCGCACCGCCGATCTGGTGGCGAAGAAGCTGGAAGAGTGGGGCATTGAAGTCCATCGCGGCGTCGGTGTCACCGGTGTGGTTGGCGTATTGCGCAATGGCAACGGTCAGGCCTCGGTCGGATTGCGCGCCGACATGGATGCGCTGCCGATCCTGGAGGCGACCGAGCTTCCCTACGCCAGCCAAAACCCCGGCCGGATGCACGCCTGCGGCCATGACGGGCACACGACGATGCTGCTGGGGGCCGCGAAATACCTGGCGGAGACACGCAATTTCAACGGCACGATCAATTTCATTTTCCAACCCGCCGAGGAGGGCGTCGGCGGCGCGCTCGCCATGTTGAAGGACGGGCTGTTCGAGCGATTTCCCTGCAACGCGGTTTACGGGATGCATAACCGTCCTGGATTGCCAGTGGGTAAATTCATCACCGGACCTGGGGCGCGGGCTGCCGGCGGGGCATTTTTTGACATCACGATCACCGGCAAAGGTGCGCACGGCGCGCATCCGCAACAAAGCATCGACCCGGTGCTGGTCGCCTGCCATCTGGGCACCGCGCTGCAATCGATCGTTTCCCGCAACATTTCAGCGCGCGATACCGCCGTGCTCAGCATCACCCGCATTCAATCGGGTGACGCGTATAACGTCATTCCGCAGAGTGCGGTGATGGCCGGCACGGTGCGGACCATGCAACGCGACACGATGAAGCTGATCCAGCGGAACATGGAACGGCTGACGACCGCGGTCGCCGCCGGGTTCGGCGCGGAAGCGAAACTCGATTTCCGGATCATCTTCGCGTCCATGGTCAACAATGAGGCCGAGGCGAGCCTTTATGGCGACGCCGCGGCGGAACTGGTCGGGGAAGAAAATCTCGATCGCCATTCGCCGCCAGGCATGGGCTCGGAGGATTTCAGCTTCATGATGGAACAGGTGGCGGGCGCGCATATCAATCTCGGCAACGGCGACAGCGCGGCGCTGCATAATCACAAGTACGACTTCAACGATGAGACGATACCGTACGGCGTCGCGCTGTACGGAGCGATCGTCGAGAAGAAGCTGCCGAAAGGTCAGGTCGACTGAATGTTCCGGCGCGACGCGGCAGGACCAATGACGATGGTCTTCGATGGGCGGCCGTTGCGCGCGCGTGACGGGGACAGTGTCGCCTCGGCGTTATTGGCCGCCGGTGTTCGGGTCACACGGCAGACACCGGTGTCCGGGACACCGCGCGGGCCATGGTGCATGATGGGCGCCTGTTTCGATTGCGTCGCGATCGTGGACGGGCGCCGCGGCGTGCGTACCTGCATGACCCCGGCACGGGAAGGGCTGCGCGTTGATACCCAGCGAGACTGACATCGTCATCGTTGGCGCCGGTCCCGCGGGCCTCGCCGCCGGGATCGAGACCGCGCGGCGCGGTCTTCGCACAATGCTGTTGGACGAGAACCCGGCGCCGGGCGGGCGAATTTGGCAGGCGCTCGAAGCCCGCGGCGCCAGCGATCCGGATGAAGCCTCGGGGCTTGCGCTGATCCGCGAATTCGCCGCGAGTGGTGCCGATGCACGGTATGGTGCGAGCGTTTGGGGCGTTGAAAACGAAACTGTGTTCTGGACCCAGAACGGCGCGGCTCACACGTCACGGGCACGGCGTATTCTGCTGGCGACCGGAACGACCGAGCGGCCCATGCCAATCCCAGGCTGGACGCTGCCCGGCGTGATGACCGTGGGCGCCGCGCAAATCGCGCTGAAGACCGGTGGCCTTGTGCCGGATGGCGCGTGCTGGATCGCCGGACAGGGTCCATTGGTCGTGCTTTATGCCGTGCAGGCGATCCGCGCCGGCGGCCGCATCGCCGGCATTGTGGATCTGGCGCTGCCGTCCGCGCGGTGGCGAGCGATGCGGCATTCGCCAGCCGCGATCGCCGATATCCGCAAAGGGCTTGGCTGGCTGCGGGAGATCCGCCGCGCGCGTGTCGCGATCCATCGCGCCGCCGATCTTCGCGCGCTCGGCGATGCCGCGCTTATGCGGATTTCGTTCCGGGTCAACGGCGAACAGCGCACCGAACCCGCCGATACGTTGCTTCTGCATGACGGTGTCATCCCCTCCATCCAGATCACGCGCGCCCTGGGCTGTGCCCACATTTGGCATGAACAGCAGCGCTGTTGGCGGCCGGAGACCAATGTCTGGGGCGAAACGACCGTGCCGGGGGTGATCGTCGCCGGCGATGGCGCCGGTGTCGGCGGTGCTGCCGCCGCCGTTTTATCAGGCCAGATCGCCGCTCTGGGCTGCGCGCACGCGCTGGGTGCGATCGACGCCGCCACCCGCGACCGCGAGGCCGATCCGTTACGCGCGCGTCACGCCAGGACGCTGGCATCGCGACCGTTCATCGATGCGTTGTTCGCCCCACGCCCAATCAATCCTGACGACTCCGTATTAATTTGCCGCTGTGAGGAAGTAACCTCCGGGCAAATTCGCGATGCCGCGCAACTTGGCTGTCAGGGTCTGAACCAGTTGAAGGCGTTCACGCGTTGCGGGATGGGACCGTGTCAGGGTCGCATGTGTGGGCCGTCCGCGGCGGAGGTGCTCGCCGCCGCGCGCGGCGTGCATTCACGCGAGATCGAACCATATCGCACGCGCTTCCCGGCGCGGCCACTGACGGTTGGCGAACTGGCGGGCCTGGACCTGTAGCGCGGCCACTCGCATGATAGGATCGTCGATGCGCCCTCGCAGAGGCGCGGCAAAGGGACCTAAGGAGACGTCATGCTGTACACAACTCGTCGCAATGTGCTCGGCGCGGCCACGTTGGCCAGCCTGAACCTGCCCGCCATACTCCGCGCGCAAGGTAAGGAGCCGATCAAGATCGGCAGCGCCTTGCCGTTGACCGGCTCGCAGGCCGGCTATGGCAAAGACTTCGACACCAGCATGCGGATGGGCGCGAAGGACGTGAACGACGCCGGCGGCATCGCGGGCCGGCCGGTGGAGATTGTCGCGCTCGATACCCAGGCGGAACCACAACTCGGTATCAACGCGGCGAACCGGTTCATCGAAGTCGAAAAGCTGCCGATGTTCTTTGTTTCCTGGTCCGCCGTGGTGAAGGCGGTGGCGCCGATCGCCAATCGGGATAAGGTGCTCGCGCTGAATAATGGAGCGAACGCGCCGGAAATCGCTCACCTGGGCGATTACGTTTACACAACGTTCCCGCTCGCCGACGTGGACGTTACGAAGTTGGCTCGTTACATGTATGACACACTTGGCAAGCGGCGCGCGGCGGTGCTGTATATCAATAACGATACCGGCATAGACGCGGCGAAACTTTATCGCGACACGTTCGCCAAGGCCGGCGGCACGATCGTCGCGTTCGAGGCTTATGATCCGAAAGCCACCGAGTTTACCGGCATGTTGCTGAAGACCCGCGCCGCGAACCCCGACACCGTGCACATCCATGGCCTGACCGCCGACACGCCGCAGGTCATCGCGCAGATGCGCCAGCTCGGGATGGCGCAGCGGGTCACCAGTTATTCGGCGGCGTATAATCCGAAGATCCTGGAGCAGCTCGGTCCGGCGGCGGAAGGCCTGATCGTGACGTCGCTGGCGCCGGGCGTGAATGACAACAAGAACGTGCAAAAGTTGCTCGATCGGTGGAAAGCGGAGCAAAACCGCGTGCCCAACGGACTACCCTACGATCAATATCAATACGACATGGTCTGGCTGACCAAGGCGCTGTACGAATATCTCGACAAGAAATCGACGCCGGCGACCGGCGATACGCTGAAGGAAGCGCTGCTGACGATCAAGGAGTTCGAGCTGCCGATGACCGGCAAGATGATCATCGACGGGCACACCGTGAACAAGCCGGTCTATCTGCTGACGGTCGAGAAAGGCGCGTTCGTTCCATTGGCGACACTGACCTGAGGCAATAAGCGTGCTCGATCCGGTCATCCTGGCGCAGATCCTGTGGACCGGGATCGCGACATCGGCGCCTTATGTCCTGATGACCGTCGGGTTCGCGTTGACATTGAAGGTCACCGGCCTGTGGAACTTCGCCCATGCCGGCCTGATGGCGATCGCGTTTTACACGATGTTCTTCGCGATCGATTTCCTCGAATTGCCGGTCTTGGTGGCGTTGCTTCTCGCTGCCGCCGTCACCGGTGCCGCATCCTTGGTCATTGAGATATTCGGCCTTCAGGTGTTGCGCGACCGCGGCTCCAGCAACCTGACCTTCTTCATCTTCACCTTGATTTTGTCCGAGTTCATCATCTACGTGATCACGTTGCTGTTTGGCACCGAGCCGGAGACGTTGTTCAAAAGTATCCTGTCACCGGTAACCATCATCGGCGATGTCGCGGTCAGCGACTGGGACAAAGCGGCGGTTCTGATCGCCGCCGGCGGCCTGGCATTGCTGTACGCGTTCCTGACCTGGACGCGGGAGGGACAGTTCCTCAACGCCGTCGCGGACAACGCGCGGCTGGCCGAGCTGTACGGCATCAGCGCGCGGCGCGCCTGGCGCGTGGTATCGGCCATCGCCGCGTTGTTCATCGTCGCGGCGATGTATTTGATCGGCACGCATGGCGGCGTGGTGCCGAACTCGCCACTTGAACTGATCCTGACCGCCGTGATCGGCACTTTGCTGGGTGGAATTGGACGTGTGTTCGCCGCCGCCGCGGCTGCGGTGTTCCTCGGCCTGATCCAGAGTTTTTCGATCCTGGTGATCGACTCCCGCTGGCAAAACCTGCTGCTGTACGGGGTGTTGTTCGTCACCATCCTGCTGTTCCCGCGCGGCGTGCGGCTGCCGCGCTTTCGCCTTCTGCTGGCCGGGAGATAGGCGATGGAATACCTCGCGACGATTGGCGTGCTGATCGCGATCTATGTGATCCTGAGTTCCAGCTATGACCTGATTATCGGCTATGGCGGTTTGTCCACGGTCGCGCATCCGATCTTCTTCGCGATTGGTGCCTATACGGCGGGTCTGCTGGCGATCCATTCCTCCCTTCCCGCGCCGTTGAACGTCATCCTTGGCGGCATGGCGGCGATGGTCGCGTCAGTGCTGCTCGCCGCGTCGGCCTTGCGAGTCTCCGGCGATTATCTGCTGATCGCCAGTCTTGGCTTCCAACTTGGTTTGTTACAGTTAATCAAGAACCTGGATTTTACCGGAGGCCCAGGAGGACTGACGGCGATACCCGGAACGGTAACGGGGGCGGCGCGGACGCCGTTTTTCCTGGTGGTTTCCGGGTTGCTGGCGGTGGCGACGGTACTGGGTATTCGGGCCATCGTGACAGGTCCGTATGGCCGCGCCATCACCGCCATGCGTGACGAGGAACTCGCGTTCACCGCTCTGGGTCGCGACGCCACCAGCATGAAAATCGTGATCTTCGCCATTGGCTGCGGAATCGCGGGGACCGCCGGTGGCGTCTACGCATATTATTTCCAGTACATCAGCCCGGATCAGTTCGAGGTGCTGCAATCCGCCGCCATCCTGACCATGGTCGTACTGGGTGGCATGGGCACGACATTCGGTCCGGTAGTGGGTGCGATCCTGCTGCTGGCGATCCCGCGGGCGATCACCTTTCTTAACCTGCCGCCGAGCATCATGGCACCCACGCAAGGCATCATCTTCACGGTCCTCGTGCTGCTCTTTCTGTTTCTGCGGCCCGCCGGCATCGTCGGCCTTTCCCGGAAAACATTGTGACCGCCGTCCTTCGTACCGAGGATCTGTGCAAGCGGTTCGGCGGAATCGTCGTATCGGATTCGGTGAACCTGACAATCGACCGCGGCGAAATCCTTGGTCTGATCGGCCCAAACGGCGCGGGCAAGACCTCATTGTTCAACCTGATTTCCGGGGTTCTGCGGCCTGACTCCGGGTCGATCTATTTAAATGGGGAGGCAATCGATGCCGCCGCGCTGTACCGTCGCGCGCGGCTCGGCATCGCCCGGACCTGGCAGAACATGCTGCTGTTTCGGACCATGACCGTGCTGGAGAATCTACTGATCGCACCACGGTCGTATCCCGGCGAGTCGATCCTGCGCGTGGCGTTCGCTCGCGCTGCTGTGCGCGAAGCCGAGCGGCACGCGCGGGACCGGGCGATGACGACGCTGGCGCGCATGGGGTTGGAGCAAACCGCCAGTGAGATGGTCGTCGATCTGCCATTTGGTCAGCAGAAACTCATTGGCCTCGCGCGCACCTTGATGAACGATGGCCCGGTGCTGCTGCTGGACGAACCCATGGCGGGGGTTGAAGGCGCCGCCTATGAAACCATGCAGCGCGTGGTGCGTGAGGAGGCCGAAGCCGGTCGCGCCGTCTGCGTCGTTGAACACAATGTGTCGTTCATCCGCGACCTGTGTTCTCGCGCGGTGTTCATGGCCAACGGGAAGATTCTCCAGGACGGCACGGTGGCGGAGCTTATCGCCAGTTCCGCGCTGACCGAATTGTACTTCGGGGTCTGAGCATGTTGTCGTTCAGCAATGTCTCAGCCGGATATGGCGGCGTGCCGGTGCTGAAAGACATCGGCTTTCAGGTCGCCGACGGCGAGATGGTTGCGATCTTCGGCCATAACGGAGCGGGCAAGACCACGCTGATGCGCTGCGCCGTGGGCGACATAACCGAAGTTTCCGGGAAGATCACCTGGCACGGTGAGACGATCATTCCGAAAGCCGTGCATCGCAATGTGCGTCTCGGCATCGGCTTCGTTCCGCAAGGCCACAACGTGTTCCGGGAACTGACGGTCCGGCGCAATCTGACGATCGCCGGACTGCATCACCCCGATGTCAACGTTGAGGACATCTACCGCCTGTTCCCGATCCTGAAACTGCGCGGCGCGCAGATGGCCAGTTCGCTCAGCGGCGGCCAGCAGCAAATCCTCGCACTGGGCATGGCGCTGATGACCAAACCGCGTATTCTGCTGCTGGATGAACCGTCCACCGGCCTCGCTCCGGTCATCGTGCGGGACGTGATGGACAGCCTGGTGCGGGTCAATCGCGAAACCAGCACGACGGTGGTGATCGTGGAGCAGAACATTCCCGCCACGCTGAAGATCGCCTCGCGCGCGATCGTGCTGAAATCGGGACGTCTGGTGTTCGACGGCGCCAGTCGCGAACTGGAACGAAAAGAAGATTTGTGGGCCTGGTTCTGAAGGACATCGCACATGCGCATCTGGCATCAAAGTTTCACTGTGCTCGGCGATCTCCCCGGCTATGAGGACGCGATGGGGGCGCATCTCGGGAAAGTTCTCCGGCCGGATACCGAGGTGGTGTTTCACGGTCAGGCACCCGGCACATATCCCGGCGAGTACCCGGGGGACGATATCGGCTACGGCTACACTTATTGGATCCACGGCAATCAATGGGTCGCGGCGGGACGGGCGGCAGAAGCCCAGGGATACGATGCGTTCGCGATGTGTACGTTGCCGAATCCGATGTTGCGGGAGGTGCGCTCGATCGTTGACATTCCGGTGGTCGGCATGGGGGAAACCTGTTGCCATATCGCCACCATGTTCGGTCAACGTTTCGCGATCATGCTGTTTATCGAACGAATGATCCCGCTGTATCAGGAGCAGGTCAGGAACTATGGCCTCGCCGACCGCTGCGCCGGAGTCATCGCCTCCGGCCTGCGATTTCAGGATGTGTTGCCAGGCTACGCCAATCCTGGGCCTGTCATCGAGAAATTCCAGGAGGCCGCGTGCCGCGTCATCAAGGACACCGGCGCCGACGTCATCATTCCGGGCGAGGTACCGTTGAACCTGTTGATGGCTCGTAACAGTATCACGCGGGTCGATGACGTGCCGATCATCGATGGTCTGGCCACCACCATGAAAATGGCCGAACTGATGGTCGATCTGCAAAAGGCCACCGGCATCAAACACCGCCGTCAGGGCTGGTTCAACTCGGTGCCAGGCCAGCAGCGGCTGGATCAGGTTGCCGCCTTCTATGGCGTCGATAAGCTTACGTTCTAACGAGGGAACCGCACCATGAGCACCACCACGACCCAAGCCAGTCCCTATCTGCCGGTCCGCGACGCGTGGCTCGCGCGGCGCACGGAAACGATCCTGGAGCCCACGTTGCCGATCGTCGATCCGCACCACCATCTGTGGGAACGGCCAGGCTGGCGCTACATGCTCGATGATTTGCTGGCCGACACCAACAGCGGCCACAACATCGTCGCCACCGTGTTCGCGCAATGCCGCTTGATGCACCGCGCTGGCGGGCCCGAGGAATTCCGACCGGTCGGCGAAACCGAGTTCGTCAACGGCGTCGCGGCGATGAGTGCCTCGGGCGGCTACGGCGCGACGAAAATCTGCGCCGGCATCGTTGGCCACGTCGATCTCCGATTGGGCGGCCGCGCGCGTGACGTCCTGGAAGCCCATATCCGGGCGGGCGGCGGCCGGTTCCGCGGCATCCGTCACATCACCGCTTACGATGCCGATCCGACGTTGATGAACCCCGCCTACGCCCCGCCGCCTGGTTTGACTGGCGATAAAACGTTCCGGGAAGGGTTCGCCTGCCTCGCACCGTTGAATTTAACCTTCGACGCCTGGCTGTATCATCCGCAGATCGGCGACGTGACCGCCCTCGCGCGGGCGTTTCCCGGCACCGGCATTTGCCTGAACCATATCGGTGGACCGCTGGCGATCGGCAATTATTCCGGCAGGCGCGACGAAATTTTTTCGAATTGGTCGAAATCCATTCGCGAACTCGCCGCCTGCCCGAACGTCGTCGTTAAAGTGGGTGGTATGGCGATGCGGATCAACGGCTGGGACTTCCATGAGAAAGCCGATCCGCCATCGTCGGAAGCGCTCGCCGCCGCGTGGAAACCTTACGTCGATACCTGCATCGAAGCGTTCGGCGCCAATCGCTGCATGTTCGAAAGCAATTTTCCGGTCGACAAAGGGTCCTATGGCTACGCACCGTTCTGGAACGCGTGCAAGCTGCTCGCCAAGGACGCGAGCGCGACCGAAAAGACCGATCTGTTCAGCGGAACGGCCGCGCGGTTCTATCGGCTCGACCTCGCCTGAATATCGCGGTCGATCGCTTCACCCGAAAATTCGTGAGGTAACCACCATGCGTGACTTTCGCTTCGACCACGTTCACCTGCGCAGCCCGAACCCGGACGCCACGGCGAAATTCTTTGAAACGATGTTCGGCGCCGAGGCGAAGCGCGACACCTACCCGCCCGGCACCCTGTACCCTGGCCAGGTCCGCATCTCGCTCACCTTGGGCGGGCAAAAGATCCTCATCGCGCCGACGCATCCGCATGACCCGATGGCACCGGCGCCCGCGTTTCCTTATTACGGACTCGAACATATCGGCCTGACCGTCGATAACGTCGACGAGGCCTGCGAGGAACTGCGACGCAAAGGCGCCGACATCGCCATCGGCCCCCTGACACGTAGCGCCGGGCTAAGGCTGGCGTTCGTGAGGGGGCCGGAGGGGATCATGGTGGAACTGGTGCAGCGGTAGGCTACTTCGCCAGTTCCGGAGTCTTCGCTTCCATCTTGCGGTTCTTGAACGCGGGCATGACCCCCTTCGCGAAGCGTTCCAGTTGCTCCAGCGCCACCGCTTCGGGCACGCCGAGGGACAGGCTGATCGAGATCCGATCGAGGCCCGGATAGGCTTTTTCCAGCTTCATCAGATGCTCGATGATCTCGTCCGGCGAACCGGTCAGGAAGCCGCCCGATTTCACCGCGTCCTCGATCCGCGGCAGCTTCGCGGTCGGCGCGCGTTTGGGATCGCGCATGATCTCGATCTGTTCGTCGGTCATCGCCCGGTTCAGGCGCAGTTCACCGAACATCTTCATGTTCTCTTCGTAATATTTCGCGGCCTCGCGGATACACTGTTCCTTGCTTTCGCCGATGTAAGCGTGAAAGCCGAAGCAGAGCCGTTCTCCCAGTGCGATGTCCTGACCGATACGGCGATGCGCTTCCTGCCACTTCAACACGACGTTGTGCATGGCGCCGCCGTCGGCCGAGCCACCGCCGATCATGCCCTGGATGCCATGCTTCGCCATGAAGTCCAAGGCACGCTCGGAGCCTCCCTGGATGGGCTGCCAGCACTCCACCGGCAGACGCGCCGGCCGTGGCACCAGAGTCAGTTCCTTCAGCGTGTAACCCCGATAGGGGACCTCGGGCGGCAGCGTGTAATGCTTGCCTTTGTGCGAGAACGACTCGCTGTTGAACGCCTTGAAGATGATCTCGACCTGTTCCTCGAACAGTTCGCGGTTGGCGTCCTGATCGATCAGCGGCGAGCCGAACGTTTCAACCTCGCGGGTGTGATAACCGCGACCGACACCGAACACGACACGGCCTTTGGTCAGTATGTCGGCGACCGCGTAGTCCTCCGCGAGCCGCAGCGGATGCCACATCGGGGTAATGTTGAAGCCGGTGCCGATCTTCAGATCCCGCGTGATGTGCGTCAGATGCAGCGCCATCAGCAGCACGTTCGGAATGCACTCGGTACCTTCGCGTTGGAAGTGATGCTCGGCCATCCAGAAGGTGTTGAAACCCAGGCTGTCCATTTTGCGAGCCATCGCCTCGGCTTTGGACAACGCGGTGGACAGATGGGCGTTGTCATGGCGGCGATCGTTGATGGGCGTCCCACCGTAGCCAATGTTTTCGAGATCGACGTGGCCCGCGTAGAGGCTGTCGAATTTCGTGATCATGGTGTATCCTCCCGATATACTGGTGAGTATGTTCCCCATCCGGCTGGTTTTGGCAAGCAACGCGCGAGGTGGGTGGATTTTCAGCCCATGGCATGCGAAGCCTTCGCCCCATGTTGTTGCTGATACCCGGACCGGTCATGACCCGCCCCGAAGTGCGCGCCGCGCTTGGCGTCGACATCGCGCCCTGGGACTTTGACTTTCGCGACGTCTATGCGGGCGTGCGCGACCGGTTACTGCGCATCGCGGGCGGCGTGCCGGGGGAACACGCCGCGCTGCCATTGCCGGGTTGCGGCCATTTCATCACCGAGGCGGCGATCCGTAGCTTCATTCCTCCGGGCGGGCGATTGCTGATCCCAATGACCGGCAGTTACAGCGACCGGATGATCCGCCTGACACGTGAGGCCGGCCGTGAACCAGTGGCGATGCCAATCACCGCGATGGAAACGATTTCACCGGACGCGGTCGCGGCCGCTCTGGAGCAAGATCAATCCATCACCCATGTCGGACTTGTGCAGTCGGAAACCGGCAGCGGTGTCGTGCACGATGCCGATGCCATCGGCGCGGTTGTCAGAGTACATGGACGCCGCATGATCGTGGACGCGGTGTCCGCCTTTGGCGCGCTGCCGATGGACATGAGCGCGCATCCCGAGATCGACGCGGCGGTGTTTACCGCGAACAAGTGCCTGGAAGCCCTGCCCGGTATCGGCTACGCGATCGTGCGCATCGATCGTCTGGAGCAATGCTCTGGGCTCGCGGGCAGTTGGTCGTTCGATCTGGCGGATATTTACGCGCAGGTGGTCAGAAGCGGCGACGGCCGCCCGCGATTCACACCGCCCGCGCAAATTGTCAACGCGTTGAACACAGCTCTCGATTTCTTCGATCTGGAAGGTGGCCGCGTGGCGCGGCTGACGCGTTATACCGCCAACATGCGCACGCTTTATGACGGCATGATCCGCCTCGGAGTCACGCCATACGTGCGGCCGGAGCATCAAGGGCCGATCATCGTCAATGTTCGCGCGCCGGCGGATCCGGCCTGGAATCTTCAGCGTTTCGTCGACGCACTGAAATCGCGCGGCGTGCTGATCAGCAACTTCTACAGTACACCAACGCCGGGCTTTCGGGTTGGCTGCATCGGTGCGATATCCCCAACCGACATGGCGGGCGCGGTCGCGGCGATGGATCAGGCCCTGAACGACATCGGCGTCAACAATCGAGCGGGAGAGACCCAATGAACCCAGATCTTGAAATTGCCCGCGCGGCGAAGCTCCGGCCGATCGCGGATATCGCGGCGCGGCTGAACATTCCCGCCGACGCGCTGGAACCATACGGACGCCACAAAGCGAAGATTGGGTTTGACTACATCAACTCGGTGCGGGACCGGAAGGACGGCGCGCTGGTGCTGGTCACCGGCATCAGCCCAACCCCCGCCGGTGAGGGAAAAACCACGACCACCGTCGGTCTGGGCGACGCGCTCAACCGCATCGGCAAACGCGCGACGATTTGTTTGCGCGAACCCAGTCTCGGCCCGAGCTTCGGCATGAAGGGCGGTGCCGCGGGCGGCGGTTATGCGCAAGTGGTGCCGATGGACCAGATCAACCTGCATTTCACCGGCGATTTCCACGCCGTCACCTCGGCCAACAACCTGCTCGCGGCAATGATCGACAACCACGTTTACTGGAGCAATTCGTTGGGCATTGACCCGCGACGGATCTCGTGGCGGCGTTGCCTCGACATGAACGATCGCGCGCTGCGCTCGATCGTTGGCAGTCTGGGCGGCGTGGCCAACGGTTTCCCGCGCGAGGACGGGTTCGATATCACGGTCGCGTCCGAGGTGATGGCGGTGTTCTGCCTGGCCAAGGACATGGCGGACCTACAGGCCCGGCTTGGCAAGATGATCGTCGCGCAAAGGCGGGATGGCACGAATGTCACGGCTTCCGACATCAAGGCCGACGGTGCCATGTCGGTGTTGTTGCGTGACGCGCTGGCACCGAATTTGGTGCAGACGCTGGAAGGCTCGCCGGCAATGGTGCACGGCGGCCCGTTCGCCAATATCGCGCACGGCTGCAATTCCGTGATGGCGACACAACTCGCGTTGAAACTCTCCGATGTGGTGGTGACCGAGGCCGGGTTCGGCGCCGACCTGGGCGCGGAAAAGTTCGTGGACATCAAGTGCCGCTCCGCCGGCCTGACGCCGTCCTGCGCGGTCATCGTCGCCACCGTGCGCGCACTGAAGATGCACGGCGGCATGGCGCGTAACGCGCTCGGTCCGGAAAACGTCGAGGCGGTGAAACGCGGCATCGCCAACCTCGCCCGTCACGTCGAGAACCTGGGCAAATTCGGCCTGCCGGTCGTGGTGGCGGTCAATCACTTCACCTCCGATACGGAGGCCGAATTCGCAGCCATCAACGACGGCATGGCCGCGCTTGGCGTCGAGGCCATCTCCTGCACGCATTGGGCGCATGGCAGCGCGGGCGCCGAGGCGCTGGCACACGCGGTGATGAACCACATTGAAAGCGGCAAGGCGGCGTATAAGCCGCTTTATGGGTTGGAACTTAAACTCGCCGACAAGATCCGGACGATCGCCAAGGAAATCTACCGCGCGGCGGACATCGCGGTCCCGGACGCGGTGGCGCGGCGGTTGAAAGCGTTCGAGGATGCCGGCTTCGGCAACGTCCCGGTTTGCATCGCCAAGACGCAATTCAGTTTCACCTCCGATCCAACGGTGATGGGCGCGCCAACCGGTCACATACTGCCCGTCCGCGAGGTCCGCCTGTCGGCCGGTGCCGGCTTCGTCGTCGCGATCTGCGGTGACATCATGACCATGCCTGGGCTCCCGCGGGTGCCGGCCGCCGAGGCGATCCATCTACGGGAGGACGGCGAAATCGAAGGCCTGTTCTGAGGCAATGGTCGCGTAGTCGTCATGGTCCGGCCGGTGCGGGCCATGACGCGATTTACCGATAAAACGACCAGATCCCGCCAACGCTCATCACCGTTCCAACGCCGCCAAACACGACCCATGCGTAGGGTGGCAACAAGCCCAGTACCGACAGGAACATGTAGCCAACCAACATCGCCACGGCGATCGTGGCCAGGATGAAGCTCATGCTGAAGATCGAGATCGCGCCTTCCCGCACGTAAAATCGCGCCGTCAGAATCAGGATCCCGGCGATCAACGGCAGCAAGGCAAGCGATGTGCTCTCGATCATGAAGATCCTTGAAAAAGTTTACGCGCCACGCCTCCCGACCGGGCGGCGTGGCGCGTTGCAAAGCCGGTGCGGCTAAGCCGGGATCCGCACCATCATCCGGCTGATACCGTGAATGAAGTTGGAGTAAATCCGTTCCGGTTCCTCCATGAGCTCGATCTTCGGAAAGCGCTTCATGATTTCTTCCCAAAGCGTGATCAGTTGCATCTCCGCCAAACGGTTTCCGACGCAACGATGCACGCCGAAACCAAACGACAGATGATGCCGCGGGCGAGCGCGATCAATGATGAAGTCGTTCGGATCGTCGATCGTATCCTCATCCCGGTTGCCCGAGATGTACCACATCACGACCTTGTCACCCTCGCGGATCTGCTTGCCGCCAAGCTCCGCGTCGGCCACGGCCGTGCGACGCATGTGCACGATCGGCGATTGCCAGCGAATGATCTCCGGCACCATGCTGGTCACCAGCGCCGGGTTGTCACGCAGCTTCTGATACTCAGCCGGGTGCTTGCACAACGCCCACAGTCCACCGCTCATGGAATTGCGCGTGGTGTCGTTGCCACCAACGATCAACAAGGTCAGGTTGCCCAGAAACTCCTGTGGGTCGTTGACGAGGTTCCTGGTGGCCTCGCCATGGGCCAGCATGGAGATCAGGTCGAACCCCGGGGGACGGGCGGCACGCTCATGCCACATGCCGGTGAATACGGCCAGCGCCTCTTGCAATATCGCCAGGCGTTTTTCTTCGGAATCAATCTCACCGCCGGCGTTCACGTCCTGGGTCGCGATATCGGACCAGTAGGTCAGCTTGTGCCGCTCAGCTTCCGGGAAGTCGAACAGCGTGGTCAGCATCAGTGTGGTCAATTCGATCGAGACCAGCTTCACCCAATCGAAGGTTTCATTACGCGGCAGGTTGTCCAGCACGCGGCAAACCCGCTGCCGAATAATGTCCGACATGTTGTTGAGGTTCGCCGGCGCGACGATCGGACTGACCACCTTGCGCTGATCGTCATGCCGCGGCGGGTCCATCGAAATGAAGCTGGAACGGCGGTACTGCATCGGCCGGTCGGTGATCGAGATGCCGCCAAGCTTCGCCTCGGACGAATAGATCTCCGGATGCGTCTCGACCGCCATGATGTCCTTGAATTTGGTCACCGACCAGAACGAGCCATACATCCCGTCCTTGCGGTAATGCACCGGGGCTTCCCGGCGCAGCCGCTCAAAGTACGGGTAATGCACGTCGTTCTGATATAGTTTCGGATCGCTGACGTCGATTTCGCCCAACGGCAGGGAGCGTGCGTTCAGTTTCGCTGCTTCCAGCGCCGCGTCATAATGAACCGGGGCATTCATGGGCGTATTCTCCTGTTCAATGCTGGCCTTCCGGCATACGGACAACCAGACCGTCGAGTTCGTCCGACACCTTGATCTGGCAGGACAGCCGGGAGTCGGGCTGCGTCACGGCGGCGAAACTCAACATGCTCGCCTCCTGCGAGCCAGCCGCGGGCAGCCCGGTCTTCGACAGCCACGCCGCGTCGACATAGACGTGACAGGTGGCGCAGGCGCACTCGCCACCGCAGTCCGCGTCGATGCCCGGGACGTTGTTCTCCACCGCGGCCTGCATCACGGACTTGCCGACGGCGATCTCCACCGTGTGCGGGGTCCCGTTGTGCTCGATGAACGTAATCTTCGGCATTCGCGTTCCCTCAGCGTGCTTACCGGCCGTTATAAGCAGAATTCCGGGCGCCGCGCCATGATTGATGGGTTGGTCCGGTCATGAGGCCAGTTCCTGCATCGTGACGGTCGGGTCGGCGATCCGCGCGGCGGTCAGTTGCTTGCGGCGCTGGATGATCCGCCGTCCGCCCATGAACTCGGTGGACGCGTTGACCGCCTCCACGGCCTGCACGGTGCCGTCGGCGGTCAGATGGAACAGCGCGAACTTACCGGCGGCGAGATCGCCGCGGACGACGATCTCGATGGCATCGAATGGGAGACCGACGATTTGCAGGCGCAGATCGTATTGGTCGGACCAGAACCAGGGCACCTCGGGGGAAGGTGGCGGGCGGCCACAGATCGCCGAGGCCGCCTGCTTCGCCTGCTCCAGGGCGTTCGGCACGCTCTCCAGGCGCATGCTGCGGTTGTACAGCGGCAACGGTCGTTTCGTGCAGTCGCCGATGGCGAAGATGTCCGGGTCCGACGTGCGCGCGCTCAGATCGACAACAATACCGCCGTCGCAGGCGATCCCGGCGTCTCGCGCCAGTTCCTCATTCGGGACGCCACCCACGCCGATCAGGGCGGCATCGCAGGGGATGACCCTACCGTCGGCGAGACGCACACCGGTCACGGTTCCGGTCCCTTCCAGCGCCTGCACTCCGGCGCCGAGTTCGATCGTCACGCCCTGCGATCGATGAAAGTCCTGGAAGAAGTTCGACAGGATCTCGCAGGCGACCCGGGCCAGGACACGGGGCGCGATTTCGACAATCGTGACCTCGGCACCCAGAGCGCGGGCCGAGGCGGCGGCCTCCAGCCCGATATAACCGCCGCCGACGACGGCGAGACGCTTCCCCGGCCCAAGCACCGCCTTCAATTTGTCGGCGTCGGCGGCGGTGCGTAGTTCCAGCACGTTCGCCTGGTCGATCCCGGGCAATGGGATGCGCCGCGCGCGTGACCCGGTGGCCAGGATCAGCTGCGCGTAATGCATCGAGTCGTCGTCGCTGAACGTCACCTGGTGCGCTGCCGGATCGATCTTCGTTACACTCATGCCGAGTTTCAGTTCGATATCGGCGTCGTTGTAAAACCCGAGCGGACGTAACGCGAGGCTGTCCGCGTCGGCCTCGCCTTTCAGCCAGGCTTTCGACAGAGGCGGACGCTGGTACGGCGGCAACGGTTCCTCGCCCACCAGCGTGATGCCGGTTTTCCAGCCCAGTTGACGGAGCATGGCGGCGGCGGAGCCACCGGCGTGACCGGCACCGGCGATGATGATGCGATCGGACGTCATGCTCAGCGCCGCCTCGGTGAGGCCGCGACCGCCAGCGGCGAGGTGATGTCCGCGAAACTGACCGACATCGAAGTACGCACGTCGATCACGGTTGGCACGCGCGCGGCGATCGCGCGTTTCAGCGCGGGCGCGAGTTGCGCGGGTTCGGTCACGCGCTCGCCCTCGCAGCCCATCGCGCGGGCGATGGCCGAGAGGTCGAAATCCTTGAACTCGGCGGCGAACGATCCGGAGCCATGATAAACCCAGCCAAGCGCGTTATTGTCGAATACAACGACGACGATCGGAATGTCATGTTCGATCGCGCTCATCAGGCCGTTCATGGTCATGGCGAAGCCGCCATCGCCGCAGACCGCGACGACCGGGCTGTTCGGATTGACCAGTTTGGCGGCGAGCGCCGCGGGAATGGCGAACCCCATCGGCCCGGAGCCAGCGGCCTGCAGGAAGCCGCCGGCTTTCTTCGTCTGATAGTAGTGCGTCATCAGAATGCGATTCTCACCGGCATCGCAGGTGACGATCCCTTCGGGCGGCAAGGCTTTGGCGATTTCGCCGATGACTCGCTGTGGCAGCAGAGGCGCCTCATCGGACTGGTATTTCGGGTCGTCGAAGTAACCTTTTTCCGCCCGCCAGGCCGCGACCCGCGCTACACCCACCGCGCGCCGGCCGGTCGCTTTGGGTTCCACCGCGCGCAGCAATTGGCGCAGCACGATCGTGGCGTCGCCGATCAGGACGTGCTCGGCCGGGAAATTCCACGACGCGTTCTTCGGCTCGACATCGATCTGAATGAACGTCTGCCGGGTCGGGTCGAGCAGATCCTTGTTCTCCCATGCCGTATCGCTCGGCCCGAGCTTGGTGCCGATGGCCAGGATCAGGTCGGCCTCGGCGAGGCAGGCGTTCGCGGCCGGCGTGCCGAAGGTGCCGAACACGCCAAGCGCGAGCGGATGAATTTCGGGGAAGGTGCCTTTCCCCGCGGCGGTGGTGCACACCGGCAGGCCCGCCGCCTCGGCCAGCGCGTGCAACACGTCATAAGCCTGAGCGATCCGCACCCCGTTGCCGGCGATAATCACTGGCTTTTTCGCCGCCAGCAGCGCCTCGGCGGCGGCCTCGACGGCAGCGGCATCGGCCGGCGGCGGCATCGGCGGCAAATAAAACCGGGTCGGATACAACACCGGCCGCGAGTCCGGCTCCACGTTACCGCTGAGCGAATCCTGCGCGAACAGCACCACCACCGGGCCGGGCTGGCCGGCCATCGCGTGCTTGATCGCCAGTTGGGTCGCCTGCACCGCGGCAACCGGATCGTGCGCCTGCATCACCTGCTTGGTAACGCCGCTGTACGCCCGCCGCGCGTCCCAACTGCCATAATCCCCGGTCGCCTGTTGATACGGCGCGTGCAGATGGAACCCGGTGGCGTCGGAGAAATCGGTCAGCAGCAGCATGGGCGAGCTGGACAGATACGCCTCCATCGTGCCGATCAGTCCATTGCCAAGCACCCATGGCCCCTGCCCGATCAGCACCCCGGGACGCCGGGTCAGGCGGCCGTAAACTTCGGCCATCACGCCGGCGAGCGATTCCTCGCGCACCATCATCATTTTCACGGAGTTCTGATACTTGCTCAGGCCCGAAACGATACGGCCGGTGTGTCCGCCGGAAATCCCGAACACATATTCGATCCCCGCCTCGTGCAGCACGCGGCCGACGAGTTCGGCGGCGGGCTCGGCCTCGGTCAGCATCCGTTCCACGGCCATTTTCATTTCCTCCTGGGCTGGCGGCGGGATTGGAGCAAGGGTTGCGGCCTGGGGCAAGCTCACGTGGCGCGAACGTCGCGAATGCAGCCGGTCTGTCGTCGCCTACAAGGCTGGCACCCGTTCGTTCATTACATGACCGATACGCGGCAGCAGGACTCGCAACAGCGGGCCCGTCATGACCGTCGTCGCCACCGCCATGATCACCAGCATGGTGAAGGTCTTTTGCGGGACAAACCCCAGATCGTAGCCGACATTGAGCACGACGAGCTCAAGCAACCCGCGCGTGTTCATCAGCGATCCCAGCACGGCCGATTGCCAATGGTCGAACCCGGAAATCCGGCCGGCGATGTAGACCGGCACGATCTTGCCAACGACGGACAGCACAAGCACGAGGCTGAGCCAGCCAAGATCCGCCGCCGACGTCAGGCCGAGTATGTTCGTGCGCAAACCCGTGAAGGTGAAGAACACCGGCAGGAAAAATACCAGCACGAATTGCCCGACCTGGCGCCGCCACGCTTCAACGAAAGACGCGTGTCGGTGAAACAGCAGACCGGCTGCGAAGCCTCCGAAGATCGTGAGGATGCCAATCGCGTTGGTGCAAATACCAAGCGCGAAAGTCAGGCACAGCACGATCGCCATCAGGCCTGGAGCCATCCTCTCGTCGGTCACCGGAAACATCCGCATCAGCCAGTCGACCAGCGGTCGCAAGACGAACCACAGCACCGCGGCGCCCGCCAATAAGGCACCCATTCTCCAGAGCACGAATCCGCCCGAGAAATGCGCGGTCGCGTAAGCCGAGACGCAGGCGAGCAGCATCCAGCCCGCCACGTCGTTGATCGCCGCGGCGGAGATCGCGATAACGCCGACGACGTCGCGGGTGAGGCCAAAATCCCCCAGGATACGCCCGAGAACGGGCATCGCCGTGATGGCGACAGCGACGCCGCAGAACAACGTATAGACCCACTTGTCGATGCCGGGGGCCAGCGCGTCAGCGGAAAACCAGCCGAACAAAATACCAAGGATGAGCGGCGCCGTCACCGAGGCAAGGCCCACCCACATCGTCGTGGCGCGATGTTGGCCGGATCGCAGATGGCTGAAGGCAAAGTCGGTGCCAATCTGAAACATCAGCAGAATGAGGCCGATCTGGCTGATTATGACAATCGGCGTGCTCGCCGCGCGGCCGAACAGCATGGTGGCCATGTCCGGGAAGAGGTGTCCGAACAGCGATGGGCCGAGCGCCAGACCAGCGACGATTTCGCCGATCACACCAGGCTGGCCGAGGTGACGCGCCAGGCTGTTGAACAGCCGCGCCACACCGATCATGACGATCAATTGCAGCAGGACGAAGAACAGCAGGAGTTCTGTCGCGTGGACCGACCCGGTCATGGAACGTCCTTGTTTTGGCGGGCGCCTTTGGGTTGGTGCCTGGCCCTCTCCCAGGTAGCGGTCCGGCGTCGCCGGGTGCGGTTCCTTAAAGCTGTTCGCTGCACAGAAACTCGATCACCTCGCCGTTCGGTCCGGTAACGAAAGCGATCCTCACCTCGACCAGCGGATCCGTACCCAACTGTCCCGTCCTGGGTGCGACGCGCGACTGCGCGCCGGCGGCCAGCGCCTTGGCATAGGATGCCGCCACATCCGCCACGCGCAGGCAGAAATGCAGCACCGCTCCCTCGGTCCGATCTTCGTTCGGGAAACGGCGGCGTCCCTCCGACTGAACGGTCGAGCCGTCGCCGAACACTTCGATGAACCGCCCATCGCCGGCATCCAGGAACGCCGCGCGGTCGATCCGCTCGGGTACCGAAAATCGGTAATGCACCCGGAACCCGAGGCCTTCGGAATAGAAGCGGATCGTTTCGTCGAAATCCACCGCGCGGATCGCGACGTGGTGGAAGCCGGGCGCCGTCCCGAGGCTTTGCATCAGGGCCCCCTATGGACTGACGTGGCCGAGGAACTTCTCCGGCGGGCGCGTGCCCCATTGCGAACGGAGCCCTTCCTCCGCCGAAACGAGATTGCCGCCGTTGTGAATGTTCAGCCGGTCGGTGTCGGCCCAATGCTCGTGGACACGGCCCCACGGATCAGCCCAGTAGTCGTAAACCTGACTACCGAGCAGGTGACGGCCGATGCCCCACATATGTTCATATTTGCCAAGGCCGTTCAGATATTCGTGGCCCATGAACACATCGTCGATATCCTGCACCTCGAACGAGAAATGGTTGAGGCCGGCGCGGGTATTCCGCATGCAGAAGAACGCGTGGTGATCGACGTATTCGTCACCCGCGTCGACCCGGCTGAACTGGCCGATGATGTTTTCCTTTTCGCCCGCGTAGACGTCGTCCGATCCGACGAGCCCTAAAGTTTCGCGGAACCAACGAACGGTTTCCTGATTTTTCGGGGAGCCCAGTACGGCGTGGCCAATGCGTTTCACCGTGGACGGGCCTTCGGGGAATCGAATGACCTCACCGGCGCGATTGAGCGGCGCGGCGGCGGAATTGATCGCCTGCCGGGCGACCTGGATCGGTTGCACGGTCTCGATGCCATGCACGATCTCGATCGTGTAGCCGTTCGGCTCGGTCAGACGGACGCGCTTGCCGCCGCCAGGTTCGTCGATGGTCTCAATGCCCGACGCACCGGGAAACTTCGCGATCGCTTTGAGATCGTCCTCGCTGGCGGCGGCCCAGGCGAAACCGATGAAACCGGGATCGCCCTTTTCGGTGACATGGATGTGGTGGACGGGATCGGTGCCGCGCATGTAGAGCGCCGTCGGCGTGCGCGCCGCTCGCACCATGCCAAATGCGCTCAGGAACGCTTCCTGCGCATCCAGATCGGGCGACCGGAGCCGGCCGTAGGCGAGGTCGCGCACCTTGATAACCGCCATGATCACTCTCCCCGAATTGTGTTTGGCCGGAAGCTATCGTCCGTTGAGCGCCGAAACAAGGCCCAGAGACAAATCGGCTCAGATGGCGATGCGCACGCCCAGTTCGACGACGCGATCGCTGGGGATGCGGAAGAACTCGGTCGCGGGGACCGCGTTCCGGGCCAGCCAAAGGAACAGCCAGCGCCGCCACCACGACAGGTTCGGCGCCATTCCCGGCACCAGCACCTCGCGCCCGAGGAAGTAACTCGCCTGCATCGCGTCGAACCCGCTCTCGGGACCCAGGTCCTCCAACGCGCGGGGAATGTTGGGGCTTTCCATGAAGCCGTAGCGCAGCATCACGCGGTGGATGCCGGGCGCGAGTTCCTCGACCGTCGCGCGTTCGTTCGCGGGCACTTCCGGGCTGTCGGAGGTCTGCACCGTCACGAACATCACTTTCTCGTGCAGCACCTTGTTGTGCTTCAGGTTGTGCAGCAGCGAAGTGGGCACGTAATCCTGGTTGCCGGTCAGGAATACTGCCAGGCCCGGCACGCGAATGATACTGCGCGATTGCGGCAGACGGGCGAGGAACGGCGCGATCGGCATGCTGTCCTGACGCCAGCGCGCCAGCAACAAATCGCGGCCGCGTTTCCAGGAGGTCATCAGCGCGATCAGCATGATGCCGAGGATCAGCGGCACCCAACCGCCCTCGACCACCTTCAACGTGTTCGCCGCGAAGAACACGCCATCGATCATGAACAGCGTGCCAAACACCGCGACCGAGCTCGTCCGCGACCAATGGAACTGGCGGCGAAACACCACCATCGCCAGCACCGCCGTGCAAAGGAACGTACCCGTTACCGCGATGCCGTACGCCGAAGCAAGATTGTCCGAGGTCTTGAACAATACCACCAGCGCCACCACCCCGATCAACAGCGCCGAGTTAACCTGCGGGACGTAGATCTGGCCTTCCTCGGTGTTCGAAGTGTGCCGCACGGTGAGCCGCGGCAGGAAGCCAAGCTGCATGCATTGCCGCGTCGCCGAGTAGGCGCCCGAGATCACCGCCTGGCTCGCGATCACCGTGGCGGCGGTCGCCAGAATGACCAGTGCCAGCCGGCTCCATTCCGGCGCCATGAGGAAGAAGGGGTTTTCCACCGCCGCCGGATCGCGCAGCAGCAGCGCCCCCTGGCCAAAATAGCACAGCACCAGACTGGGCAATACGATAAACAGCCAGCTTTGCCTGATCGGTAGCGGACCAAAATGACCCATGTCGGCATACAGCGCCTCGGCCCCGGTGACGCACAGCACGACGGCGCCGAGCACGACGAAGGCGAGATATTTGTAAACCAGGCAGAGCTTGACCGCGTGCCATGGCGATATCGCCAGCAGCACATCCGGGCGGTGGACAATCTGGCCAATACCCAGGACCGCGAGGGCAACGAACCACACCGCCATGACCGGTCCGAACACGCGGCCAACGCTGTGGGTGCCGCGATACTGCATCGCGAACAGCGCGATGATCACGCCGACGCTGATCGGCAGCACGTATTGTTTCAGCGTGGGCGCCGCCACCTCCAACCCTTCCACGGCGGACAGCACCGAGATCGCCGGAGTGATGATGCCATCGCCAAAGAACAGGCACGCGCCGACGATGCCCACCATCGCGAGCGTGTTGCGCATCGACGTGTTGACCGCGACCCTCTGGGCCAGGGCCATCAGCGCGAGGATGCCTCCCTCGCCGTGATTGTCGGCGCGCATTATCAGCATCACGTATTTCACCGTGACGATGAGCACCAGAGACCAGAAGAACAGCGACAGGATGCCGAGGATTTCAACTTCGCCGGTGGGGACGCCTTCGAACACCTGCATGCTCGATTTGAGTGCATAAAGTGGGCTGGTGCCGATGTCGCCATATACGACGCCAAGAACACCGAGCCACCGGCCCGCCGAGGATGCAGAATGTTTCGAAGACGCTTCGATTCCGGTGGCGCTCAAGCCAGGCCTCGCGACCGGCGCCGAACCGTTACGTTCATCATGTCACGCACCACCTCGCCAGCGACCACCCTGGATCGGGCGGCGTCGCTTACGCTCGCGGCTGGCGACTGTCAAAGGATTCGATCGTCTGGGGTAGGACAAGTGCAAGGGCGCCCCCCTTGAACCCGCCAGGAGGCGCTGCCTCCTGGACCTCCGTCAAAGGGCGAGGCCCTTTGAAATCTGTCCATTGGTTGGTTCTCTGAGGAGGGCCAACCAAATTAATGGTTCCAAGGGCCGGCGCCCCTTGGTCGGGGTCCGGGGTGAAACCCCGGCGCCTGTGCCATCCCAGCCGATCGAAACCCTCAGGCGGCGTCCTCGCGGCGGTCGCGGATCTTCACGTAGGCGACCTTCACGTGATCCTCGCAATACGGCCGGCCCGGCTCGGACGGCACATCGCAAAAATGAAATTCGCGGGTGCCCGGCTCGCCGATCGGCCAACAGCAAGTGACAATCCGCCCATAAGGTCTCGGCGCCACCGCGACCGGTCTGGGCGGCGGAGCGGCGGCCGGCCGCGGCGCCAGCACCACGGGCCGAGGCATCGGAGGTGGGGCGACGATCGGCCTGGCCATCACCGGTGGCCGCGGCGGGACCGGTGCCACCACAGTATCTGGATGTCCCTGGACCGTGACCGCCTGGGCAAACCCCGGCAGCCCACAATCAGCCTCCGCGACCGTACTCGGAAGCGGCGGCAAGGTCGGCCCCTCAACCCGGCGCAAGACGGCGCGACGCACCGGCATGGCGTCCGGATCGCGGCGAATGGGCGACGGACGCGCCGACAGGTCAAGCCTGTGTGCCTTGCCGACGATGGCGTTCTTCGTCACACCCAGGCGCCGCCCAATTTCGGCGGTGGAATGACCCTCCGCCCAGAGCCCGCGTAACTGGCCGATGATATCGTCGCTCCACTCCATCTTGTGACCCCCCTCCGGTTTGGACACAAAATACAGTATCGCGACCCCGGGCTGGCCTCAATGGGAGAATGGCACGGTCCCACAAAAAGTTGTGGACAACCGAGTCCCCGACCACAAAATCTAGAAGAGCAGCCCCTTTCGCAGCATCCCATGCACCCCCTTTTCCCCGTTCACGGTCTGGGTGACGTGGAAATCCACCGCGAGCGAGCAAAACTGATAGGCCTGCTCCTTCGACAAATTGGTGCGGCCGGTGATGAACGAAATCATCTGCCGCAGGGCCTGCTTCATGGCGAGGTCCAGGTCCTCGTTCATCCCCATGGTGACGAAGTGGGTCGGCGTCTCGGCGCGCGGGTAGGTGAGCAGCGGCGCGCGTTCCCCGCCGCCCTTATGCAGAACAAAGGTGAAGGTCCCGGTCAGGCAGATTTCCAGCGCGTTGATGCAGACCTCGCCGTCGCCCTGCACGCCATGACCGTCGCCGGCGGAGAAATTGCCACCGGGAGCCCAAACCGGCAGATACAAGATGGAACCGGCGGTCAGTTCCTTGTTGTCCAGGTTGCCGCCGTGCTCACGCGGCTGAATGGTGGATATCGTGCCGTAGCGCGGCGGCGGCGCCACGCCCATGACGCCAAAAAACGGCGCCAGCGTCAGTTCGGTGCCCCACGGCAAGCGGCAGGTACCACGCTCCCGATCGACCGGAATATGGCTCAGGAAACGGTCGGGGAAATCCTCCGGCAGCGTGCCGGCCAGGGGGCGGAAACCGCAATAGCCCCAGTCATTGCCAAGTTCGATCTTGTCGATACGGACTTCCAGCATGTCGCCGGGTTCCGCGCCAGCCACACCGACCGGTCCGGTGATGATGTGACCACCGGCTCTGGGCAGGTTCGACGCGTGGATCGCCGCCAACGCCGGTGGGATCGCCATGCCCGAGCCGGGAGGCGGCATCACCTCGGGCGCACCGGAGACGCATTCCAGCACGACGGTATCGCCGGAATTCACGGTGAGCAGAGCCGGGTAGGCGGCATCGAAGGTGCCCCAGCGAACGGTTCGCGGCGTGGGGGCGATGTGGTGCGTTGCCATGAAGGGTCCTCGGTTGCCATGCGGTCGATTGTGCGAATGCGAAGTTTCACCCTGGCGAACAGTCCTGGCAACCGGTCCACGATACCGATCCACGAGGGGGGCCCACGACGGGGGCCCAGGGTATCGAATTGAGGTCCGGACCGGCGGAGATGATACCTCGCGGTCCGCGATAGCCGCACCGACGGCCGGAAGCCGCGATACCGCGCCCAACGAACCGATGCCTATTGAAACGATGCCCAATGAAACGTTGCCCAATGAAACGTTGGCGGAACTCCGGCCCTGCTTACATCGGCGAAAGCCCCGGGCCTTGGTCAATCGGGCCACGGGCCTGTGCACCGGCCAGACCGCGGAGTGGCGAGACGATGATGTTCAGACTGGTGCCCTTCAGAACGGTGCCGCTTCGCGACAGGCTCCAGGCCGCTCGTCTCATGGCGGTCGCGCCGGCATTGCTCGGACTGGGATTGTACGGGCTGGCGCTCCGCGACCCGGTGCGCGCGGCCTCATCGCCGGATCCGATACCGGACACGAAGCGAAATTCATCGCTGCTGTCCGATCCCGCCGCGGCAATGGCCAGCATCGCCAATCACCTCGACCGGAACGCCGGCTCTGTCGTGGTAACGGTCGAGTCGATGCCAATCACCCAGGGCGATGTCGCCGGCGTCGTACGCACGTTGCCCGTCAGTTTCGCCAGTCTGGGGCCGCCGGAGGTGTTTCGGCGCGCGCTGGACATCATGATCCGTCAGAAGGTGATGGTGCTGAAGGCCGAGAAACTTCACCTCGATAAAGATCCGGCCGTTGTTCTGCGAGGTAAGGTCGCGTTCGAACGAGTCCTCGCCGACGCGTGGCTCACCCAAAAGTCAGATGCGGCGGTCACCGATGCGGCGCTGCACGCACGATACGATCGCGATATCGCCGGCAGGCCCGGTCCGGCGGAGGTGCGCGCCCGCGTGATCCTGGTTTCGAGCGAGGCCGAAGCACAAGCGCTGATCGCCAAGGTGCGGGATGGCGCCGATTTCGGCGACCTCGCCCGCCAGTTCAGCAAGGACCCAACCGCGAGCGACGGTGGCGATCTCGGCTACGTGCCACTCGAGTCCATCTCTCCCGAGGTCGGTGCCGCCATGTTCGAGCTCTGGCCTGGGCAAGTGTCGTCGTTCCCGGTTAATTCAGCCGTCGGGTTTTTTATTCTGCGCGTCGAAGGACGCCGGCAACGCGCCACGCCCACGTTCGATGAGGCGCGTCCGAAACTGGAAAGCGAACTGCGAGCGCAAGCGGCCAGAGACGCGATCACGTCGTTGCTGGCGGACATCAAAATGGCGCCCGGCGCGAAACCGGATGTACCGATAAAATAGCGGGCCGACGAAACGGAGGATCCGGCCTTGGCCCCGTCGTGGAGCCCGGTTCGCGGTTCGATACGGCGCGGAAATCAGGCGGAACGGCGCGCCCGGCGACGGCGCAGACCCGCCACGCCAACCAGGCCAAATCCCATCAGGCCGATCGATGCGGGTTCCGGCACCTCGACGTCGATCCCATCCAGCAAAGCGAACGGCGGCTGGGAGTTGGATGGCGTGCCCAGAGCCAGGAACGTCAATGTCGAACTCGTCGAGGTCGCGGTGAAGATCATCTGTTGTCCCATCCAGGGCACATCGCCTTGCGAGGCAACGCTCATCAACGCGGATGTCTGCGTGGAGGAGCCAAAGGTGACCTGCCATTGATCCGTGGTCGCGCCGCTGTAGCCATATTGCTGCGCCCCGGCCTGATAGAATGAGACGATGTACTGCTTACCGATCACCGTGGTTATCGTCTGCGATATCGACTGCTCGTACGCGGCGGACGAGTCGGACGCCAAAAAGTTTCCGCCGTTCGGGCTTACGCCCGGAGAAATCGCGAATGTCACGTTGCTGCTCTGGTAGGGAGACGAGTAGCCGCTTCCGCACATCGTTGTACTGGGCTTGTTGTACACCAGGCAGTCGATACCGGAGGGCCCCAGGGTCCACCCCGGCAACGTTGTGCTGCCGCTGGCGGTGACCTGATAACTTTGCGTGTTGGTTCCGACATTTTCAAAGCTGCCGTTGGTCGCCAGGTTCGTGGCGCCGGCGGGGACATTCGCCAGCACGGCGGCCAGGGCGGGCACCATTAAGGCATGCCGGAACTGTATGGGCCATAACCGTTTAAATTGAATTTTCAACATATTTGATACGGCCCTGGATTCCCCGTGGACTTCAGACTGTGGAACGATCGCGAATATGATCGCCGAGATGCCGTTCAATCGCTTCATGCAGGCGCGAGCCTGCTTAGCGATCAAAGTCTTACGAACCGATTTCCGCGATGAATGTATTAATTTTGGAACATCCCTGTGCGGCGCGCGCGGGAGAGAATTATGATCAATCACCTCATTCCGGTGACCTCGAGTCATTGTGACCGGGCGCGTTGAACCGTGCTCCGGCTATACCCAACCGGCCATGGCCGCGGTTCGAGCAGCGGCTGCACCAACTGCTGCCCCAAAGAGTCGGGCATCATCTCCTTGATGCCATAACGCGACGGCCACTCCCCGTTCGGCGAATGGAACGTTCCAAAGAGCCGATCGAGCCACGGCAGGGTCGAAGCGAAGTTCCGGTCCGTCGGGGCGGTGAGGCTGTGGTGCCAATGATGAAACGCCGGGGACGTGACCAGCCACTCCAGCGGACCGAGGCGCCAGCGCAGATTGGCGTGGATGAAGAACCCCCAGATCGTGCCGACCATCGTGATCAGCAGCGGCATGGTGCCGGCGGTGGTCCCCACCGGTCCGGCCAGACCGACGACATACAGCGGGATCGTGCCGCAGAGCCGGCCGAACACGATATCGATGGGATGAGCGCGCGAGTTGACCAGGAAGTCGATATGTCCGGCGCTGTGATGAACCGAATGAAATCGCCACAGCGCGGGGAGCTCATGCATCATGCGGTGGCCCCAGTAATAGCCGGTTTCGGCCACCACCAATGCCGCGAGCGTGCGTGCCCAGAACGGCGCCGCGGCGACCGTCGCGTGGAAACCCGCCGGAACCAGACCGTGAACCGCTCCGGCCACGAGGCCCAACGGCGCACTCAGCAGCAGGGTGGGAAGCAAAGCATTAATGAAGTACCAAGCAAGATCGGTGCCGATCCCGTCGCGGAAGACCGCCGCTCGATGGAGGGCGAACAGACGCTCCAGCGGCACGAAAATGACCGACAGGATCGCCAGCCACAGACACAGCCGGAACAGGTCGATCGCCACGGTTTGAAGGTGTTGCGTGAGATACTCGACCATGCTTCGTACCTTGATTCGCCAACGCGACGATATTCGCGTGCGGGTAACCGGAAGCATACAATCCGCGCCTTGGGGCCGCGCGGTGGGGGCCGCCAGGCTGCCACGCGATGGTGGCCGGCAATCGAGGTCCAAAGAATTGGCCGTGCGAGGCAATCTCACCAGAACGGGCGCGGGGCATCGGCGAGGCGTACTCCCAGGTCGGACCCTACAAGAGCCACACATCCTGAGGCCACCCAGATCCTGGCACCGCCGACATCACGGCCGTGATGGTGCGGTCCACGCCGATCCGCGACCAGGTAAGCAAGGTTGTAACACGGAGGGCGCGGAGGCCACCGGAGCGCACGGAGGAGGTAGGTATGGCGCTTCGCGCGGTACCGGGTCGCAAGCTCGCACGAAGCGCCGGGAAATCTTTCTGCTCCGTGTGCTCCGGTGGCCTCCGCGCCCTCTGCGTTGATCGCTTGCTGACTTGCTTGCTGAACTTCGCGCGTGGCGCGCCGGTCTCGTTCGGGATGTGTGCATGCGGCAGGGTCGGACCGGCGCCAATGACACCGTGCCAGGGCGCGCTCGGATCCGCGGTTGTGCTGAAGCTTTCCAGGCGCGCCGCCCAGCATGGTCGGGCGGCGACCCACGATACGCCGTCCCGGTTTACCGACGCATGCCTGCCTACTGACGCATGCCTGTCTACTGACGCATGAAGTTCAATGCGCGGACGTTGTTTCCCGCGTTGAACGCGGCGCGGCCTCGCCGGCCGGACCGGAGATCGAACCGCCGGGCTTGGCCGCGCTGTCCTCCATCGAGGCATCGTCGGGTTCCGCCATGTTCTTCTTGAACGACTTGATGCCCTTGGCGAAATCGCCCATCAGGCCGCTGACCTTGTTGCCGCCGAACAGCAGCAACACGACCAGCAGCACGACCATCCAGTGCCAGATGCTGAAGCTGCCCATTCAATCCTCCGTCCAACCGCGCCTTTACCCGCCGCGCCTTTACCCAGTGTTGGGTCTCACCAGCCGGTTCGCGCACACATGGCCCGGCGCGCGACGGGATGCAAGCAATCTTGTGCCGGCCTCCCTCACGATTCCCCGCGGCGATTCGTTGCCGTCGGCCCGCCGACAGGATATCGTCTTCTCGGAGGCACATCCCGGTCGACGGAATAACGCCGGGAATGCTCCCAAGGGAGGGCGTCGCGGTTCGCCGTCGCGCCCCTGTGCAACAGGGTGGTCTGGCTGGAGGTCCGGAACGGACCACCCGTGACCGGAAAGGCGAGAAGACGATGCCCACAGGCACCGTGAAGTGGTTCAACGCAACCAAAGGCTATGGCTTCATCGGCCCCGAAGAGGGCGGCAAGGACATCTTCGTCCATATCAGTGCCGTCCAGAAAGCGGGGATGCGAACGCTCAACGAGGGGCAGAAACTCGCGTTTGAGATTGAACAGCAGGCCAATGGCCGCGCCGCCGCGGTGAATTTGGCCGAAACGGGCTGACCGCGGCACACGGCACCGGCGCACGGCACTGGGGAGCATCGCGTCCCAGGGACACCGTGTCCGGGGTACCGCATCTGGGGCATTTCCCAAAATGGGGCCAAAACTGTGTGTCTCCCGGGAATTCCGGAGCCGGGAACCGCGTGTTAATGGGTCGAGGCTTGGCGACCACGATGTGACCACCATGTCCCAATCGCGGGGCATGGGGCAGATATGCGTATGTCCGGCCGCAAGCGGGGCTTGCATGATGGTGATTCGTCAATTACGCAGGCTGCGCAACGGGGACGGGTCGTGATGAGTCAAACCCTGGAAGAACGCGCCCGCTCGCGGCGGTTGCCAGGCGCCACACCTGAGGTCGCACTCGACGTGGCGGCGATCCGGGACGCATACAGGCGATGGTCTTCCTTTTATGACGTGGTTTTCGGGGCCGTTTCGTCGGTCGCGCGCAAACGCGCGGCCGCGTTGGTCAACCAACTGCCGGGCCGAAACGTGCTGGAGGTCGGAGTCGGTACCGGCCTCGCGTTGCCGCGCTACACCTCCGACAAGCGAATCGTGGGAATTGATCTGTCGGCCGACATGCTCGCCCTCGCCCGCCGCCGGGTCGCCGATCTTGGCTTGCGTAACGTCGACGGCCTGCTGGAGATGGATGCCGAGGCGACCGAGTTCGCCGATGGGCAGTTCGACATCGCGGTGGCGATGTTCGTGGCCTCGGTCGTACCCAATCCGCGACGGCTGCTGGCGGAACTGCGCCGGGTGGTGCGGCCCGGCGGCAAGATCCTGTTCGCCAACCACTTCGCCGCCGAGGGCGGACCCAGATGGTGGGTCGAACGCGCCATGGCACCGGCGTCGCGACGACTGGGCTGGCACCCGGACTTCGCCGTGAAGGCGCTGTTCGAGCCCGAGGAAATCGCCGGGATCGCGACCAGCCCGATGCCGCCGTTTGGAATTTTCACTCTGGTTCGGCTGCGCAACTGATCGAACGCGACCGCGTCGTGACGCCGTGAGATCCCGGAGCGAAGCATCCCGCCCAGTCGTCGAGGAAGCGCTTCCTGGGGCTTGGCCCGTATCGGCCAGGCGCTATAACCGCGCACCAAGTACGCCACGGATCACAGAAGGAAAACCGCCATGACGACCCGGTCCTGGGACAAGTCCCGCATGCCCTCCCGCCACGTCACCGTGGGACCCGGCCGCGCGCCGCATCGCTCGTACTATTACGCGATGGGCCTGACCGAGGAGGAGATCAATCAGCCCTTCGTCGGCGTCGCCACCTGCTGGAATGAGGCGGCGCCCTGCAACATCGCCCTCAGCCGGCAGGCGCAGTCGGTGAAAAAGGGCGTGTCGGAGACCGGCGGCACGCCGCGCGAGTTCACCACCATCACCGTCACCGACGGTATCGCGATGGGGCATCAGGGGATGAAGTCCTCGTTGGTGTCGCGCGATCTGATCGCCGACTCGGTGGAGCTGACGATGCGCGGTCATTGCTATGACGCATTGGTCGGTCTGGCGGGCTGCGACAAATCGCTGCCGGGCATGATGATGGCGATGCTGCGCCTGAACGTGCCGAGCGTGTTCATGTACGGCGGCTCGATTCTGCCCGGTAAATTCAAGGGCCGCGATGTGACCGTCGTCGATGTGTTCGAGGCGGTCGGCATGCATTCCGCCGGCAACATGTCGGACGCGGACCTGCACGAACTGGAATGCGCCGCCTGCCCGTCCGCCGGTGCGTGCGGCGGTCAGTTCACCGCCAACACGATGGCGACCGTCAGCGAGGCGATCGGCCTGGCGTTGCCCGGTTCGGCCGGCTCACCCGCGCCGTACGAGGAACGCGACCGGTTCGCGGTCTCCTCCGGCCGCGCGGTGATGAACCTGGTGGAAAATCGCATCCGCCCACGCGACATCGTCACGTTGAAGGCATTGCAAAATGCCGCCGTGGTGGTCGGCGCGACCGGTGGCTCCACCAACGCCGGTCTGCATCTGCCGGCGATCGCGCATGAGGCGGGGATTCGCTTCACCATGGACGATGTGGTGGAGATCATGCGCCGCACGCCGTACATCGCCGATCTCAAACCCGGCGGCAAATATGTGGCGTTCGATGTGTTCAAGGTGGGCGGCATGCCGGTGATCATCAAGGCGCTGCTCGATGGTGGGCTGCTGCACGGCGACTGCCTGACCGTCACCGGCAAAACCCTGGCCGAGAACCACAAGGACGTGGTGTTCCCGACCGATCAGGACGTGATCTATCCGGTGTCGCGGCCGATCTCGCCGACCGGCGGCGTGGTCGGCCTGAAGGGCAATCTCGCTCCCGACGGCGCGATCGTGAAGGTCGCCGGCCTGCACAACCTGCGCTTCGAGGGCACGGCGCTGTGTTTCGATTCCGAGGAGGAATGTTTCGCCGCCGTCCAGGCGCGCGCCTACAAGGCGGGCGACGTTCTGGTGATCCGTTACGAAGGGCCGAAGGGCGGACCCGGCATGCGCGAGATGCTGTCGACGACCGGCGCGATCTATGGTCAGGACATGGGCGAGAAAGTCGCGCTGATCACCGATGGCCGGTTCTCCGGCGGGACGCGTGGGTTCTGCATCGGTCACGTCGGACCCGAGGCGGCGGTCGGCGGCCCGATCGCGCTGTTGAAGAACGGCGATAAGATCGTCATCGACGCGACCAAGGGCACGATCGACATGCTGGTTTCCGACGCGGAGATGGCGGAACGGAAGCAGGCCTGGAAGCCGCGCCGCACCGACTACAACTCCGGCGCGATCTGGAAATACGCGCAACTGGTTGGACCAGCGCATCTGGGCGCGTTGACGCACCCCGGGACCGAGGCGGAGAGCCACTGTTACGCCGATATTTGACGGGCGCCGCGCCGGCCGGCCGCACATTCGTGGTGGCCCGGTTCGTCCGGGCCATCGATAGCTGTCCGATCGAGCCGGGGCATGCCGCCAAGACCGCGGTATGATCACGAAACTCACTGTCTGGTACAATACAAAATGCCCAGTCTGCAAGGCTGGCATCGACTGGCAGCGCGATCGGCTGCTGCGCGCGGCCCGCGCGGGCGCGATTGAATTCCGCGACATCAATCTCGAACCTGACGCGCTCTCCCGCTTCGGCGCCGGCGTCGACGATGTGCGCCGCCGGTTACACGCCGTTGACGAGAACGGAACACTTTCGGTCGGAATCGATTGCGCGGTCGAAATCTGGCGCCGCACTCCCGGAGACGGCTGGCTCGCGCGGATCGTGGGAGTGCCGGGGATTCGGCGGATCGCGGGCTTCGGATACGATCGGTTCGCCGATGGGCTTTACGCGTGGAACCGCTGGAAGCGGCACTGGTAGAGGCTACGCCGCGGCCGGCGATACCGGGCGAACGTCGGTGTGGATGAAGTCATCACCTTTGAACGGCAGTTCGTGGTCCATGGCGATCGCGAGAGCATAAGAGAAACAATCGCCGATGTTCAGTCCCGCCCGATGCCTGCCCTCGCCATAACGCCGGAACGGGTCGATCGCGATTTCGGCGTGCCGTGGCGTGACGCTCACCCCATCGAAGCCGCGACCTGGAGCAGACGTTCAAGATGCATCCGGCCCGCCTCCCCTTTGCGTCCTTCAATGACGAACGATAACTCCACCCTTGTCACCGACGACAGCAGGCGGACCGGCGCGCTTGCCAACCTTCGCGTGAACTGGTCAGCCTCAGGCTCGCGTAGCAGCACCGCGACCAGCGCGGAGGTGTCAACGACCATCAGGTCCACATGCCGGTTTCATCATAGCCAACGATCTCGTCCGACGTGCGGGCATCGACATCAGGGAGGCTGGCGCAATGCTCGCCGATCTCACGCAAACGCGCGGACAGATCACTGGGCTGACCACGCCGCGGGCGCTCCGGTGCCGACGGCGGCCTGATCGCCGACCGCATCCGAGCGATGCCGCCCGGAGAACGACGGACGTCGATAGTCTCAATCGCGGCGCCTCTATCGGTGTTCGTTATCCGTTCGGTCGTTGACATGGTAAGTCATTGAACGCCTTCGAAGCGGTGGATTTTCTGGGAGTCCTGAATTGTGATCAGGACAACAACCGCGTTAGACGATAAGCGAATATCGTCGAGCGATGTGGGACGTCGAATGCCCGGGGACGGACAAATGCAGCCAGCGGAAATCCCAATACGGCAGGCCACGCCGGAAGACATCGCCGGAATCTCCATTGTCCGGGCGTCCGTTCGGGAGAACCTGCAAACCCCGGAGCAGCTAATGGCCATTGGCATCACACCCGCGAGTGTCGCGGCGTCGCTCACGGCCGAGTGTCGCGGCTGGGTCGCGGAGCACAGCGGACGCATCGTCGCGTTCTCGATCGCCGATGGCGAAGCCAGCTCCATCTTCGCGTTGTTCGTGCTGCCCGAATATGAGGGGCGGGGACTCGGCGGGCAATTGCTCGCTGCTGCCGTGCGATGGCTTTGGGACCAGCACACGGACCTGATATGGCTGACCACGGGTCCCGGCACGCGCGCGGCGCGATTCTACGAACGTGCCGGCTGGCGGCATACCGCGACCGATGCGAAAGGCGAGCTCTGTTTCGAACTGAGGCGCACCGTTCCGTAGCGGGGACATGCTGACGGTCCGAAACTCCTGATTGTTGGAACGCGACTTCCCGCGAAGCGCGTCCCGCATCGCCCGGCGGCGCAACAGTAAGCGCGAGAGCTTCGGCCTTCGAACCCACCAGAGGCTTTGCCCCCTGGTCGGGGTCAGGGGCGGAAGCCCCGGCGCTCCCTCAACTCAATTCGATCACCACCGGCACATGATCCGACGGCTGCGCCTGATTGCGCTCCTCCCGGTCCGGATCAGCGGCGATCAGCCGCTCCGCCACCGTGGGCGAAAGCAGAGCGTGATCAATGCGCAGACCGGAATCGCGCTCCCACGCCGCGCCCTGATAGTCCCAGAACGTAAACACCCGTCCATGCGGATCCAGCGCCCGGACAGCGTCCGTCAACCCCATCCACAACAGCCGGCGAAACCGCGCGCGGGTCTCCGGCCGCAGCAGCGCATCGCCAGGCGACAACGCACCCGGCGCGAGGTCCTCATCCGTGGGACAGACATTGAAGTCGCCGGTGATCACCAGTGGAACGTCCGCATCAAGTAACGTTTGCGCGCGCTCGGCCAGCCGGTCCATCCAGGCGAGCTTATAAGCGAAGCCCTCGTCACCGCGCGAATTACCGTTCGGCAGATATATCCCAATCGCCGTCAGGCCCGCCGCCTCTACCTCGATATACCGCGACTGGGCGTCATCTTCCGGCAGGCCGGGCAACGTGCGATGCACCACCTGAAACGGCACACGCGACAGCACGGCGACGCCGTTATAGGCCTTCTGCCCCACCGCATCGGACTGGTAGCCGACCGACTGAAACGTCAGCGCCGGAAACGCTGCTGTCTCGCACTTGATCTCCTGCAGGAACAGCAGATCAGGTCGCACCCGTTCCAGCCACCGCTTCACGTGGCCTTCCCGCTGACGGATCGAGTTGAC